>DASUSM010000145.1:0-10086 GCA_036375115.1 Gemmatimonadaceae bacterium | reverse complement strand
AGTAGCTCCCGGCGAGCGGGTCCGCCGTCGCCGCCGCGCCCGACTCGTGCCCGACAATCTGCTGCGTGCGCAGGGCGAGCGTCGCCGCCTCCGCCGTCGGGAGCGCCAGCGCCTCGTCGTAGCCGTTCGTGTGGAGCGACTGCGTCCCGCCGAGCACGGCGGCGAGCGCCTGCACGGTGACGCGCACGACGTTGTTCAGCGGCTGCTGCGCCGTGAGCGTGACGCCCCCCGTCTGCGTGTGGAAGCGGAGCCGCGCGCTGGACTCGGATGCGCCGAAGCGATCGCGCATCAGCCGCGCCCAGATCCGCCGCGCCGCGCGGAACTTCGCCACCTCCTCGAAGAGGTCGTTGTGCGCGGCGAAGAAGAAGGAGAGCCGCGGCGCGAAGCGGTCCACGGCGAGCGCCGCGCCGATCGCCCGCTTCACGTACTCGACGGCGTTGGCGAAGGTGAAGGCCAGCTCCTGCACCGCCGTCGCCCCGGCCTCGCGAATGTGGTAGCCGGAGATCGAGATCGGGTTCCAGCTCGGCACCTCCTCGGCGCAGAACCGGAACATCTCCGCGATCAGCTCGAGGCTCGGCTCCGGCGGATAGATGTACGTGCCGCGCGCGATGTACTCCTTCAGGATGTCGTTCTGGACCGTCCCGCCGATCGCGTCGCGCCGCACGCCGCGCTCCTCGGCGACGACGATGTACATCGCCAGGAGCGTCGCCGCCGTCGCGTTGATCGTCATGGACGTCGTCACGCGGTCGAGCGGGATCCCGTCGAAGAGGACGTGCATGTCCTCGACCGTGTCCACGGCGACGCCGACCCGTCCCACCTCGCCGAGCGCCCGCGGCGAGTCCGAGTCGATCCCCATCTGCGTCGGCAGGTCGAAGGCGACGGAGAGGCCGGTCTGGCCCGCGTCGAGGAGGTGCCGGAACCGGCCGTTCGTCTCCGCCGCCGTTCCGAACCCGGCGTACTGGCGCATCGTCCAGAGGCGCCCCCGGTCCATCGTCGGCTGCACCCCGCGCGTGAACGGGAAGCGACCGGGGTCGCCGAGGTCGCGCTCGTAGTCCACGGCCGCGTCCGCGGGCCGATAGACGGGCGCGATGGGGATCCCCGAGGGCGAGAGGAGCTCCTCGCCGCCCTGCCGCGGCCGCGCGCTCGCCCCCGCGGCGGCGCGGGGCGAGGCGGTCTCGCGCGTCACGCCCCGACGCCCGTCGGCACGCCGCCGAGGATCTCCTGCGCGAGCTCGACCTCCGACTTGCTGCCGATGAAGAGCGGCGTCCGCTGGTGCAGCTCGGTCGGCGGGATGTCGAGGATGCGCTGCACGCCGTCGCACGCCGCGCCGCCGGCCTGCTCGACGATGAAGGCGAGCGGGTTCGCCTCGTAGAGGAGCCGGAGCTTCCCCTTCGGCGACTTCGCGTTCGACGGATAGGCGAAGACGCCGCCCGCGAGGAGGTTGCGATGGAAGTCGGCGACGAGCGAGCCGACGTAGCGCACGTTGAGCCCCTTCCGGTCCCCCTCGAGCCCGCGGTAGCGGCGCATGAGCGTGCGCGTCGGGTCGTCCCACAGCCGCTCGTAGCCGTCGTTCACCGAGAGGAACCGCCCCTCGTTCGGGATGCGGATGTTCGGGTGCGAGAGGAGGAACTCGCCGATCGACGGGTCGTAGGTGAAGCCGTGCGCCCCCTGCCCCGTCGTGTACACGAGCATCGTGCTCGAGCCGTAAAGGACGTACCCCGCGGCCACCTGGCGCCGTCCCGGCTGGAGCATGTCCTCCATCTCGCCGCGCGCGCCGCGCGTGATCTTCCGCATCACGGAGAAGATCGTCCCGACCGGGACGTTGACGTCGATGTTCGACGAGCCGTCCAGCGGATCGAAGAGGAGGACGTACTTCCCGCACTTGAAGTGCTCCGGGATCTGGATGATCCCCGGCTCCTCCTCCGAGGCCATCGCGCAGAGCCGCCCCGTGTGGTCCATCGCCTTGACGATCGTCTCGTTGGCGAAGACGTCGAGCTTCTGCACGATCTCGCCCTGCACGTTCTCCATGCTCGTCGAGCCGAGGATGTCGGCGAGGCCAGCGCGCCGGACCTTGTTGGAGATCATCTTCGCGGCGAGCCCGATGTCGTAGAGGATCCCGGACAGCTCGCCGGTCGCCTCCGGGTGCAGCCGCTCCTGCTCGATGATGAAGCGCTCGATCGTGACGACCGATGTCGGCGTGTGCTGGACCACGGCTAAGCGTCCTCAGAGGGATGGGATGGACGACCGGCGGTGCGCACGCGGAGCGCCGCGTAGGCACGCGCATCGACCTCGTAGCGGTTCCGCCGGTATCCGCGCCGCACGCTCTCCCAGATGTAGCGGAGCGGGAAGGTCGCGTGCTCATGAAACTGCTGAACGTGCCGGAGCTCGTGCAAGAGCAGTTCCGCCGCCCACGGGGCCTCCGGCGCCAGCCAGATCGTCCGCCAGAGGGTGATCCCCGAGACGGTGCGGCGCCCGAGGAGCCATCCGCCGAGCCGCGGCAACAGTCCGCCGCGCCGCACCCGCGCCTGGCCCAGCTCGGGGTGACGCTCGAGCAGCGCCGCCGGAGGGCGGTCCGGGCGCCCGATCAGCGGCGCGAGCAGGGCGGCGAGGGGCTCCATGATTCTCCGTCGGCCTCGAGGGTCAGCGACCGACCATCCGTTCGCACCACGAGGCTTCCGAGCTGGTCGGTGCGCAGCACGGTCGCCCCGCGCCGGGCGAGCGCCGCGACGACCTCGGGATCGGGGTGCCGGTACAGATTGCCCGCGCCCACCGAGACGAGGGCGACGCAGGGCGCGACCGCGGCGAGGAACTCCGGCGTGCTGCTCGTTCTGCTCCCGTGGTGGGCCACCTTGAGCACCTCGGCCGAGAGCGACCCGGGGTCGCGCTCGACGAGCCACCCCTCCTCGCCGCGCTCGGCGTCGCCGGTGAGCAGGAAGCGCACCGTGCCGTAGCGCGCCACGGCGACCGTGCTCGCCTCGTTCGGGTCGGCGAGCGTGCTCGCCCAGGCGGAGTCCGGCGCGAGCAGCGTCACCGTCACGCCGTCCACGACGAGCGAGTCTCCGGGGTGCACGCGCCGCCACGGGATCCCGAGCTCCGCCGCCGCCTCGAGCGAGCGGCGGTAGGCGTCGCCGCCGCCCGGAAAGCCCGGATCGAGATAGAGCGCGGGGCGAAGGAGCCGCAGCGCACTCGCCGCGCCTCCGGCGTGGTCCGCGTGGGGGTGCGAGAGCACGAACGCGACGACGTCCCCGCCGCGCCGGCGGAGATAGGGCGCGATCGTGGATCGTCCGGCGTCCCCCGTCCGCCACCTGCGGCCGGCGTCGACGAGGATCCAGCGCCCCGCCGGCGTGCGCAGCGCCACCGCGTCTCCCTGCCCGACGTCGAGCACGTGCAGCTCGGCCATCCCGCTCCCCGCCGCGGCGAGCGGGAGCCAGACGAGCGCGGCGAGCGAGACGACGGCGCCGAGGAGCGCGCGTCCGGGCCACGTCACCTCGCAGGCGACGACGAGGCAGGCGACGGCGGCGAGCCCGAGGACCGCGGCGTGGGTCGAGGGTGCGACGACGAGCGCGGCGAAGGGGACCGCGGCCGCGGCGCCGGCGATCGCGTCGAGCGCGGCGAGCATGGGGTGCGCCGCACCCGCGACGAAGCGCGCGGCCGGACGCAGCGGGGCGAGGACGAGCGCGAGGAAGAGCGTCGGCTGGAGAACGGCGACGACCGGGCCGGCGGCGAGATTCGCGAGCGGCGCGACGAGGCTCACCTGCCCGATGCGCCAGGCGACGAGCGGCGTCGTGACGATCGTCGCGGCGGTGGAGGCGACGAGCTCCCGCGCCACGACGGCGCGCCATCCGTCGAGGCGGCCGCCGAGGAGGCGCCGCCAGAGCGCGCCCCCCGCCGCGAGCGCGGCGACGCCGGAGACGCTCAGCTGGTAGCCGAGGTCGAGCACCGTGCGCGGATCGTGCAGAATGGGGACGAGCGCGCCGAGCGCGAGCCCGGCCCAGGGTGACGTGGGGCGCTGGAGGAGCCGCGCCGCGGCGGTCGCGCCGAGCATCACCGCCGCGCGGAGTGCTGGCGCCGGCGCGCCGAGCAGGAGGACGTATCCCGCCGTGACGGCGAGTGCGGCGACCTCCGCCCGCCGCCGCGGCAGCCGCGCCGCGAGCAGGACCAGGCGCACCGCCTCGGCAATGATCGCGACGTGCAGCCCCGAGATCGAGAGGACGTGGACGAGCCCCGCGGCGGCGAAGCGCTCGCGCAGCGCGGGCTCGAGTCCCCGCGTGTCCGCGACGAGCAGCGCGCGGGCGAGCGGCGCGTCGGTCTCGAAAGTGCGGTCGATCGCCCGTCCGGCGGCCGCCCGCGCCGCGGCGAGCCCCGCGGGCGCACCGCGCTGCGCGAGCACGCCGCGCTGCACGAGGAGGCCGTCGCCGCGCCGCGTGCCCTCCCCTTCGACCTCGACGACGGCGCCGGCGGCGCCCCTTCCCTCCGCGACGAAGACGAGGACGTGGGTCGCGCACGGGCCGGGCACGACGCCGCGCGCCGCGCTCCCCGGCGCCGCGTCCACGTCGAGGCGAATCGTCCAGCGACCGCGGCCGATCAGTCGCGCGAGGCAGTCCTCGCTCCGGCGGGCCTCCGCTCCGCCGAGCAGCGCCCCGCCGACGAGGACGAGGGCGAGCGCGGCGCCGCGGAGCCAGCCCCGGACGAGCGCGCCCGCGGCCGCGCACGCGCCGATCCAGACCGCGGGCGCGACGACGCCACCGAACCCGAGGAGGAGTCCGGCGGCGTGGGCGAGGTAGGCGGCGAGGACGAGGGGCACGCGGGCTCGGGCGCCCCGCGTGCCGTCGCCGGATCAGGGCTCGTGTCGCGGGTTCGCGGCGACCTTCCGCATCGCGTCGAGCACGACGACCGTCAGCTCGGCGCGCGCGCGGTCCGTCGAGAGGTTGACGCCGGTCACGACCTCGCCGATGTCGGACGAGCCGCTGACGTAGTGCGGCCTAGTCTTGTTCAGCGCGAAGGCGACGACATCCTCGCGGCATCGCTCGCAGGAGCAGAACCCCGCCTGCGAGCCGACGAGCGACTCGTACACGGAGCGGATGGCGCTCTCGCTGACGTTCTTCATACGGCCATCGGGAGCGGCCGGCGCTCCTGCACGACGCTCCCCGTGAACGTCGAGCCGGTGGTGCCCGTGAGCTCGACGTGCAGGTACGTGCCGATCAGCGCCTCGTCCCCGGGCACGAGCACGGTGCGGTAGTCGCGCGTGCGCGCCTGGAGCAGCTCGCCGCGCCGCGCGCCCTTCTCCACGAGCACCTCGTGGCGCGAGCCGAGCAGGCGCAGGTTCTGCTCGCGCGCCCCGCCGCGAACGGCGTGGATCAGCCGCTCGAGCCGCTCGCTCGCCACCTCGTCCGGGACGGCCAGCTCGGGCGGGAGCCGCGTCGCCGGCGTCCCCTCGCGCGGCGAAAACTTGAAGGTGAAGGCGTCCATGAAGCCGAGCGCGCGCACGGCGTCGAGCGTCTCCTCGAAGTCCTCGTCGGTCTCGCCGGGAAAGCCCACGATGACGTCCGTCGTCAGGGCCAGCCCGGGGATCGCGGCCCGGAGCCGCTCGACGCAGGCGACGTAGCCCTCCCGCGTGTAGCGGCGCAGCATCCGCTTGAGCGTGCGCGTCGAGCCGGACTGCATCGGCAGGTGCACGTGCTCGCACACCGCCGCCGTCTCCGCCATCGCGGCGACGACGCGCTCCGAGAAATCGTTCGGGTGCGGGCTGGTGAAGCGCACGCGCCGGATCCCGTCCACCGCGCCCACCGCGCGCAGGAGGTCGGCGAAGTCGTGCGCGCCGTCGTGGTACGAGTTCACCGTCTGGCCGAGCAGCACGACCTCGGTCATCCCCTGCGCGGCGACCTCGCGCACCTCGCGCACGACGTCGGCGAGCCGGCGGCTCCGCTCCGGTCCGCGGGTGGAGGGGACGATGCAGTACGTGCACCGGTAGTCGCACCCGCGCTGCACCGGGATCCACGCCTTGACGCGGTCGAAGCGGCGCGGCGCGACGTCGGCGTAGTGCTCCTCGAGGTCGAACGAGGTGAGCACCTCGCGCTCCCCGCGCCGCGCGCTCTCCACGAGGTCGGGGAGCGCGCGATAGCCGTCGGGGCCGACGACGAGGCTCACGTGCTTCGCCTGCTCGAGCAGGCGCGGCCCGAGTCGCTGCGCCATGCACCCGGCGACGCCGACGACGGTGTCCGGCTTCATGTGCCGCCGGAGCTCGCCGAGCCGCCCGAGCACGCGCTGCTCCGCGTGGTCGCGGATCGCGCACGTGTTGACGATGATCACGTCCGCCCCGTCCGGCGCATCGACCGGCACGTAGCCGCTCGACGCCAGCTTCCCGAGCATCAGCTCGGAGTCGCTGACGTTCATCTGGCAGCCGTAGGTCTCGACGTACACGGTCCGGCGGGTATCGGTCATCCCTCAACGATGGCGGGTGGTGCGGCGGCGAGCAACTGCCCGCCCTGGAGCGAGAGCCGGGCGCGGAGCCGCGTTCCGCGCGGCGGTGCGGGCTCGGCGAGCGCCACGGCGAGATAATCCTCCGTGATCCCCACGGCCGCCGCGCCCTCGCGCACGACGACCACATCCGCATCGGCGTCAGCCCGCCTCGCCCGATGCGCCGCCTCGGCGGAGCGGCCGAGCGCGCGGAGCTCCGCCGCGCGGCGCGACGCCTCCCCGCCCTCCACGCGGCCGGGAAGCCGCTCCGCCGGCGTGCCCGGGCGCACCGAGTACGGAAAGACGTGCAGGTACGTGAACGGCAGCTCGGTGACGCGCGCCCGGGTGCGCGCGTGATCCTCCTCCCTCTCGCCGGGAAAGCCGGCGATGACATCCGCGCCGAGCCCGAGCGGCGTCACGCGTGCGGCGAGCCGCTCGACGGCGCGAGCGTAGCCGTCCGCCGTGTACCAGCGGCGTCCCATGCGCCGCAGCACCCGGTCCGACCCCGACTGGAGCGGGGCGTGGACGTGCGGGGCGAGGCGGTCCGGTGCCCCGGCCATCAGATCGACGAGCGGCGCGGCGAGCTCCGTCGCCTCGATCGAGGACAGGCGGAAGCGTACGACGCCGACGTCGCGGACGAGCGGCCCGACGAGCTCGGCGAGCGAGCTGCCGATGTCCGTCCCCCAGCCGCCGATGTGGATCCCCGTGAGGACGATCTCCGGATGACGCTCGGCCAGCGCGGCGGCCTCCGCGACGAGCGCATCGGCGGCGCGGCTGCGGCTCGCGCCGCGGGCGAGCGTCGTCGCGCAGAAGGTACAGTGCTCGTCGCAGCCGTCCTGGATGCGCAGGAGCGCGCGCGCTCCCGTCTGTGTCCCCGGCACCCGCGCGGCCGCCTCCGCCGACAGCCCGAGCGCGGCCGCGATCTCCGGCATCTCCGCGCCCGGCAGGACGTGCTCGACCGTCGGGAGCGAGGCGAGGCGCGCGCCGTCGCGGGCCGCCGCGCATCCCATCACGATCGTGCGGAGCGCGGGACGCTCGCGCGCGGCGCGGCGCACCGCCTGACGAAGGTCAGCCTCGGCCGCCGCGGTCACGGCGCAGCCGTTGAACACGGCCACGTCGGCATCGGCCGCGGAGGCGACGACCTCGTGCGTTCCGGCGAGCATGGCCCGCACGCGCTCGCTGTCGTACTGGTTGGCGCGGCAGCCGAACGTCCGCAGGAAGACCTTCACCGCGGCGCGCTCACGCCGGCGCGGGAGCGCCCTCCGCGCCATCGGCGGCGCGCGGCGGGTGCTGCGGCAGCGCGATGTGGAAGGCGCTCCCCTCCCCCTCGTTCGACTGCACCCAGATGCGGCCGCCGTGCGCATCAACGACGAGCTTGCAGAAGGCGAGGCCGAGCCCCGAGCTCCGCACCCGCGGCGCGTGCGGCGTCTTCACCTGCTCGAACTTCCGGAAGATCAGCTCGTGGTACTGCGGCGGGATCCCCGGTCCGTCGTCCGCGACGGTGAAGAGCACGCCGTCGCCGTCGCGGCGGGCGGAGAGCTCGAGCCGGATCGCGCGCGGGGAGTGCGTGAGCGCGTTCTGGATCAGGTTGCCGAAGACGCGGCGCAGGAGCGCCTTGTCCGCCTCGAAGACCGGCGCGTCCTCGGTCGCCGCGACGTGGACCGCCGCCCCCTCCTGCTGGAAGCGCACGTCCCACTCGTGGCGAACCTCGGCGAGGAACGCGCCCGGCGCGAGCGGCGTGCAGTCGAGCGTCATCGCCGTCTCCTCGATGCGCGCGACCTCGAGCAGGTCCTCGATGAGCGCGAGGAGGTCCTCGGCCTTCGCCTCGGCGTCCCCGAGGGCGCGACGCTGGGTCTCGCTCACCGCGCCGAAGTCGCCGTCGATGAGCATCTCGAGCCCGGCGAGGATCGAGGTGAGCGGCGTCTTCAGGTCGTGCACGATCATCTTCATCAGGTCGTCGCGGACCTTCTCCAGCTCGCGCAGCTTGCGGAAGCTCTCCTCGAGGGCGTCGGTCGCCGCCTTGAGCCGCAGCAGGCTGCGCACGCGCGCGCCGAGCACGAGCCGGTTGTGCGGCTTCGTGAGGAAATCGTCGCCGCCGGCCTCGATCGCCTTGACGCGGTCCGTCGTGTCGTTGAGCGCGGTGACGAAGATGACCGGAATGCGTGCGAGCCGCGGATCGCGCTTGATCCGCCGGCAGACCTCGAAGCCGGTCGAGCGGTCGTCGCACCCGAGGTCGCCCGCGGGCATCGAGACGTCGAGGATGCAGAGGTCGGGACGCCGCTCGATGCACGCGGCGAGCGCCGAGGGCCCGTCGTGCGCCGAGATCGTGCGGTAGCCGAGCGTGTGCAGCTGGTCGAAGAGGAGCTCGACGTTCGCCGGGACGTCGTCGGCGACGAGGATCACCGGGGGCGGCGCCGGGGGCGCGGCGGATCCGCCGGCCACCGTCGCCGAGTGCGTGCTGCCGCGGACGCCCTGCTCCGTCGCCATCGCGTCCTCAGGGACGGATCGTGAGGGAGATGGCGATCGTCCACGCGCTCTCGTCGATCTCCGCCGCCGAGCGCATCGCACGCTGGATGGCGACGTCGGCGAGGGCGCGGCCTCGCGCGAGCGGGATCCCGAAGCCCCCGCCGACGGCGGTCTCCTCGACCGACGCGTAGCTGGCCGTCTCGGACCCGGGCGCGCCGGTCCACCGGCCGAGCGCGAACGGCAGCTCGCGCTGCCTGACGCCGAGTCGCAGCGGGATGATCTGCCCGAACGCGCGGGGGCCCTGGAAGTTCGCGCCGAGCGCGTACTCCTGGGTCGCGGTCGCCGCGACCGGCGGCAGCCCCTGCCCGGGCGTCGCGTCCGGGTTGCGCAGTTCCTCCATCTCCTCCCAGTTGACGCGCTCCGTGCGCGCCGAGAGCACGACGCCGCGGAAGCCGCCGTAGCGCACCTCCGCGCCGAAGCGGTCGGGGACGCTCGCCTCGGACGTCGCCACGTCGTTGACGTAGCCGCGCATCGTCCCGCCGATGCGGCCGGAGACGGCGATCGTGAGCGGCCGCACCGGCGTCCACATCGCCCCCGCCGAGCCGGCGACGCCGCCGTAGCTGACGCGGTTGCGCTGCGCGAAGCCGCTGCTGCCCTCGTCGTCGAAGTCCGTCCGCGACACCGTCAGGCGGTTCTCGCCCGTGATCCCGTGCACGCCGAGACCGATCTGGAGGGCCGGCGAGACACGCCAGGCGCCGGCGAGGCGCACGTCGTTGATCGCGCCGAGACCGGTCAGCGTCTCGGTGGAGGTGACCTCGACGCCGTTGAGGATCTCGGTCACCTCGTACGACGTCTCGAAGCTCCGGTCGGCGAGCGTCGAGGCCGAGATGCCGAGCGTGAGCCGCGTGCCGATCGGCACCGCCGCGGCGATGAGCGGGAAGCGCGAGACGGAGCTGCGGTCGTCGGCGCTCCCGATGTCGATGCGCCGGAACTCCGGCGCCCAGGTGAAGAGCACGGCGGCCCGCCCCCAGTCGGCGAGCGCCGCGGGGTTGAGCGCGGACTGCGGGTCCGTCTCGCCGTTCGCGCCGCCCGTGCCGAGCGAGTGCGCGCTGAGCTGTCCGGGCGGATAGCCGAACCCCTGCGTGCTGAGGGCGCCCTGCGCCG
>DASUSM010000144.1:0-3911 GCA_036375115.1 Gemmatimonadaceae bacterium | reverse complement strand
TACGGCTGCGCGCGCAGCGCGCGCTCCGACTCGTCGAGGTCGTTCGGATCGCATTCGTCGCCCTCCCGCGTGAAGAGGAAGGGAATGACCGCGGCGGGGCGCGTCGTTCTGTGCTGGAGGGCGACGCGCACGATCGACCGCACCCAGCCGGGCACCCCCTCGCCGAGCGCGGGCGGTGGCGCGGGGGCGACGTCGATCGCCGTGATGCGGCGCCCCTCGCAGACGGCCGCGTCGGCCCGCCGCTCCTGCGCGCCGAGCGGCGCCGCGACGAGGAAGGCGGCGACGAGGAGGAGCGACGGAGCCGACAGGCGCGCTCGCGCGCGCGGAAGGCGTTCCAGCAGCATTGCGGTCCCGGGTGACGGACGGCGGACGCGTGACCAATGGTTACGCACGAACCGGTCCGGGGTCCGGGTCGGGTAGCGACGGTTACCGCGCCGCGGTGCGCCCCGTCCGGGGAGAGCGGTCGCTGCGCGCGGCCGACGTCACCTCTCCTCTCCACGACACATGCCGGACACGACGAGCGCACCTCGCTGGAGCTCCACCTGGCCCGACGCCCTCGCCTTCGTCGTCGGGCTCGGCGTCGCCTGGCGGCTCGGGTGGAGCACGACGGACCTCGTCTGGAGCCTCTGGCTCTCGAGCCTCGTCGTCGGCTACGCGACCATCGTGTGGACGATCGCGCGGCCGGCGCTGGCGATCGGGCGCGGGATGTCCGGCGTCGCGCTCTTGCCGAATCCCTCGGTGCCGTCGGCGGCGCGGCTCGCCGGCGCGGCCGCGGTGATGCTCGGCGGAGCGATGTTCCTGCTGGCGTTCTTCACCGTGCACTTCGGCATGTTTCACTACATCCACTCGCAGTTCCTGATCTCCTTCTTCCCGCTCGATGGCACCGGCGGTGCGAGCGCGACGGCGGGACCGGCGACGTACCTCGAGGTGGCGCGGCGCTACTGGGCCTTCCTGCCGATGGCTTTCGTCGCGGAGCGGGCGGGGTTCGCGACGGCCGTCCCCGCGGGGACGAGAGCTGTCGCGGCGATCTCCGACGCCGAAGGCCGCGAGAGGGCGAAGCGAGCGGGGACGAGCGGGTTCGGCGCGCCGTACGCCAACGTCGTCCGGCTGCACCTGTTGATCTTCTTCTTCGCCGGCGCGCACTTCGCGGGGCTGGAGAGCTTCGCCGTGTACTCAGTCGTCTACGCCGTGTACTTCTTCCCCTGGCACGTCCTGCGGCGGGGACGACCCGCCTTGGCCGCGGAGCCGAGCGGCGCGGGGTGACGCCCGAGCAGGCGTTCGATTCGCCTCGCGAACGTGAAGGAATCGACGCAATCCTCGGCTGGTTGATCCACGTCAAGTTGGTTGCGCCACGTCGCCCTCCGCGCGGCGCGGGCACCAACGAAGAAAAGGAATCGGATGCATCCGATGGATCGGATGCATCCGATTCCTTTTCTCGTTGAACTTCCTCAGCGGAGGAGCCCGGCCCGTCGCTCGACACCGACCGTCGCGCCTTATCCGCGGTCGATCTGCCGGCCGACCGTGGAGCTCCAGTAGCGGCGGTACGTCGCCATCCAGTCGTCCACGTCGTGGAGCGGCGCGGCGAGGAGGCGGCAGGGTCGCCACTGGGCGTCGCGTCCGCGAACGACGAGGCCGGCGCGCTCGAGGACCTTGAGGTGCCGCGAGACGGCGGGGAGGCTCATCGGGAAGGGCGCGGCGAGCTCCGTGGCCGTCGCCTCGCCGGCGTCGAGCCGGGCGAGGATCGCGCGGCGGGTGGGGTCGGCGAGGGCGGCGAAGGTGCGGCTGAGGCGGTCGGTGGGCATGGCGGGCCGCGTGTGATGCGTATTTAACGTGCATGTTAAATACGTCCATCGAGACGCGTCGTCAAGCAATGCCGGCGTGTCCTCCGGGACCGGCGCACCGGCGCCGGCGAGCTGTTCGCCTCGCGGTCCCCGCGCTCGCGCGCTGCCGGGGGGAGGAGTCCCGGTGGCGTGACCGCCTACTCGTCGAGCACGCCGGCGAAGAACGCCTGCAGCTCGAGCACGAACGGCGGCGTGCCCTGGGCCGGCTCCCACACGAGGCGCTCCTCGAGGATCTCCGGCCGCTCGTCGTCCGGCCGCCAGCGCTCGACGAGACGGGCATCGAGGTCCACGATCCAGTACTCCGGCACGCCGTTCCGCTGGTAGAGCCGGCGCTTCACGGTGCGGTCGTGGCGCGCGGAGCCGGGCGAGAGGATCTCGACCGCGAGCCGCAGGGAGCGCACGTCGCTCCACTCCCGGGGACGAGGGGTGGCGGGCGGAACGAGAAAGATGTCCGGCTGGACGATCGAGTCCGGCTCCAGCCCGATGTCGGCCGGCGAGGTCAACAGCCGACCGAGCGCGTTCTCCTCGCAGTACGAGCGGAGCGGGACCGCCAGCGCGAGCACGGCCGACTGATGGAGCATGCGCGGCGCCGGCGTCACGAGGAGCTCGCCGTCCACGAGCTCGTAGCGGGGCCAGTGCCGGCTCTCGTCGATGAGCGCGCGGACCTCGTCCACGGTCCAGCGCTTCGCTGCGGTGGCCATGCCCACAGGATGCGGTCCTCGGCGCGCGGGAGGCAAGCGCGCACGTCCCAGCATGGGTCCCCGCCGCGGGTGGATCGTCACCGATCGATTTCCGCGCGGAGCGACCGCTGCCCGACAGGTCGCTCGCGGCACCTCCTGCGGTCCCGCCCCGTAGGGAAAAAACCGGACGCGACGCGTCGCCTCCGGCGGGCACGACCGTGACGGGGACTCCCGTCACCCGGGCGCCGACGCCGGCGTCCGGCTGCCGACACCGCGGACGCGCAGCGGGGAGGACACATGTCGTTGAGAGATCGGATCTTCGGTGGCGGCGACGAGCGCCGCCCGGCGGCGGGCTCGGGGGCTGGGGGGAGCGCCGCGGCGGGGACGAAGGCGGCGGAGGCGGACGTCGGCATCCCGCTCGGCTTCGAGCGGCGGGCGCCGTCGGGGAACGGGACGCATCCGCCGGCGACCTTGGCCCGCTCGGTGACCGAGTTCCGGGCGCCGGACGCTGGTGGCTCGGCGGCTCTCGCGGAGCACGCGGAGGGCGCGGAGGGAGGCGCGAGCGAGACGCGATCCGCTGCCGATCCCGTCACGAGCAGCGAGGTCTCGCTCGGCTACGACATCTCCGGTCTGGAGAAGGAAGCCTCGTCGCTCGCGCGGGAGTGGGCGGAGAAGGGGCTGCCGCGGCACGACCTCGCGTCGTCGGGGCGGCTCGAGGTGGAGGAGATGCTCGAGCGGCGGGCGGTCGAGGTGTACATGCGGTGGGTGAACCGCGTCAGGCGGCGGATGGGGGACGCGATCCACGAGGAGTCCGAGCGCGTAGGGGCGAGACTCGTCGCGCTCGAGGAGCAGATCCTCCGCTACCGGCACCGCATCGACGCGCTGCGCGCGTCGCGGCGCGAGCTGGCCGACGCCGAGGCGGGGGACGCCGAGGCGGCGACGCGGGCGGCGAGCGAGCCGAAGAAGCGGCTCGCGTATCACAGCTCGATGGGCCGCGTCGCCTTCTGGCTGTTCATGCCGCTCCTCGTGCTCGCCGACTTCGTCGCCAACGTCCCCGTCTTCAACGAGCTGCTGCCGAGCCCCGCGCAGGCGGACCGCGTGCTCGCGAACTGGGTCGCCGACGGCGCGGACAGTCCGCTCGGCTACGGCCTGCGGACCTTCTTCGGGCGGCTCGTGCTGCACCTCGACGCGACCGTGCTCGCGTTCAGCGTCATCCTCTTCCTCGTCTTCATGGGGCACATCCTCGGCGGCTCGCTGCGCACGCTCGTCGCGCTCGGCGGCTCGGACGCGCAGGTGGACGACCGGCTGCTGCACGAGCACCGCCGCCGTCCGGTGATCCCCGCGTGGGCGAGCTTCGTCGCGATCGTGGCGACGCTGACCGTGCTCTACT
>DASUSM010000143.1:0-5269 GCA_036375115.1 Gemmatimonadaceae bacterium | reverse complement strand
TGCTCGTAGTCGCGGACGCCGGGGAGGCGCACGACCGAGCTGGGGACGTTCGGGTAGCGCGACGGCTCGGGAGCATCGTCGTACGGACGCGCGACGGTGGCCATCTCAGTGCGCCCCCGACGCGGCCGGCGCCGACGAGGGCTGCCCCTCGCCGGGATGAATGACCTTCTGCAAGTAGACCACCGCGGTGAAGGTGTTCAGCTCCGCGAAGACGTGATAGGAGCGCGGATCGTGCACGAGCCCGCTCACCGCCCAGCGCGGGTCCGCCGCGTCGCCGAAGACGATGGCGCGCGACGGGCACGCCGCGGCGCACGCCGTCGTGAACTCGTCCGGCTCCAGCTCGCGCCCCTCCAGCGTCGCGCGGTTCTCCGCCTCGCGGATCCGCTGCACGCAGAACGAGCACTTCTCCATGACGCCCTTCCCGCGGACGTTGACGTCGGGGTTGAGCTGGAGGTTGAGCGGGTACTTGAAGGCGTACTGCGGACGCGCCTCCTCGCCGTAGCCGAACCAGTTGAAGTACCGGACCTTGTACGGGCAGTTGTTCGAGCAGTAGCGCGTGCCGACGCAGCGGTTGTAGACCTGGACGTTGAGCCCGTCCGGCGAGTGGTACGTCGCGTACACCGGGCAGACCGGCTCGCACGGCGCGTTGCCGCAGTGCTGGCAGAGCATCGGGACGAAGCGCGACTCGAAGTTCCCGACGTCGCCCGGATCGGTGCCGCCGTGCCACCCTCCCTCGAAGTAGCGCTCGAGGCGGATCCAGTTCATCTCGCGGCTGCGCAGGATGTTCTCGCCCGGCGTGCCGTCACGCTGCGGGAAGGCGGTGGCCTGGTACGGCATGCCGACGACCGGGATGTTGTTCTCGGCGTAGCACGCCGTGACGCACGCCGAACAGCCGGTGCAGCGCGCGAGATCGATCGTCATCGCCCACCGCCGGTCCGCCATGCGGCTCCAGTGGTCGGGCGCGTACATCCCCTGGTACTTCGAGCTGTCGTTTCCGAAGATCCCCTCGGCGTCGTTCGCCGTCGGCGAGCGCAGCCCCGGGAGGAACGTCGTGTCGGGCTCCGGGGCGTGCGCGGCCGTCTCGGTCGGCTGTCCCGTCGTTCCCGACTGTCCCGTGGGCGCGATCTCCGTCGCCTGCTCGGCGCCGCTCGCCGTGCGCAGCGTGCCGAGCTCCGAGGCGACGATCGCGCGGGCGATGCCGCGCCCGTGCTGGCGCGCGGAGCCCTCGGTCGTCGGGATCTGGACGTCGTCGCCGGTGCGCTCGAGCGCGGCGCGCGTCACCGTGAGGAGGATCGCGCCGCTGCGCGGATCGGCGGCGGCGGGGACGAGGTCCATCGCATTGACGCCGATGCGCGCGCCGTCGCCGCTCCGCTCCTCCCAGTAGAGCGCGCGTCCGTAGACCGCGTGCCCCTGCCCCGTCGCGATGGCGAGGGTGTCTGGGCGCACGCCGAGATACGGCAGCGCCGGGACGACGACGTTGCCGGCGGCCGTCGTGACGCGCACGAGATCGCCGCGCTCGATGCCGAGGCGCTCGGCGGTCGCCGGGTGGATCTCGACCCACGACGACCAGACGACTTTCGTCACCGGGTCCGGGAGCTCCTGGAGCCACGGCTTGTTCGCGCCGCGTCCGTCGCCGAGCACGGGCGACGGATAGACGACGAGGTCGAAGTCGCCGGCCGTCGAGGCGATCGCCGGCGGCGGGGCCGCGGCCGCCGCGGCGCGGGGCGCGGGGCGCGCGGCCGCCGGCAGCGAGCCGCGAATGAAGCCGCGCGTGAGGGCCTCCGTGATCGCCGGCTCGCCGCCGGGGAGGCGCGAGAAGAGGAGCGCGCGCCAGTCGGCGACGTTCGCCCAGCGCCCGCCCACCTGCGCATCCGCCTTCGCGACCTGGAGCAGCACGTCCGCCGTCGGACGCGAGCCGGCGAAGCGCGGGTCGAACTCGCCGTATACCGCCGTCATCGCCGGCTGCTGCAGCGAGACGACGCCGGGCATCGGGACCGCGGCGCCCCAGCTCTCGAGCGGGTGATGGTCGGGGAGCACGATGTCGCAGAGCGCCATCGTCTCGTCCGGGTAGCTCGAGAAGCCGATCTTCACCGGGACCTTCGCGAACGCCTCGGCGAAGCGCGCGTTCCGCGGCATCGAGTGCGCCGGGTTCGCGCCGCGCACCATCGCGAGCGGCACCTGGCCCGCGTCCATGCGGCGCACGAGGTCGAGCATGTCGGCGAGCGACGCGGCACGGTCGTCGTCGGCGAAGCCCTCGCCGGGGACGATCGTCGTGCCGACGTTGCCGAGCTGCCGGTTGAGCCGCGTCGCGGCGAGCGCGAGATCGTAGGCGTTCGCCGCGGTGGAGCCGGCGAGGATCATGCTCTGCCCCGCGCCCTGCACCTCGCGCTGGAGACGCACGAGCGTCTCCTCGCTCACGCCGCTCGCCTCGGCGGCCTGCGCCGTGGACGTCTCGCCGAGCAGCAGGCGCGCGATCTCGAGCTCGGAGCCGGCCTTCGCCGGGATCCACTCGTCGGCGTTGAGCCCCGTGAGCGACCGCCGCGGCCCGACGTAGACGAGGCGCGGCGCGTTCTCGACGCGCGCGCGCGCGTCGGCGAAGTCGAGCTGCTGCGGGACGCTGACCCCCCAGTCCTCGAGAAAGTCGGCGCCGAAGGAGACGACGAGCCGCGCGCGGTCGAAGCGGAGGCGCGGCCAGGCGACGCCGTACGCCTCGCGGTGCGCGCGCGCCACCGCCTGCTGGCCGAGGGCCTCGTAGCCGAGGTGGGGACCGATGCCGTACGCGGCGAGCCACTCGTCGAGGAAGGCGGGGAAGCTCCCCGTCTCGTGCTGGTTGATGAAGACGGCGTTCGCGGCGCCGGCGCCGCGCACGGCCGCGAGCCGCTGCGTCAGCTGAGCGAGCGCGTCGTCCCACGTCGTCTCCCGCCAGGCGTCGCCCTCGCGGATCATCGGCGCCCGATAGCGGTCGGGGTTGTAGAGCCCCTGGAGCGCCGCCTGCCCGCGGGCGCAGAGCGCGCCGCGGTTCACCGGGTGCGCCGGGTTCCCCTCGAGCTTGATCGTGCGGCCGTCGCGCGTCTCGGCGATGAGGCCGCAGCCGGCGGCGCACTCGCGGCACGTCGTCGCGTAGTAGGTCGAGACGCCGGGCGTCGTCTGGTCGGGGTGGACCAGATAGGGGATGAGCTTGCCCGGGTCGTCGATGCCGCAGCCGACGGCAGCGGTCGTCGCGCCGGCGGTGCCCATGATCTTCAGGAAGTCCCTGCGCTTGACGCCAGAGGATCCCGTGTCGGTGCTCATGCGGAGGTCCTCGCGGGGCGCAGCGGATGCGCCGCCGGGAATGGGCGGAGGATGGGAGCGCGCACGCTGGCGCGGTGGCGAGCGGGCGTCATCAGTAGTGGCACGTCGAGCAGTCGTAGCGCGCCTGGTTCTGGACGTGACAGTCGACGCACCAGCCCATGTTCAGCGAGGAGAACTGGTAGACGCGGTCCATCTCCTGGACGGGGCCGTGGCACTGCTGGCAGGTGACGCCCGCGTTGACGTGCCGCATGTGCGGGAACTGCACGTAGTCCGGCACCTTGTGGATGCGCTCCCAGGGGATCGGCTGCCGGGCGTTCCAGTAGGCGGCGAGCTTCTGGACTTCGGGGAGCTGGGCGCCGGCGATGGTGTGGCATCCCATGCACGTGCCGACCGCGGGGAGGCCGGGGTCGGGCGCCTTGTCCGCCGAGAAGTGGCAGTAGAGGCAGTTCATCCCGAGGTCCTGCACGTGTCTCGGGTGCGGGAAGGCGATCGGCTGGGCGGGAGCGTATCCCTGCTGCGAGCTCGCGCCCTGGTAGGCCGACAGAGTGGTGGCGAGCACCGCCAGGGCAACGAGCCCCGGGATGACCTGCCACTTCTTCCGCTTCGTCATCGCGAACCTGGGAGAAGAGGAGAGGTGGCGCGCTTGTGAAAAGCTTCACAAACGCGCGCGCCGAGCGCGGAAATTGGACATTCCCGGAACGTCACGCAAGGCCGAGCACGCCGTCGCGCGCACCGTGCAATCACGACTTGTTCACTCCCGATTTCCCGTCCCACGCACGCACCCCGCGCGCGCACCCGCCGACCGATCGGATCGCGCGCCTCCGCAAGAGTCGCGCGCAGCGACGTCAGATCGCACGTGCGTCGGCGAGCCGGATGCGCCGCGCATCCTCCGGGAGCAGCGCGAGCGATGCGCGCGGCGTCTGCGTCAGCCGCAACGGCCACTGCGTCCCGTAAACGAAGCGCTCCCCGCCGATCGTCCGCAGCAGGTGCGCGAGATGATCCTCCGGCGGACCCCAGAACCAGGAGATGTCCCACCACACGCGCTCGCGCTCCTCGGGTGTGAGCCCCCAGTGCACCTCCTCGACGAGCTCGCGCGATGCGGCGGTGACGACGAGCCTCGCCCGCGCATCGCTGCGCGCGAGCGCGCGGATCGCCGCCCCGCCGAGATCGCCGGCGCCGTCCATCCAGTGCCGCTGCCGCAGGTCCTCGAAGCGCACGGTCAGGAGCACGGGAAGCCCGGCCTCGCCGCAGGCGGCGGCGAGCGCGGCCATCGCGCGGTCGCCGGGCGCGAGCCCCCACTGCGGCGGGTAGGCGCGCACCGCGGCCGCGCCGCGGTCGCGCGCCTCGGCGAGCTGGCGCTCCCACCCCGGCCAGTCCGGCCGCACGCACGGCGCCGGGCGGAGCACGTCGCCGTGCGCCTCGAGCGACGCATACAGCGACTCGTTTCCCGGCGCCGGATCGCGGTACCAGGCACTCGGCAGGTGACCGACCCAGGCGCCGGCGAGCCCCTCGCGCGCGAGCACGCGCACGAGCACCTCGGCGTCCGGGTGCGGCACGTACCTGAAGGGATACGGACCGACGAGCGCGTTCACGTCCACCGCTCCGCTCCGCTCGCTCACGCGCGCGCCTCCACGAACGGGAAGCTCCCCTCGGGGAAGATCCGCGCGGCGTTCCGCCAGCGCACGAGCGCCATCTCGTCCGGCGACAGGCCGATGACCTCGAGCGCCTGGAGCTTCGCGAGTCCCGTGCAGATCGTCAGGTCGCACCCCCACACGATCCGTCCCGCGCCGACCGCGTCGAGCGCGCGATCGAGCATGCCTCGGTCGACGCCGCTCCCCGACGTGTCGAGCCAGACGTTCGCGACGTCGCGCACGGCGTGGTACGTGTGCATGTAGTCGCCGCCGCCGCCGATGTGCGCGAGGATGAAGCGCGCATCGGGATGGCGCCGGGCGGAGCACGTCGCCGTGCGCCTCGAGCG
>DASUSM010000142.1:0-4520 GCA_036375115.1 Gemmatimonadaceae bacterium | reverse complement strand
CGTCAGCCAGATGAGGATCCCGGTCGCCTGGTGCGCCGAGCGCACCGCGGCGGGGAAGCCGCCGAGCACCATGTGGCCCGCGAGTGCGATCTGCACGAGCACGAGCGCGACGCCGACGCGCGACGCGAGGACCAGCGGCCGCGGCTCGCGCCGGCGCGCGAAGGTGATCGCGAGACCGACGAGGTGGAGCGCGAGCAGGTAGGCGACGATGCGGTGCGTGAGCTGCACGTGAGCGAGACCCGGCGCCCCGCTCGTCTCGGAGCAGAGCGGGAAGCCGGCGCAGGCGACGGCGGCGCCCGGGAGCTTCGCCGTCAGCGCGCCGAGGAGCACGGCGACGATCGCCATCGCGGCCGCGATCCACGCGCCTCGCTTCGCCTTCGACGTGGACGGTGCGCCATCGAGCGCGCGCGCGCCGAAGCCGCCGGCGCGGATCGTCGCCACGGCGAGCACCGCGAGCAGCGCCGCGGCGAGCGCCTTGTGCGCGACCGTCGCCGACGGCGGGTTGCCGAGGAAGACGGTCAGCGCGCCGAGCAGCGCCGGCGCGATCCAGAGCAGGAGCGCGAGACCGCTCGCGCGCAGCACGCCGCCGCGGCCGCCGATCCCCGGCTCCGCGCGGCGGCGCCAGGCGGCGACGGCGAGCGCGGCGACGACGATCAGGAGCAGGAGGGCGAGATAGCGGTGCGAGACCTCGATCACGAGGTCCATGCGGCTGAAGGGGGGGATCCAGTAGCCGTAGCACGTCGGCCAGTGGTCGCCGCACCCCATCCCCGACCCCGTGATGCGCACGATCGCGCCGAACACGATGTGGAGGAAGGCGATCGCGACCGACGCGTAGCCGAGCCGGCGGAGCAGGGTCATCGGAAGTCTCCGGTCCCGACCGCGAGCGGCGCCGCGCGCGTGGGAGAGGTGTCGTCGCCGGCGCGCATCGCGCGCCAGGTGAGGAGGAGGACGAGCGCGAGGAGGAGGGCGGGGAGCACCGCCCAGAGGATCTCGGCGCCGCGTCGGACGCGCGGCATCGCCGCACCCGTCGGCGGGACCGAGGGGTCGGCGACGCGGATGCGGAGGACGGCGCGCAGGATGGCGAGCTCCGCGACCGCGCAGGAGACGACGGCGATCCAGAAGATCGCCTCGCCGAGGGCGGCGCTCACGTCCGCGCCGGAATCAGGAAGAAATGCATGCAGGCCCGAAAGATGGGGGACGGCGAGAGGGGATTCAACGGCAGCGGGCTCGCCATTTCTCCGGAGAGGCGCCACAATACCCGCATGAGCTCCGTTCCCAACTCCTCGCTTCCGCGTCGCCTCGGCTTCTGGAGCGCCGTCGCGATCCTCGTCGGCTCCACGATCGGCTCGGGGATCTTCCGCTCTCCCGCCGGGATCGCGGACCGGCTTCCGGGGCCGCTCCCGCTCCTCGCCGTCTGGGTGACGGGCGGGCTCTTCGCCCTCTGCGGCGCGCTCACCCTCGCCGAGATCGCCGGCGCCTTTCCGCGGACGGGGGGGCTCTACGTCTTCATCCGCGAGGGGTGGGGACGCCTCGCCGCCTTCCTCTTCGGCTGGGCGGAGTTCGCGATCATCCGCGCGGCATCGCTCGGCGCCGTCTCGCTGACGTTCGCCGAGTACGCGCTCCGCGTCTTCGGCCTCGACCCGCGCCTCGAGCCGTACGGGTCGTACGCGCACTGGGTCGCTGCTGCGGCGATCGCGCTGACGGCGTACTTCAACTACGTCGGCGTCCGGTGGGGCTCGCTCGTGCAGAACCTGACGACGCTCGCGAAGTACGGGGGGCTCGTCTTCATCGTCATCGTCGCCTTCGCCATCGCGCTGCCGGAGACGGGCGGGGCGAACTTCTCCCCGGCCGCGCCGCCGGGGAGCTTCGGGATCGCGCCCTTCGGGCTCGCGCTCGTGAGCGTGCTCTGGGCCTTCGATGGCTGGGCGGACCTGAGCTTCGTCGCCGGCGAGGTGAAGGATCCGCGGCGGACGCTCCCCCGCGCGCTGATCACGGGGACGCTCGCCGTGATCGGGATCTACCTGCTCGCGAACCTCGCCTACATCACGGTCCTCCCGGTCGAGCAGATCCGCAACTCCCCGCTCGTCGCGGCGGACGTCGCGCAGCGGCTCCTCGGCGCGGCGGGGGTGACGTTCGTCGGGGTGACGGTGATGGTCTCGACCTTCGGGACGCTGAACGGCTCGCTGCTCACGGCGCCGCGCATCTTCTTCGCGATGGCGGACGACGGGCTCTTCTTCCGCTCGGTGGCGAAGGTGCACCCGAAGTACGAGACGCCGTACGTCTCGATCGTGATGACGTCGCTGCTCGGGATCGTCTTCGTCCTCCTGCGGACGTTCGAGCAGCTCGCCGACGCCTTCGTGACGGCGATCGTCCCGTTCTACGCGCTCGGCGTCGCCTCGATCTTCGTCCTGCGGCGGAGGGCGGACTACGATCCCTCGTACCGCGTCCCGCTCTACCCGATCGTCCCGGCGCTCTTCGTCCTCGCGACGATCTGGATCCTCGCGAACGCGATCCTCGACCCGACGAGTCGCTGGGCGACGATCGGCGTGCTCGGCGGGATCCTGGTGGGGATACCGATCTACTATCTGACGGTGGGGCGTCGGAGGGCGTAAAGCGGGGGCTCGGCGCTCGGCACTCGGCGCTCGGCGGGGCGGTGAGGCCGGCGCGTCTGGCGGGGCTCGTCGGCGGGACGACTCCGCCTGGTGGCTGAGTGGTTCACGCGGAGGGCGCGGAGATCCGCGGAGCAGGGCGCCGTGTGCGGGTCGGGTGCGGCGCGCCACGAGCCGTGAATGACTGGGGGAACGGCTCGGCGCTCACGCCGCCGCGCGCCGACGCACGAGGCCATCGACGCGCACCCCCCAATCATTCATCGGCCTCGCCACGTCAGGCCGTCGTGCCTCTCGGAACGATCCGCGTGATCCGTTGAATCCGCGTCATCCGCGGTTCACCCCTCGTCGGTGTGGCAGGCCCGAGCGGCCGTTCCACCCCCTCGTCCGTGTGCCCGGCCCGAGCGGCCGTTCCTCCCCTCGCCGGCCGAGCCGGGCCGAGCGGCTTTTTCCCGGTCTCCGCGCCGATCGCCCCATCCAGGTTGACGCCCGCCGCTCCGCGGCCCACTTTCCCCGGCTCGCAGGTTCAACGGTTACTCGCACCCCAGCGGTCCCGCGTGGCTCGAGCGGGACCTTCCCCACCGTCCCGCTTCCCGCCTTCATGAACAGAGTGTGGCTCGCGGCGGCTCTGAGCGCATTCGCGCTCGCCGCCTGCGACGAGGCGTCCTCGCCCGCGCCGACGCCCGGTACGGTCGTCGCCAACGTCTACGTCGACACCGACCTCACCGGGACCCTGAGCCCCGACGACGACATCCCCGAGGGGCTCACCGTCGCGCTCGTCGCCGTCGAGGGGGGTGCCGTCGTCCAGACCGAGGAGGTCGACGCCGACGGCACGGTGACCTTCGCCGACGTCATGCCCGGCGCCTACCGGGTGGAGATCGGCGGCACCGCGCCGGAGGGGAGCGTCCTCTCCGGGAGCGAGGCGCCGCGCGCCGTCATTCCCTACACGGGCGGCACGGTCGAGGTGGACTTCCGCTTCGTCTACTTCCCGGGGTCGATCTCCGGCCGCGTCTTCCGCGACGACAACGGGGACGGGAACTACGACGCCGGCGTCGACGAGCCGGGTGACGACCTGTGGGTCGTGCTCATCCTCCCGCTCTCCGGCGGGGACGCGCGGATCGACTCGGTGCGCACCGACGATGACGGGCTGTACTCGTTCCCGACGCTCGCGCCGCAGGAGTTCCGGCTCGAGTTCCAGGCGCTCGGGACGATGGACTACGGCGCCGAGGGCGCGACGCGCACCATGGTGGTCCCGCCGGCGACGGCGGTCACCTACGACATGATCTACACGGGGACGCAGGACGTCGCGATCACCATCGCCGAGGCGCGCGCGCTCGGCGTCGGGTCGTCGGTGATCGTGCGCGGGTTCGTGACGGTGCCGCCGAACGTCGTCACCTTCACGTCGAGCGGCGTCACGTACACGGAGATCTGGCTCCAGGACGCGACCGGCGGCATCGCCTCGCTCGTCCTCCCGGCCGGGGTCACCGACGTCGTCCTCGGCGACGAGATCGAGGTCAGCGGGACGATCTCGGCGAACGGCGGCGCGCTCCAGATCGGCGGTACGGGGACGGTCGGCGCCGCGACGGTCACGGAGACCGGCGCGAACGACATCGTGGACGCGACCCCCATCTCCTTCGCCGAGGTCGCGGCGTTCGCGCACGAGGGCGAGCTCGTCGTCACCGGCCCGCTCGTCTTCGACGGCAACAGCACGCCGAGCAGCTCGGGCGCGTTCACGGCCTTCATGGACAAGCCGGACGGGACGACGATCCAGCTGCGCATCCCGCACGCGAACACCGGAATCACGCCAGCCGACTTCACGCTCGGGCAGGCGTACTACATCACCGGGATCATGTCGCGGTTCAACACGACGCCGCAGATCCGGCCGCGCTCCGACGCGGACATCCTCCCGGTGAC
>DASUSM010000141.1:0-2125 GCA_036375115.1 Gemmatimonadaceae bacterium | reverse complement strand
GCGCCATCTCCTCGAGGAGCATCGCGTGAATCAGCTCGTGGTGCTGAAGGACGGCGCGCTCGTGGGGATCGTGACGGACCGCGACGTCCGCGACGCGTCACCGTCCGTGACGGAGGAGCTCGGCACGCCGCTCCAGCGCCGTCGTCGCCGCCTGCCGCCGAACGCGGACCCGGCGCGCATCCCCGTCGAGGACGTGATGACGCCCGGCGTGCTCACCGTGGCGCCCGACGCCCCCATCGCCGAGGCGGCGACCCTCATGCGGCGCGAGCGCGTCGGCTCGCTCCCGGTCGTCGAGGGCGGGAAGGTCGTCGGCATCCTCACGCGGAGCGACCTCCTCGACGCGCTCATCGAGTGCGCCGGCCGTCTATGACTCTTCGCCCCGCGCCGACTCGAGCCAGATCCGCTTGAGATCACCGGGGAGGACGCTGAACACGTCCCAGGCCTCCCCTTCCATGCCCGACGGGCTCCCGAGAAGGTGCTGGAGGGTCCCGAAGACGGCGTGCACCGCACGGAGCGCCTCCTCGTCGTCGGGCAACGCCGCGTTCTGCCGCACGCGTCCCACGAACTCCGGCGCGTGCACCTTGCGGATCCCCCCCGGCGGCCGGTCGACCTCGTTCCAGAGCCGGCGGAGCTCGAGCGGCATCTGCGCCGCGACGTCGTCCGCCTCCTTCGGCGTGAGCCGGTCCCGCAGCTCGGTGAAGACGACCGCGGTGACGGCTTCGGCACGCCGCGCGTCCGCCCGGATCCGGCTCGCCACCTCGGCGATGAATGCCCGCTTGTCCATGTGGTCCTCCGCCGGCGAGAGTTGCAAGAAGCCGTCCACGCGAATCTCCGACGCGGAGATGCCTTCCGGTCTGGAACGGGATGTGCGTGATCCGCAGGGCTGCGAAGAGGCGATGGATGGGTTCCCAACGCTGGGAACACGACTGGACTCGGCCTGCGACGACGGGGGAGCGGTGGCTGGGTCTACGTCCCGCAACGGGCGCCAGCTACCGAGAGGGGCTGATTCCTGCTCGCGACCGAAAGTGCGCCCAGCATGATTCGAACATGCGACCTTCTGATTCGTAGTCAGACGCTCTATCCAACTGAGCTATGGGCGCGCGAGGAGCCCGGTCTTACGCGCTCGGCGGGCGCTTCGCAAGCCCGGCCTCGGGTGCGGGGCGCATCCCGGTCGAGCGGCTGGCGGCGGCGCACCGTCGTGCTACACCGGCACCCATGGCTCGCCTCACCCTGCTCGGCGCCGCCGGGCTCGCGATGCTCCTCGCCGCTTCCGCCCGCGCCGGTGACTCGCCGTCCGTGGGGCCGTACGAGGACGTCCTCGAGGTCCTCGCGGTCCACGCCTGGCATCTCGACGACGACCTCTACCGGCGAGCCGCCGCCACCGACGCCGCGGGCCGCAGCGTGCATCTCGCCACCGTCGAGCGCCTCGACGGCTGGCGGAAGCGCTTCCCGACGCGTCTTGCCGACGTCGTCGACTACGCGCGCGCGCAGGCGCTCGAGCGCCTCGGCGCGTGGGACGACGCGACGGCCACGTACGAGCGCGTCGCGGGCGTGCCCGGCTCGCCGCTCCGGGAGCCCGCGGCGGCGGCGCTCGAGCGGACCCGGCGCTTCGCCGCGGCCGACGCCCTGCCCGAGGAGGGCGCGACGCTCCAGGACGTGATCGACGCGCTCGACGCGAAGCTCGAGGCCTGGCGCGAGGCCGCGACGGGGGAGATCGACGAGACGCACCGGCGGCTCGCCCTCGTCGAGATCGAGCGCCTCGAGGTGCGGGCGGCGACGCTCCTCGTCCGCCACCGCCACGCGCTCCGGGACGGCGAGGCGACGGCCGAGCGCGCGCTCCGCGCCCTCATCGAGCGCCACCCCGAGTCGAAGCTCCTCCCGCGTCACGTGCTCCGCCTCGCGGACTTCTATGCCGACGAGGCCGAGGACTACGCCGACCAGGCGGACCGGCCGCTCGACTTCGACGCGAAGACGTTCGATCGCCTCGTCGACCGCGCGCTCGATGCCTACCAGAAGCTCGCATCCTGGGACGGCATCCCGGAGAAGCCGATCGCGAGCGCGCGGTTCGACGCCATGACGTCGCTCCGCGACGCGACGCGCGAGGCGCGCGAGTGAGACGCGCGCT
>DASUSM010000140.1:0-6044 GCA_036375115.1 Gemmatimonadaceae bacterium | reverse complement strand
TCACCGCGGACGACGCCCGGGACATCGCCGCGTACCTGTACGCGCACCCCTGAGCGACGGGCCCCCGCGCCGGCGGGCGGTCACGGCGCCGACCGCGCGACGAACTCGGCGCGCGCCGCGGCGAGCTGGCGCACGACCTCCGCGCGCTCCGCGTCGCCGTTCCAGTCGCGGTGCTCGCGCACCGCCCCCTCGAGGCGGCCGATCCAGGCGAGGAAGTACTCCGCGTCCGCGCGCGAGCGGACGGGCGCGTCCCCGACGACGACGTAGATCGGACTCGTCGTCGCGAACGGGTAGAGGTCGAGCACCGGGTGCGTGGCGCGCGTGCCCCGCGCGCGGAGCGTGTACCAGCCGCTGCGCGTGACGGGGATCGTCACCGTCGCCGTCGCCGATGTGCGGTCCTTCGCGAGCGGGATTTCGGCGACGACCTCGCCGTTGCCGACGATCTCGAGGTGCTCCACGGGGACGATCGACCGCAGCGTGACGCGGGCGCGGACGGTGCCGCCGCCCGCCGGCAGCCGCAGCTCGCCGCCGATCCCGCGCCCGTCGAGCGCGAAGTCGAGCAGCGGGCCGTTCGTCGCGACCGTGCGGCCGGCCTTCAGCCCGGCGAGGAAGCGCTCGTGGTCGAGCGGCCCGTCCACCTGCACGAAGACGCGGTTCATCCCCACCGGGCCGCGCAGCGAGGCGAAGTTCGTCATCGCATCGGTGCCGGCGCCGGCCGGGATGCGGAAGCCGCAGTTGAGCAGGCGGTACCAGACGCGCGCCGTCGTCAGGTGCTCGCTGAAGCCGACGACCTCGAGGTAGTCCACCGCGCCGAGCGCGACGTCGACCGGCAGCGCGTTCGTCAGCGCCTCGTCGGCGGCCGGATCGGGCGGCACGTCGAACGGGTGCACGTAGCCGCCGACGGCGCCCTGCGCGCGCGCGAGGTCGAAGGCGGTCGCGTTCGTCGGGTAGAGGCTCGCGACGGCGGTGTTCGCGTATGCGGCGTACCCCGGGAGCAACAGGTGGTCGCGGAGCCCGAGGAGCGCGGTGTGCCCCCAGAAGCTGGTGTGGAACTCCTGGTCGTGGACGACGAGAGTGGATCCGTCGGAGACCGGGTCGGGCGCGCCGCGGAACCATGCGATGTCGGGGATGCGCCCCTCCTTGTTCACGATCAGGTTCTCGACGACGTGCAGATCCTCGGCGCGAGCCTGGCGCGCGAGGGTCGCCGGATCGGCGCGGTAGGCGCCGCCGTAGTTCATGTGCACGTGCAGGTCGCCCGAGTACCAGCCGGCGCCCGGCAGGTCCGCGAGGCGCCGCAGCGGGACGCGCACGCTCGACGTCGAGTCCGCGGCGACGACGACCGTGCGGCGCTCGGCGCGGTGGGCGAGCCCGCGCGTCACCTCGACCGTCACCGTGCCCGCGGGGACGACGAGCGTCGCCTCGCCGTCGGCGTGGAAGTAGCCGTACTCGATGCGCCGCTCGGCGCGGTCGAAGGCGTCGTCGGCGTGGCGCCAGGCGTCGTCCGGCGTCCAGCTACGGCCGTCGGCCGTCGTCACGGAGATGCGCGCGGCGACGGCGCGGCCCGAGGTCGCATCGAGCGCCGCGATGCGCAGCCGTCCGACGGGGCGCAGGTAGTGCCGCGTCGTCGCCTCGATCGGCACGCGACGCCCGCCCGGGATCTCGAAGACCTCGAGCGCCGTGTTCCCCTTCTCGTTCGAGATGAACGCGATGCGGCGCCCGTCCGGCGACCAGCGCGGCGCCGTCGCATCGAACTCGCCGTAGGTGAGCTGCATGGGGTCGCCGCCCTGCGACGTCATCAGCCAGAGCTGGTTCCACTGGCGGCCGAGGTACGACGAGTAGACGACGCGCCTGCCGTCGCGCGCCCAGTCGGGGCGCGCCTTCCACGTCGTCTCCTCGTGATGCAGCGGGCGCATCGGCGCGCCCGGCTTCGCCTCCATGCGCCAGAAGCCCCCGGATCCCCAGATGCGGCCGCGGTTGGAGACGAGGATGAGCTCGCGCCCGTCGGGCGACCAGGTGGGGGAGAGGAAGTGGTCGAAGGCGCCGTAGTAGTACCGCGGCAGCTTGTCGTCGCGGTCCTCGGTGATCCGCTCGGTCGCGACGACGCGGCCGTATCGCACCGTCGCCGTGTGGACGTGCCAGCGCCCCTCGTGCGCCGTCGAGACCCAGGCGATGCGGGACCCGTCGGGGGACCAGCGGGGCTCGACGTTGACGGCACCGTCGGCGACGAGCGGCGCGTCGCGTCCGCTCGCGAGGTCGAGCATCCGGAGCTGGACGGCGTCGTCTCGGTAGGACGCGTACACGACGGCCCGGCCGTCCGGCGACCAGTCGGGCTGGTAGTCGTAGCCCGGACCGTCGGTGAGCTGACGGGCTTCGGACGAGCCGACGCGCTGTCGCCAGAGCGATCCCTGCATCGAGTAGATCAGTTCCGCGCCGTCGGGCGACCACGTCGCGGCGCTCGGTCCGCTCGTCGCCTGCGGCAGGTACATCTCTCTCCAGTAGTAGCCGTGCGGAACGCGCACCTGCTTCAGCACGGGCTCGCGTCCCTGCGCCGCCATCGCGGCGGGAGCGAGGAGGGCGACGGCGAGCGCCGCGCCGGGCAGCCGGATCGAAGTCATCGTCTCATCGTGTCGTGGCGGCTACAGGTGCAGCCCCTTCGGGTCGAGCACCTCGCGCAGGATGCGCAGCTCCTCGGCGGTCGGCGGCTCGGTCTCGCGCAGCGGCTCGCGCACGGCGAGCGGCCAGCCGACGGCGGCGCGGACGTCGGCGACGTCGGCGCCGGGGAAGAGCGCGGCGAGGCGCATCTCCCCTCCCGGCCCGGCCTCGAGGATGCACCGGTCGGTGATCACCTTCACCGGGCCGGCGCCGGGCATGCCGAGTGCGCGGCGGTCCGTCCCTCCGACGCGCTGCCCCGGGCTCGTCACGAAGTCGACGCGCTCGGGAAAGGCGCGCCGCGAGAGACGGCTGACGATGAGCGTGCGCCGCGCATGGATCGCGATCTCGGTCGCGCCGCCGCTCCCGGGGAGTCGGACGCGCGGATCGTCGTAGGGCCCGATGACCGTCGTGTTGATGTTGCCCCAGCGGTCCACCTGCGCCCCGCCGAGGAAGCCGACGTCGATGCGGCCGCCCTGGAGGAAGAGCTGGAAGACGTCCGCCATCCCGCAGACCATCAGCGATCCGGCGACGAGCGCCGGGTCCCCGATCGAGACGGGGAGGCGCTCCGGCACCGCCCCGACCGCGCCCGACTCGTAGACGAGGACGAGCCGCGGCGCGTGCGTCGCCCGGGCGAGGTTGCAGGCGAGGTTCGGCAGCCCGATGCCGACGAAGACGACCTCGCCGTCGCGCAGCTCGCGCGCGGCGGCGACGGCCATCGCTTCCGCGGGGGTGCATCCGCCGCGCGAGGCGGCCCCGTGGCGCGTCACGTCAGTAGCCGTAGCTCACCCCTGCGCAGACCAGCGGCCTCGCGGAGAGCCGCTCGACGAGCCCCGGATGCTTCGCCACGTACGCCGCGCGATCGGCGACGCCGTGCACGTACTCGTCGAGCCAGGCGCGCAGCGCGCCCTCGTCGCGCGAGATCTCCTCCCACCCGACGTAGAAGTCGTTGTCGCGGTCGTAGTAGCCCTGCGCGAAGGAGGGATGCGCCCCCCACGGCTCGACGACGACCGCGCTGACGATCGTGCCGGGGATCAGCGTGCGGTTCGGGTCGGCGCGCACGACGGCGGTGTCGACGAGCTCCTCGACGACGACGATGACGCGGCGCGCGGCGAAGGCGGCCTCCTTCTGGACGCCGAGCAGTCCCCACACCTGCGTGTTCCCCTCCGCGTCGGCGCGCTGGGCGTGGAGGATCGCGACGTCGGGCTCGAGCGCCGGGACCGTCGCGATCGGCTCCCCGGTGTACGGGCAGGCGACGGTGCGGATGCGGTCGTTGACGCGCGGCAGGTCCGTGCCCATGAAGCTGCGCAGCGGCCAGAAGGGGAGCCGCGCCGCGCCGGCGGAGAACCGCGCGACCATCCCGAAGTGCGAGTACTCCTCGATCTCGAGTGCCTCCGCGCCGCGCCCCTCGATGGCGCGGCGAAAGGCGTGCAGCGAGCCGACGCCGGGGTTCCCCGCCCACGAGAAGACCAGCTTCCGCGCGCACCCGGCGGCGATCATCTGGTCGAAGACGAGATCGGGCGTCAGGCGGCAGAGCGTGAGGTCGCGCCGCCCCTGTCGGATGATCTCGTGCGCCGCGGCGAAGCCGATGAGGTGCGTGAAGCCCTCGATGGCGACGGTGTCGCCATCGTGGACGTGCGCGGCGATCGCCTCGCGCATCGTCGTCACCTTCGACGGCGATGCGGCCGGCCGCGGTCGCGTCACCGGGCCGCGACCTCGGTCAGGCACTCGTCGACGATGCGGAGCGCGGTGTCCACATCCACCTCGTCGACGAGGAGCGGAGGAGCGAATCGGAGCGTGCTCTGCCCGGCCGCGAGCAGCAGGAGCCCGCGCTCGAAGGCGAGCCGCTCGACGGCATGCACCAGCTCCGCCGCCGGCGCGCGCGTCGCGCGGTCGGCGACCAGCTCGAGGCCGACCATCAGCCCGAGGCCGCGCACGTCGCCGATCGCCGGGTGCCGCGCGGCGAGCGCGCGCAGCCCGGCCATGAGGCGCTCCCCCATGCGCGCGGCGTTGGCGACGAGTCCATCCTCGACGACGTCGAGCGTCGCGAGCGCCGCCGCGCAGGCGACGGGGTTTCCGCCGAAGGTCGAGCCGTGCGCGCCGCGCTCCCACGTCGTGATCGCCTCGCGCGAGACGATCGCGCCGATCGGCATGCCCGAGCCGAGCCCCTTCGCCGTGAGGAGGATGTCCGGCTCGACCTCCTCGTGCTCGCAGGCGAACATCCGCCCGGTTCGGCCGACGCCGCACTGCACCTCGTCGGCGACGAGGAGGATCCCGTGCCGGTCGCAGAGCTCACGCAGCGTGCGCAGGAACCCGGCGGGCGGGACGATGTAGCCACCCTCGCCCTGCACCGGCTCGACGAAGATGGCCGCGACGTCGCGCGGATCGAGGCGGCGCGCGAAGAGTCCCTCGAGCGCCCCCATCGTCCGCGCCATCGCCTCGCGTCCGTCGCGATACGGGTTCGGGTAGGGGACGTGGTAGACCTCCGGGAGCAGCGGGGCGAAGCCTCCCCGCTGCCTCGCCTTGCTCGCCGTGAGGCTCATCGCGCCGTAGCTGCGGCCATGGAAGGCGCCCTCGAAGGCGACGAGGGCCGGCCGCCGCGTCGCCGCGCGCGCGAGCTTGATCGCGCCCTCCACCGCCTCCGTCCCCGAGTTGGTGAGGAAGACGCGCTTCCGGCTCGCGCCCGGCGCCACCGTCGCGAGGCGCTCGAGCAAAGCGGCCATCGCCTCGTAGTAGAAGTCGGAGCCGCAGATGTGGAGGAAGCGGCCGGCCGCGTCCTGCACCGCCGCGACGACGCGGGGGTGCGAGTGCCCCGTCGCGGCGACGGCGATCCCCGCCATGAAGTCGAGGAAGCGGTTCCCGTCCACGTCCTCGATCATCGCGCCGCGCCCGCGCGCGACGACGAGCGGGTACTCCTTGATGTAGCACGACGACGCCCACGCGGCGTCGCGCGCGACGATCTCCCGCGCGCGCGGCCCGGGGGGCGGCACGAGGATGCGCGGATAGTCGCGCTCGCCGCGGCCGCTCGCGACCGGTGTCGTCTCGCTCCTCGCCTCAGTGGCCATCGTCGTCTCCCTGGTCCGGACCCGCTCGGCGCGCGGGGGATTCGGTGGGTGCCGGGATCACCGGCAGCACGAGCCGCGACGGGTGCGCGCGGTCGTGGTGCACGGTGATCGTCGCGGTGCGCATCCGGCCCGACGTCGTCTCCAGCTCGCCCGTGTGCAGGTTGCGCGAGAAGTGGGGAAAGAACGACGTCATGATGTGGATGCGGATGCGGTGCCCCGCCTCGAAGGTGTTGCCGGTGAACATCTCCGGGATGCGCACGAGGTACGGGCGTCCCGGCTCGAGCAGCGAGCGCGCGCCGTCGCGATAGCTCGCGCGCACGACGTCGCCGC
>DASUSM010000139.1:0-9969 GCA_036375115.1 Gemmatimonadaceae bacterium | reverse complement strand
GGACGCTCGTTCGCACGAGCCCCGTCAGGCGGCTCGCGAGGATCCCCGTGCCGACGAGGAGCGACGCGCGTCCGCCGCGGCGCCCCGCCTCCACCGGCGGCGGCGTCGGCGCGGGCGCCGTGGGCTCGTCCGCGGACGATCCGGTCTCGGCGGCGCGGGGGTCGGTCATCACCCCGCGGCGTGCGGCGCGGACGCCGGTCGCTCGGGCGCCGATCCGGCGGTGCCGCCGAGGAGCCGGATCGCGTGGCGGCGCGCCTCCGCCATCATCGCGGCGAGAAGCGGCGCACCGTGCCGGGCGATCATCGGCAGCAGGTTCAACACGCGCTCCTGCGGCTGCCCCAGCGGCCGGAGCGCGCCGCGCAGCGTCGCCAGGTCGCGGAGCGCCGCCTCCTCGCCGCGCTTCGCCGCGGCGAGATAGCGCCGCTCGAGACGCTCGACCCGGGCCGCCAGCGCGCGGCGCGCGCCCTCGACGACGGCCGGCGGCGGCGCGCCGACACCGGACGGCGTCGTGACGCCGGAGAGCGTCACGGCCGCGCGGTCGATGTCCCGTCGGAGCTGCGCGAGGGCGTCCCGCGCCGCCGACGGCATCGCGCGCGCGGCCGCCTCGCGCTCCGGCGCCGAGGGATCCGCGAGCGCCTCCGGCGCCAGCTCGCGCCGCTCGAGCAGCCGGCGGATGTGCGGCTCGACGATCATCCCCGACCACCGCGGCACGGCGAGCGGCCGCGGACGTCCGAGCACCTCCGCCACCGCGCCGACCTGCGCGAAGTAGGCGAGCTCGCCCGGCCCGGCGACGTAGGCTACCGTCGGCAGGATCGCGCGCTCCACGACCGGGCGCAGGAGGACGTTCGGCGCGAGGTCGCCCGGCGAGGACTCCGCCAGTGCGCGATCGGCGTCCGCCACGCGGATCCGCGCCTTGCTCCCGTCGAGTCGGAAGACGAGCGTGAGACCGGGGACGGGGCCGACCTGTGGCTCGTATCCCGCCTCGCGAAGCTCGGTGGCGCGGCGGTCGATCGCCGCCTCCAGATCGCCGGCCCGCTCGAGCGCCGCGCGCAGCGTCGGGAACGCCGCGTCGCGCACGCGGGCGTGCGAGCTGTCGAGCACGGCGATGCCGAGCGGCGCGAGCATGCCGCGCAGCAGGCCGACGTAGGCGCCGCCGATCGTCGCGTCGGACCGGTAGCGCTCGCGCACGAGGCGCAGGACGTCGGGGACGGCACCCGACCCCGAGGCGCGCTCGAGCGCGGCCAGGAGGGGCTCGACGTCACCCAGCGGAAGCTCGGCCAGCGGGCGTCCGGCGAGCTCCGGCGGAGGCGGCGCGAGCCGCAGCGTCTCGACGCCGCCGGTCACGGCGAGGTGGGTGACGGCGGCTTCCTCGAAGTCCGCGTCGTCCGTCGCCGCCCAGAAGAGCGGCGCGGTGGGGATGCCCGTCGCCTCCTCGAGCGCATCCGCGAGAGCGAGCGCGGCGAGCGCCTTCGACCAGGTGTACATCGGTCCGCCGAAGAGGCCGGGCTGCTGCCCCGTCGTCACGAGGACGCCGCCGTTCGCCGCTCGGCGCAGCCGCGCCGACGCGGCTCCCTCGGCCTCGATCGCCGGCTCGAGCGACTCGAGCCACCCGCCGGCGGCACCCCGTGTCGCCTCGGCCCGCTCCCGCCACGCCTCGATCGTCCGCGGGCGCGGCACGTACCAGCGATCGGGCGCCGTGCCGGCCGCCACGGCCGCGGCCAGCGGCCCGCCGCCGAGCGGCACCGTGCGGGCGATCGGACCGGAGTCGGACTCGGTCGGCGTCACTTGTGGTACGGCTCCCCCCGCACGATGGTCCCGGCCCGATAGAGCTGCTCCGCGAGCACGAGCCGCGCGAGCTCGTGCGGAAGCGTCCACGGCGCGAGCGCGATCCGGCGCACCGACGCCTGCCGCACCGCCGGCGCCAGCCCGTACGCGCCGCCGATCGCGAAGGCGACGTCGCGGGCGCGCTCGCGCTCCTGCTGCAGCCACGCGGCGAACTCGCTCGACGTCAGTCCCTCCCCCGTCTCGTCGCACGCGACGAGGGCGGCGCCGGCCGGGAGCCGCGCGAGCAGCCGCGCCCCCTCCCGCTCGCGCACGAGGTCCGCCGAGGCGGCGCGCGCCGCCTCCTCGCGGACCTCGTGGACCTCGAGCGGCCAGTAGCGGCGCGCGCGGGTCTCGTATTCGCCGATGGCGGCGGCGAGCGCGCGGTCGCGCGGCTTGCCCACCGCCACGACCACGATCTTCACGCGGCCGCGGCGCCGGTCCGTCGAACCGGCGCCGCGACGCGGCCGTCAGGCATAGATGCCGCGGAGCCGGTGCACGGTCGCGACGCGGCTGATCGAGAGCATGTACGCCGCCGTGCGCATGTTCACCCTGTGCTGCTGGGAGAGCGCGAGCACATCGGCGAACCCGCGGCACATGATCTCCTCGAGCCGCTGGTTGACGACGTCCTCCGGCCAGAAGTAGCCCCCGCGGTCCTGCACCCACTCGAAATACGAGACGGTGACGCCGCCCGAGTTCGCGAGAATGTCCGGCACGACGAAGATCCCCTTCTCGTCGAGGATCGAGTCCGCACCCGCCGTCGTCGGGCCGTTCGCGCCCTCGACGATGATGCGCGCCCGGACCTTCGACGCGTTCTTCGACGTGATCACGTTCTCCAGCGCCGCGGGCAAGAGGACATCGACCTCGGACGTGAGGAGCTCCTCGTTCGTGATCGCGTCGCCGCCGCGGAACCCGTCGAGCGACTTGTGCTGCCGCACGTGCGCGATCGCGGCCTCGATGTCGATCCCCCCGGCGTTGTGCACGCCGCCCGAGCGGTCGGTGATCGCGACGATCTTGCACCCCTCGCGCTGGAGGAGCTGCGCCGCGACCGACCCGACGTTGCCGAAGCCCTGCACGCCGACCGTCGTCCCGCGGACGGGGAGACCGAGGTGCTTCAGCGCCTCGCGCGCCATGATCGTGCAGCCGCGCCCCGTCGCCTCGCGCCGGCCGAGCGAGCCGCCCATCTCCACGGGCTTCCCGGTGACGACCGCCGTCACGGTGTGCCGCATGTGCATGGAGTAGGTGTCCATCACCCAGGCCATGACGCGCTCGTTCGTGTTCACGTCCGGCGCGGGCACGTCCGAGTCCGGCCCGAGCGTCGAGATGATCCCGGCCGTGTAGCGCCGCGTCAGGCGCTCGAGCTCCGCGACGCTCATCTTCAGCGGGTCGCAGACGACACCCCCCTTCGCGCCGCCGAAGGGCACGTTCACGACCGCGCACTTCCACGTCATCCACGCCGCGAGCGCCTTGACCTCCTCGAGCGTCACGTTCATGTCGAAGCGGATCCCGCCCTTCCCCGGTCCGCGCGAGGTGTTGTAGAGCACCCGGTGGCCGGTGAAGACCTCGACCTCGCCGTTGTCCATCAGGACCGGGATCGAGACCGTGATCTGCTTCTCCGCGTGGCGCAGCACCTTGTAGAGACCCGGCTCGAGGTCCAGCAGCTCGGCCGCACGGTCGAAGCGCGACATCATCGCCTCGAACGGGTTCTCCTCGTTCAGAAATCGGTCCTTGTCGGGTCGGACGATCTTGTTGGTCGGCAGTCTGAGGTCGCTGGCCATGGCCGTGTATGGACTCCGTCGGGCTCAGCCGACGGGCTGGATGTGAGGCGGGCGGTCGCCCAGGACCCGGGCGAGCAGCGCGTCCATCTCCGCCGCTCCGCGCTCGAGGTCCAGGCGCTGTGAAACATACCACAACGGGGGCGCTTCGCGAGGCCACAGCGGGGCGAGCTTCACCGCGTCCTTGAGCGTACAGACGACGAGGCCGGCCGCGGCGGCGCGCCGCGCGATGCGCGCGACCTCCGCCGCGGTGAAGGCGTGGTGGTCGGGGAAAGCGACGCCGTCGACGAGCGCCCCCTGGGCCTCGAGCTGCCGGCGGAACGAGGCCGGATCTCCGATCGCGGAGAGCGCCAGCACGCGCACCCCTGCGAGCCCGTCCAGCGGCCGGATCCCCCCCGGGTCGCCGACGCGCCGGAGCGCCGCGGGGGCCAGATGCGCCGTCGCCCGCGCGACCCCCGGGACGGCGCGGAGCAGCGCCATCGCGACGCGCTCCGCGGCTTCCGCGGAGACGGCCTTGCGCGTGACCAGGACGAGGCTCGCGCGGCGGAGCGCGTGCAGCGACTCGCGCCACGGGCCCGCGGGGAGCAGCCGCACGCGGCCGTCCCACCGGTCCGCACTCACGAGCACGATGTCGGCGGCCCGCCGCACGCGTCGGTGCTGGAACGCATCGTCGAGCACGGCGACGTCGGCTCCCCGGCGGCGCGCCTCGGTCACGCCGGCGACGCGGTCCGCGCCGGCGATCACGGGGATGCCGGGGTTGAGCAGCTCGTGCACGAGTGGCTCGTCCGCGCCGTAGCCGCGCAGGACGATCGCCGGGTGCGCGCCGCGGTCGCGGAGCGCACGCGCGACCCATGCCGCCACCGGCGTCTTCCCGGTGCCGCCGACGCTGAGGTTCCCCACGCTGACCGACGGAATCCCCGGGTCGTGTATCGCGAGCACGCCGGCATCATACAACGCGCCGCGCACCCGGATCGCCGTGGCGTACACCGCCTCGAGGGGCCGCAGCGCGAGCCGCGCCGCGCGCGCGCCGGCGCCGTCGCCGAACCAGACGCGCTCGACGCCTCTCGCGTCAGGCATCGGCCAGCGCGACGGCCTCGTCGAGCAGCGCCTGAAAGCGGGGCGCGAGCGCGGCCGCGGCGCGGGCCGACGGCGCCTCGACCGGCGTCGGCGTCGCGTAGGCGACCGTGACGCGGGCGAACGGCTTCGGGATGAGGAAACGGTCCCAGCTGCGGAGCCGCCACGCGCGGTTCGCCGACGCGGCGATCGGCAGGATCGTCCCCCCGCCCCGCTGCGCCGCGACGAGCGCGCCGGGCGCGAACTCCCGTGCCGGGCCGCGCGGTCCATCGGGGGTCACCGCGATGTCCCCTCCCTCCTGGAGGACGCGCGCCAGCCCGAGCAGCGCGCGCTCGCCTCCGCGGGTCGTCGAGCCGCGAACGGTGCGGTAGCCGATCCGCTCGGCGATGCGGGCGATGATCTCGCCGTCGCGATGCTCGCTGATCAGAATCGACACGTTCTCGTAGCGGTGCCGCATGAGGAGCGGGAGCAGATGCCCGTGCCAGAGCGCGAAGACGACGGGCTTCCGCTCCGCCCGCAGCCGCTCCGGGTAGTCGCCGTTCACCAGCCGCACGCGCCATGTCGCCGCGAGGGCCCGGATGAGCAGCGCGCCGAGCGGGACGATCCACCGCAGCCGGCGCTCCGCCTTCGCATCGCGCGGGCGTCGGCTCATCGGTGGAGGTCCAGGGCGAGGCGCGCGACGCGCCCGGCGGCGCCGGGCTCGCCGAGCGTGCGTCTGACGTCGTCGAGCGCGGCGAGCATCGCCGCGCGCTCGGCGCTCGCCGGGTCGAGCAGCGGCTCGAGCGCATCGGCGACCGCCGACGGCTGCAGCGCATCCTGCACGAACTCCCGCGCCACGCCGCGTCCGGCGACGACGTTGACGAGGCCGATGTGCGGGATCGTCACGAGGCGGCGGGCGAGCGCATAGGTGACCGCGTTCGTGCGATAGGCGATCACGAGCGGGCACCCCGCGACCGCTGCCTCGAGCGTCGTCGTGCCGCTCTTGCAGAGGGCCGCATCCGCCGCGCGGAAGACGGTGTACGACGCCGACCGGACCATCGGGAACGGGCAGCGTGCCGGGTCGAGCGTCACCGTCGGTGCGACGCTGACGCGCACCTCGAGTCCCGGAATGCGACGCTGCAGCTCGCGCGCGGTCGCGACGAAGTCGTCGAGGTGCCGCTCGATCTCCTGCGCGCGGCTCCCCGGGAAGAGCGCGAGGACGCGCGCATCCGGCGCGAGGCCGAGCGACCGCCGCGCCTCGTCGCGGTCCGGCAGCTCGCCGACGCGGTCGAGCAGCGGGTGGCCGACGAACGTCGCGTCGATGCCGTGCTCGCGCAGGAGCGCCTCCTCGAACGGCAGGATCGGGGCGGCCTTCGTGACGAGGCGGGAGAGCTTCGTCAGGCGGCTCGCGTGCCACGCCCACACCTGCGGCGTGATGAAATAGAGCACCGGGACGCCGGCCCGCTTCGCCGCGGCCGCGACGCGCATGTTGAAGCCCGGATAGTCGACGAGGATCACGAGCCCGACCGTTCCGGCCGCGAGACGGCGGCGCAGCCGCCGGAGGAGCCGCGCGTGCTGCGGGATGTGCTTCAGCACCTCGACGAACCCCATCACGGCGAGGCGGTCGGCGTGCTCGATGAGCTCGACCCCCGCCTCGCGCATCCGGTCGCCGCCGATCCCCGTCAGCGGGATCTCCGGCCGCAGCGCGCGGATGGACGCCGCGACGGCCGAGGCGTGCAGGTCGCCGGAGGCCTCCCCGGCGACGATCAGGATCTCACGCACGACGCGTCCCCGCCATCGTCGCCGCGGTGCGCTCGATCTCGTGCACGATGCGCAGCGCGACGGCGAGCGCCTCGCGCCCCGCCGCGCCGCTCACGGCGATCGGCGCCTCGCCGAGGACCGCGCCGACGAAGCTCTCGAACTCGAGCCGCAGCGGCTCCCCCTCGGGCGCCTCGAGCGGGACCCGCTCGACGAACGCCTCGAGCGCGAGCGGCGCCTTCGTCAGCTCGGCGAGGTCGAGATCCTGCCGCATGCGGAAGTACTCGCCGTTCCCCGCCGCGAGGTCGAGCGAGAGGTAGCCGCTCCGCTGGAAGATGCGGATCTTGCGCATCCGCTCCCGCGAGACGCGGCTGGCCGTGATGTTCGCGACCGCGCCGGAGTCGAACGTCAGACGCGCGTTGGCGATGTCCACGGACGGCGTGAGGACGCCGACGCCGACCGCCGCGAGGTCCGTCACGTGCCCGCCGACCAGCGTGTGCACGAGGTCGATGTCGTGGATCATGAGGTCTAGCACGACGGCGACGTCCGCACCGCGCGGGTTGAACGGCGCCAGCCGGTCGCTCTCGATGAAGCGGGGCTCGGCAACGTGGGGGAGCGCCGCGCGCACCGCGCGGTTGAACCGCTCGACGTGCCCCGTCTGCACGACGGCGCCCTCGCGCACCGCGATCGCCAGCAGCTCGTCGGCCTCGTCCAGCGTGCTCGCGATCGGCTTCTCGATGAGGACGTGCTTGCCGCGCTCGAGCGCCTTGCGCGCCACGGCGAAGTGCGCCGGCGTCGGCACGACGATCGTCAGCGCGTCGACGGCGTCGAGCAGCTCCTCGTAGCGCTCGTAGGCGCGGACCTCGAGCTCGCCCGCCACCTCCGCCGCGCGGTCGGCGCGCGACTCGTAGAAGCCGGCGAACGCGACGCGCGGGAGGTCGCGGAGGATCCGGATGTGGTGGTAGCCGAGCCCGCCCGCGCCGACCACGCCGATGCGCACGGGGGCCCTCAAAAGCCGAGCCCTCGCTCGCTCGCGTCGACGAAGCGGAGGAAGTGCTCGACCTCCGGAAGCGGCTGGAGCTCGTGCGCGGCGCGCTCGCGCGCCTGCGAGACGTTCAGCTCCGACCGGAAGAAGAGGCGGTACGCGCGCTTCAGCTCGCGGATCGTCTCCTCGGGGAAGTTGTTGCGCTGGAGCCCGATGCTGTTCAGGCCGTAGAGCTTCACGGGGTTCCCGACCGCCTTCACGTACGGCGGGACATCCTTCGCCACGCGCGAGCACCCGCCGATGAAGGAGTAGGCGCCGATCTTCACGAACTGGTGCATCGCCGTCAGCCCCGAGATGATCGCCTTGTCCTCGACGACGACGTGGCCGGCCAGCTGCGCGCCGTTGGAGATGATGACCCCGTCGCCGAGCTGGCAGTCGTGCGCGAGGTGCACGTAGGACATGATGAAGCAGTTGCGGCCGATCGCCGTCTTCTGCGAGTGGGCGGTGCCGCGGTTGACCGTGGCGTACTCGCGGATCGTCGTCCCCTCTCCCACCTCGACGGTCGTGAACTCCCCGCGGAACTTGAGGTCCTGCGGGTCGCCGCCGAGGATGCTCCCGCTCCCGACCTTCACGTGCGCCGCGAGTCGGACGTTCCGCTCGAGCGTCGCCCGCGGCCCGATGACGCACCCGTCGCCGATCTCGCAATTCTCGCCGACGAGCGCGAACGCCCCGATCTCGACGTCGGCGCCGATCGTCGCGTCGGGCGCGATGACGGCGCTCGGATGGATCCGTGCGGTCATCGGTCGCGCACCATCGCGGACATGTCGGCCTCGGCGACGAGGTCGCCGTCCACCTTCGCGACGCCCCGCATCTTGCACATCGGGCCGCGGATCGCGATCACCTCGAGCTCGAACACGATCTGGTCGCCGGGCTTCACCGGCCTCCGCCAGCGCACGTTGTCGAGCGACGTGAAGTACACGACCTTCTGCGAGGGGTCCTCGATCGTGCCGAGCATCAGCACCCCGCCGACCTGGGCCATCGCCTCGATGATGAGCACGCCGGGCATGATCGGATGACCCGGAAAGTGTCCCTGGAAGAACGGCTCGTTGATCGTGACGTTCTTCACGCCGACCACCCGCTTGTTCGCCTCCAGCTCCGTGATGCGGTCGACGAGGAGGAACGGGTAGCGGTGCGGAAGCACCTTCATGATCTCTTCTATGCCGAACACGCGTCTCTCCTCTCGAGGGAGGCCAGCATCGCGCGCACGAGCAGGACCGTGCCGCGATGACTCGGTTTGTGCGCCACCACGCGCGCGCGCACGCGCGCGCCGGCGAGCGCGAGGTCGCCAACGCAATCCATCGCCTTGTGCCGCACGAACTCGTCGGGCCATCGCAGCGTCGTGCCGACGACGCCCCGCTCGTCGAGCACGATCGCGTTCTCCGTCGACGCGCCCTGGATGAGCCCCTTGGCGCGGAGCGCCTCGACCTCGCGCACGAAGCCGAACGTCCGCGCCGGCGCGAGGTCCCGGACGAAGGTCTCGGGCGTCACCACCCACGCTCCCGCCTGCCGGCCGATGAGCGGGTGCGGGAAGTCGATCTCCACCTCGAGCCGCAGCGCCTCGTCCGGGTGCGCCTCGTACCAGGAGTCGCCGTCATCGACGCGCACGCGCTCCCGCAGCCGGAGCTCGGCGCGCCGTCCGCCGTGCGGCGTGACCCCTGCCCGACGCAGCGCCTCCACGAACGGGAAGGCCGATCCATCGAGGATCGGCGGCTCGGGCGCATCCACCGCGATCTCGAGGTCGTCCACGCCCAACCCGGCGACCGCGGCGAGCACGTGCTCGACCGTGTGCAGCGCGCCCGGCTCCTCGCCAAGCTGCGTGCGCCGCTCGCTGAGCACCGCCACGTCGGCGCGTGCCGGGATGCGCGGGGCCCCGCCGACGTCGGTGCGCACGAAGGCGACCCCGGAGCCGCGCGGCGCCGGGGCGAACGTCAGCCGGCACGGCCTCCCCAGATGGAGGCCGATTCCCTCGACGGTGACGGCCCGCGAGACGGTGGTGCGCTCCATCTAGCGGTCCTCGCGGGCGGCGAGGCGCTCGAGGCGCTTCAGCAGTCCGCTGAGCCGGAAGAGCGCCGCGGTCGCGCGCAGCGATTCCTTGTGCGGACGCGCCGGATAGCCGGACCACGTCTCGCCGGCCGGCACGTCGCCGAAGACGCCCGCCTGCGCCCCGATGCGCGCCCCGTCGCCGATCGAGATGTGCCCCGCGAGCCCGGCCTGGCCGGCGATGACGCAGCCGTCGCCGATGCGTGCGGACCCCGCGATCCCGACCTGCGACATGAGAAGGCAGAGCCGCCCGATCCGGACGTTGTGCGCGACCTGCACGAGGTTGTCGATCTTCGTCCCCGCGCCGATCACCGTGTCGTCGATGCTTCCGCGGTCGATCGTCGTGTTGGCGCCGATCTCGACGTCGTCCTCGACGATGCAGCGTCCGACGTGGGGGATCTTCGCGTGCCGCCCCTCGCGGAACACGTAGCCGAAGCCGTCCGAGCCGATGCGCGCGCCGGCGTGGATCGCCACCCG
>DASUSM010000138.1:0-2050 GCA_036375115.1 Gemmatimonadaceae bacterium | reverse complement strand
GGTGCGCACAGAGCAGCCGTCCGCATCCGGGACAGAGCCCGCCGTCCCCCTTTTCGACCTCCGCACCGCACTTCTCGCAGCGGAACGCGCGCACGGCCTCGATCACGCGCTCTCCGGGGCGGGGAGCGCGCGCGGCGCTCGCGCGTCCTGCGGGCGAGCGCGGTCGCAGCGATGCGGCGGGTGGACGGTCGTGCACACGGCCGCAACCTGCCGCCGCGGGCGCGGGCGGGCAAGTGCCCGCCGCGCTGCGCTCAGCGGAACGCGCCGAAGGTGTCGCACGCCTCCGGGTCCCCGCTGCGGAAGCCGCGCATGAACCAGCTCGCGCGCTGCTCGGACGAGCCGTGCGTGAAGCTCTCCACGTCGATCGTGCCCGACGTCCGGCGCTGGATGCGGTCGTCGCCGACGGCGGCGGCGGCGGCGAGCCCCTCCTCGATGTCGCCCTCCTGGAGGAGATCGCGCCGCGCGGTCGAGTGGCCCCAGATCCCCGCGTAGCAGTCCGCCTGGAGCTCGAGGGCCACGGAGAGCTCGTTCGCGAGCGCGGGGTTCGCCTGCTGCGCGCGGCGCACCTCGGCGTCGGTCCCGAGCTGGTGCTGCACGTGGTGCCCGATCTCGTGCGCGAGGACGTAGGCCTGCGCGAAGTCGCCCGGCGCGCCGAAGCGCGAGTGCAGCTCGTCGAAGAAGCCGAGGTCGATGTAGACGCGCTCGTCGAGCGGACAGTAGAACGGCCCCATCGCCGCCTGCGCGGCGCCGCACCCGGAGCGGACGGCATCGCGGAAGAGGACGAGGCGGGCGTCCTCGTAGCGCTGGCCGGCGGCCGGGAGGATGCGCGCCCACGTCGCCTGCGCGTCGTCGAGCACGAAGGAGACGAACTGCACCATCGGCTCCTCGCGCGCGGAATCTTCCGGCGCGATCGCGCCGCCGGACGTCGTCTGCACCCCCGGGTCGAGGCCGGTGTTCGACACGACGTCGGGTCCGAAGATCAATCCGAGGACGAGCACGAGGATCGTGCCGCCGATGCCGAGCGGCATCCCGACGCCGCGCGCGCCACGCCTGTCCTCGAGGTTGCGGCTACGTCCTCCCGGGGTCCAGCGCATCGGTCCTCTGCCTCCGTGAGCGGTGCCGGCAGACGAGGCAAGATGAGGGCCCGCACCCTCACGCGCGCCGCGGCCCGGTGGGGAGGCGCCAGAAGGCGCCGCGCAGTCCGACGCGGTCGAACAGCGCCTCCGCCTCGTCGGGATCCAGTCGGCGCCAGTCGGCGCTGAGACGGTCGGCGTACCAGGCGTCGGCGAGGCGCCATGCCGTCTCGAGCGGCACGACCGCGCCCGGCTGGCGCCGCTCCGCCCTCGCCCAACGCCGCACGTGCTCCTCCGACCGGAAGAGTCGAATGGTCGCTCACGTGAAGCCGATGTCGTCCCACCAGCGCGCCGCCGGCACGAGGAAGTGCACGACCCACGGCACCTCCTCGGGCACGCCGTCCACGGTGCGGAGCACGAGCCGATCGTGGCAGTCGGGGCAGTCCGTGACGATCTCGACATCGCGTCCCGTCGCCGCGGCGATGCCGAGCGCGTCCCAGGCGCAGTTGGCCCACCACGCGACGCCGCTCGAGCGCACGCGGAAGGCGGTCGGGACGGCGGAGAACGGCATCGCCATCCGCACCTCGCCCGTGACCGAGTCGAGCACGATCGCCCGCCGGAGCGCGAGCCGCTCGTAGCTCGCGGCGACGGACTCCTCGTCGAGCCCCGAGGCGACGACGATCGCCGCGCGAGTCGGCGGCGCGCCGCGCGCGACGAAGGTCTCGTAGATGGTCCGACGAACCAGCGCGTCCTGCTCGCGCGAGGAGATCACCGCCACCCCCGAAGTGGACCGCCCGTCGTGGTCGCCGACGTCGCTGCGGGCGATCGTATCACTCGCGAGTAATGAACGCAAATCGTCGGGAAACGCCTGACGCGGGAATCCCGAACGCGGTTCCCCAGTATGCGGCGTGCGACTCGAGCACACTCGACGTCGCATCACGGGTTGCGAGCAGCGACGATTCCGCCAAGATTAGAGC
>DASUSM010000137.1:0-4601 GCA_036375115.1 Gemmatimonadaceae bacterium | reverse complement strand
GCGCCGCGCGCGGGAGCGTGAGCGTGAAGGAGGCGCCGTTCCCCGGGCGGCTCTCGACGGTGATCTCGCCCCCCATCCCGCGCGCGAGGTCGCGGCTGATCGAGAGGCCGAGTCCGACCCCCTCGCGCACGCGCGTGAGGGAGCGGTCGAGCTGCACGAAGGGCTCGAAGATCCGCTCGAGCGCGTCGGCGGCGATGCCGATCCCCGTGTCCGTCGTCCTGATGGCGACGATCCCGTCGCGCGCCTCGGCCGCGACGGTGATGCGCCCGCCGGGCGGCGTGTAGCGGATCGCGTTCGAGAAGACGTTGAGGAGGATCTGCCGCAGCTTCTCCCGGTCGGCGAGGACGGCGAGGCCGGCGCCGTCCTCGACGCGCTCCATCACCAGGGCCTTCGCCTCGGCGAGCGGGGCGACGAGGTCGACGACATCGCCGACGAAGGGGGCGACCGGCGTCGGCACGACCTCGTAGGTGACGCGCCCCGCCTCGATGCGGCTCATGTCGAGGAGCGCGGCGATGAGGCCGAGGAGGTGCTGCTGGCTCGCGCGGATCCGCTCGAGGTCGTGCCGCTGTGCGTCGGTGACCGGGCCGCGGATGCCGAGCGCGAGCAGCTCGGTGTAGCCGCCGATCGCGTTGAGCGGCGTGCGCAGCTCGTGGCTCATGATCGCGAGGAAGTCGCTCTTCGCCCGGTTCGCCGCTTCGGCCGCCTCGCGCGCCTCGCGGAGCGCCTGCACGTCGGTGTTCGTCCCGAACCAGCGGACGATCCGTCCATCGCGGTCGCGCACCGGTTCGACCCGCGTGAGGAACCAGCGGTACCGGCCGTCGGCGCCGCGCAGGGGAAACTCCATCTCGAACGGCGTGCCCGTGTGGATCGAGCGCTTCCACCGCTCGAGCACCGTCGGCACGACGGCGGGGTCGTGGACCGCCTGCCACCCCCACCCCTCCATCTCCTCCGGCGTCGTTCCCGTGTACTCGTACCAGCGCTGGTTGTACCAGAAGATGGCGCCGTCCGCGAACGCCATCCACGAGAGCTGCGGAATCGCGTCGGCGAGCGCGCGGAACTGCGCCTCGCTCTCCTCGAGGCTCGCGAGCGCGCCGCCGAGCTGCGCGTTCGACTGCTCGAGCTCCTCGGCCGCCGCCTGCGCCTCCTCGGTCTGGAGCTCGAGCTCGTCGCGCGACGCGCCGACCTCGGCGGCCATGTGATTGAAGCTCGAGCCGAGCCGCGCGAGCTCGTCGTGCCCGGCGTCCTCGACGCGCACGCCGTAGTCGCCGGCGGCGACCGACTCCGCGGCGGCGGTGAGGGCGGCGAGACGGCGGGTGATCGTCCGGCTGACGAGCCAGGCGCCGACGGCGCCGGCGAGGAGGAGCAGGAGGCTCAGCAGCGCGAGCCGCGCGACCGTCTCGCGCGGCGCGGCGAGCGCGGACCGCAGCGGGAGCTCGAGGACGATGACGAACGGGGAGCCCGCGACCGGCGACTCGACGGCGAGCAGCCGTCCGACGCCGTCGCGGCGGACGACGAGGCCGTCGTCGCTCGAGTCGCGCGCCTGCGGCGCCGCGGCGACGCGGCCGCCGAGCGTCGTCCAGAGCCCGCCGTCGGCGTTGCGGTAGTAGGAGGCGACGTCGGCGCCGGTGAGGGCGCGGATCGTCTCGTCCACGCCGTTGCCTTCGGCGATGCGGTACTGCCGCGCGAGCGTCCCGATCCGCCGGCCGTCGGCGACGACGGGCGCGACGGCCCAGAAGTGCACGACGCCGTCCACGAGATAGAGCTCCCCGAGACCCGCGGAGTCGGAGCGCGCGAGCGATCCCGGCGAGGCGTCGAAGCCGGGGTGCGGCGTGCCCTCCGCGCCGGGGGGCGCGGGGCGCGCGCGGATGTCGGTGCCGGCGAAGGCGACGCGCCTCCCGTCGGCGCTCCACAGCTCGACGGTGAGCCCGGTGTCGCGGGGCGCGAGGAGCTCGTCGAGCTCCTCGGTCGCGTCGGCGACCGCGGCGGAATCGCCGGCGGCGGCGCGCCGCACGACACCGACGCGCGCCTTGTCGAGAACGGTGGCCTCGATGCGCTCGACCGACGTCTGCGCGAGGGTGCCGAGCTGCTGCGCGGCGCGGGCGAGCCGCGCCTCCGCCGTCTCGCGCGCGCCGTCGCGCAGCGTCGCGTACGTCAGGCCGAGCGCGCCCGCGAGAAGCACCGCGAGGAGCGCGGTGATGAGGAGCGGGAGCTTCCGCTCGATCGAGAGCCGTCCGTGCGGCGCGCGCGCGCGCGGCACGGCCGGCGACTCGGGAGGTCTGTTCACGACGGCTGCGAGCTCCCGATGCTCGTGCAGGAAGGTGCGATGCGGCTCGGCACGGACAGGGAAGGATACGAAGGGAGCGGGACCCGGCAAGTGGCCGGCGGCGACCGACCGGCCCCTCGGTGGACCACCCCTTGCACCGACGGTGCGGCGATGCGCGACTCGCGACTTCCGACGGCGACGGAGTGCCGCCCGTGACGAGCGGCCAGCGCTGGGCGCTCGCCTCCGCCGTGCTCGTGGGGATGGCGCTCGGCCTCGGCCTCTTCACCTTCGGCTACGCGAAGGGCGCCTCGTACCTCACGAACGATCCCGAGGCGTGCGCGAACTGCCACATCATGAACGATCACTTCGCGGCGTGGCAGAAAGCGAGCCACCACTCGGTCGCGACGTGCAACGACTGCCACACGCCGCACGATCTCGTCGGGAAGTACGCGGTGAAGGCGAAGAACGGCTTCTGGCACTCGTTCTACTTCACCGTCGGCGGCTTCCCCGACCCGCTGCGCATCACGGACGGGAACCGCGAGGTGACCGAGGAGGCGTGCCGCTACTGTCACGCCGGGATCACGCAGGCGATCGACCACGGCGTCGGAACCGCGTCGTACACGCCGGAGGGGAGCCGCTCGCCCCCCGTCGGGCCGGCGGTGCACGCGGCGCTCGCCGGCGAGCCGATCTCGTGCATCCGCTGCCACCGCTACGTCGGACACTGGGTGCGCTGACGCCGGCCGCGCGACACGCCCCCGGAGGACCAGCACTCCGCTCGAGGACACGGGCATGACCGAACCGCATGATGCTCCCGCTCCCCGCCCCCGCCGCCGGCTGAGCACGAAGTGGCTCGCCCTCGCCGCGGTCGGCGCGGCGTTCGCCGTCGTCGGGCTCGCCGCGCTGCTGACGAGCATCTTCGAGCGCCAGGCGGAAGGGCGGGAGATGTTCTATCGCGTCGTCGCGCTCACCGACACGACGCAGGACCCGGCCGTCTGGGGGAAGAACTTCCCGCTCCAGTTCGACGACTACCTGAAGACCGTGGACCAGGTGCGCACGCGCTACGGCGGGAGCGAGGGGGAGCCGCACACGCCGACCGAGGCGGACCCGCGGTCGATCGTCGCCCAGTCGCGCCTCGAGGAGGATCCGCGGCTCCGCGACCTCTGGGCCGGCTACGCCTTCTCGACGGACTTCCGCGAGGAGCGCGGGCACGCCTACATGCTCACGGACCAGGAGCTGACGGCACGGCAGCAGGTGACGCAGCAGCCGGGGACGTGCCTCCACTGCCACGCCTCGCTCTACGTCCCGTACATGCGCGCCGGGAACGGGGATCTCATCAAGGGGTTCGAGGCGCTCAACCCGCTTCCGTACGCGGAGGCGCGCCAGCACGTCGAGCACCCGATCTCCTGCATCGACTGCCACGACCCTGACGACATGTCGCTCCGCGTCACGCGTCCCGGCTTCCTCGAGGGGATCCGCGTGCTGAAGGCGAGCCAGGGCGTGCGCGACTACGACGTCAACGCGCAGGCGACGCGGCAGGAGATGCGGACCTTCGTCTGCGCGCAGTGCCACGTCGAGTACAACTTCAAGGGCGCGGAGAAGCGCCTCGAGTATCCGTGGGCGAAGGGACTCACTGCGGACAGCATCCTCGCGCACCACGACTCGACGGGGCACCGGGACTGGACGCACGCGATCAGCGGCGCGCCGGCGCTCAAGGCGCAGCACCCGGAGTTCGAGCTGTACAGCCAGGGCGTCCACGCGCGCTCGGGGGTCGCCTGCGCCGACTGCCACATGCCGTACAAGCGCGAGGGGGCGATGAAGATCTCCGACCATCACGTGCGGAGCCCCGTCCTCAACATCAACCGCGCCTGCCAGACGTGCCACAAGCTCTCCGAGGAGGAGCTGCGCAGCCGCGTCTTCGCGATCCAGGACCGCACGTTCGAGATGCGGAACATGGCGATCGACGCCGTGCTGCAGCTCGCCCGGGAGATCCAGGCGCAGGTGCAGCGCGACAGCACCATTCCCGGCGTGGCGCGGGCGCGTGACTACCAGCGGAAGGCGCAGTTCCTCGCCGACTTCATCGAGGCGGAGAACTCGATGGGCTTCCATGCCGACCAGGAGGCGGCGCGGATCCTCGCGAAGTCGATCGACTACTCGCGCCGCGGGCAGATGGCCCTGCGCGGCGCGGAGCCGCCGCCGGTGACGAATCCGGCGGTGCGCTGAACTGCGGGGGACCGGGGACCGGGGACCGGAGAACAGCTGACCCCCCCATCCATCTGGTCCCTGAGTCTGGTCCCTGAGTCTGGTCCCTGAGTCTGGCCCCTGAGTCTGGTCCCTGCCC
>DASUSM010000136.1:0-2848 GCA_036375115.1 Gemmatimonadaceae bacterium | reverse complement strand
AGCACGTCGCGGATCGTCCCGCCGCCGATCGCGGTGACGAGGGCGAGGACGATCACGCCGAGCAGGTCGAGACCCTTGCGTCCCGCGGCGAGCGCGCCGCTGATCGCGAAGACGGCGACCCCGATCAGGTCGAAGATGCGGAGGAACACGGGCGAAAGGTGCTCGGGGCGGTGGCGTCGCGCCACCGCCCCGTGGCGGCGCGGCTGGTGGTCCGGCTCCGTGCGCGCATCTTGCGTCGGGCGGCCGTCACGGCGCTCCGCGCCCTCCACCAGTGAGCGACACACGCATGCGACGCACGATCCGCCGCCTCGCGCGGGGACTCGTCCCCCTCGCGCTCCTCGCCACCCTCTCTCCCGCCGGCGCCCAGCGCCCCGGCGGCGGCGAGCTCGACGCGCTCGTCCGCGCGCGCGACAGCCGGCTCGCGCACTACTCGAGCTTCGACCCGCGGGAGCGGAACGACGACTTCCGCCCGCTCCCCCCCGGCGAGACCGTCACGCTCGTGGACCACCGCGGCGCGGGGATCGTGCGGCGGTGGTGGGTGACGATCGCGCCGCGGAACAGCGTCGAGCTCCAGCGGCAGCTCATCGTCCGCTGCTGGTGGGACGACGAAGCGACGCCGTCGGTGGAGGTTCCGCTCTCCGACTTCTTCGGCCTCGGCTTCGGCGAGTGGACGGACTTCGTCTCTGCCCCGCTGAACATGACGAGCGGCGGCTACAACTCGTACTGGGCGATGCCGTTCCGGCGGCGCGCGCGCATCACGATCGAGAACCGCGCGAGCGTGCCGGTGGAGCGCCTGTACTACAACGTGGACGTCGAGACCGTGGACTCGCTTCCCGGCGACGTCCTCTACTTCCACGCGCAGTTCCGCCGCACGTCGGCGGTGCGCGGCACGCCGGTGACGATCCTCGAGGCGCAGGGGCGCGGGCACTACGTCGGGACGGTGCTCGCGATGCAGCCGGCGCACGGCCGCTCGATGTGGTACCTCGAGGGGAACGAGCGCGTGTTCGTCGATGGCGAGTCGTCGCCGAGCGTGCTCGGCACCGGCACGGAGGACTACTTCTCGTCTGGGTGGTACTTCGACACCGGCCCGTACTCCGCGCCGTACCACGGGGCGCCGATCAAGGACACGACGAGCGGGCGGATCAGCGCCTATCGCTGGCACATCCCCGACCCGATCCCGTTCCGCGAGCGGCTGCGCTTCACGATCGAGCACGGCGGCACGAACGACGTGCCGGGGACGGACTACACGTCCACCGCCTTCTGGTACCAGACGCACCCGCACGCGCCGTTTCCGCCGCTCCCCGCGGCGCTGATGCCGCTTCCGCCGTGGACGCCGCGCACGATCGAGGGGCTGATCGAGGGGGAGTCGCTCGCGCCCGCCGCGCGCGCGACGGCGGGCGAGGTGCGGGTGCAGGACATGGCGAACTTCGAGCGCGAGGGCGTGTCGTGGAGCGGCGGCGCGCAGCTCTGGTGGGTGGAGGCGAAGCCGGGTGCGCGGCTGACGCTGCGCCTCGACGCGCCGGCGCCCGGCACGTACGAGCTGGCCGGGATCTTCACGCGCGCGACGGACTACGGGCGGGTGCGGCTGCACCTGAATGGCCGGCCGCTCGCACCGGTCGTGGATCTGTACGGTGCGGCGGTCGAGCCGACGGGGTCGATCTCCTTCGGGCGCGTGCCGCTACGGGCGGGCGCGAACGAGCTGGTCGTCGAGCTGGTCGGGAAGGATCCTCGCTCGCAGGGATTCGGCGGCGGGTATCTCGTGGGGATCGACGGGTTCTTCCTGCGACGGTGAGCGGGCGTACGAGGCACCGCAGGGGAGAGGGGCGGCCGGTCGGCCGCCCCTCTTGCGCGACCGCGGCCGACGTGTAGACTGTCTGACTATACACCTGTAGGCCGTCTACCCATCCCGGAGCGCCCGTGCCGCCACGCGAGAAGAGCGATCTCATCCCCGGGACGCTCGACATGCTCGTCCTGAAGACGCTCACCCTCGGTCCGCTCCACGGCTACGCGATCGCGCAGCACATCGAGCGGCTGTCCGAGGAGGTGCTGCGCGTCGAGCAGGGGTCGCTCTACCCGGCGCTCGAGCGAGTGCAGCGCGCCGGGTGGGTCACGTCGAAGTGGGGGACGTCGCCCACCGGCCGGCGGGCGCGCTACTACACGATCACCGCATCGGGCCGGAAGCGGCTCGGCGAGGAGATCTCGGAGTACGACCGGCTCTCCCTCGCGATCGCGCGCGTGCTCGGACGCGCGGAGGAGGGGTGATGTCCTGGCTCGACGGGTTGCGGCACCGGCTGCGCTCCGTGCTCGACGCGCGCGGCTACCAGCGGGAGCTCGACGAGGAGATGCGCTTCCACCTCGAGCTCGACGCGATGCAGCAGGGCGACACCGACGCGGCGCGGCGGCGGTTCGGGAACCGGACGTGGTATGCGGAGGAGGTGCGGCAGACCACGTGGTTGCGGCACGTCGACGCGGTGAGGCAGGACCTCGGGAGTGCGTGGCGCGGCATCGTGCGGGCGCCGGGCGTCACGCTCGTGGTCGTCGCGACGCTGGCGCTCGGGATCGGCGCGAACGCGGCGCTGTTCTCGCTGCTCGACGCGCTCTATCTGCGCGCGCCGTCCGGCATCGAGGCGCCCTCGTCGCTGCGGCGCGTCTGGATCGAGCTGCGTGCGCCCGAGGGTGGCTCCTTCCTCGCGTCGGCGATCAACTACGGCAGGTACCGGGCGATCGCCGAGGCCGCCGGCGGGGGCGCGAGCGCCGCCGTCTTCCGGACCGATTACGCCCTGCAGCTCGGCAGCGGACGCGGCGCGCCGCGGATACGGGGCGTCTACGCATCGGCGAGCTACTTCGC
>DASUSM010000135.1:0-3404 GCA_036375115.1 Gemmatimonadaceae bacterium | reverse complement strand
ACCAAACGTCCGCGCCCGGCCGCCTGCGCTACGGCGCCACCTCGTGGAAGGTGACGTCGCCCGTCTTCTCGAGAGCCCAGCGCAGCGACCACTGGTCCTCGAAGAGAATGAGCGGGTGCCCCTTGGCGTCGTAGAGGAGCGTGCGTCCGCGCTCGCGCCCGAGCTTCTCGATCTCCGCGGCCGGCCCGACGACCCAGCGCGGATAGCGGCCGGACACCTTCTCGAGCCGGCAGCGGACGCCGTACTCGTGCTCGAGCCGGTGGAGCATGACGTCGAACTGGAGCATCCCGACGGCGCCGACGATCGGCGTCGGACCGGCGGTCTCGGTCGGCGAGGTGAAGAAGACTTGCGCCGCCCCCTCCTCGGTGAGCTGCCGCAGCCCGGCGTCGAGCTGCTTGCGCTTCATCGGGTCCACGAGGACGACGCGCGCGAAGTGCTCGGGGGGAAAGCGCGGGATCCCGCTGAACTCGAGCGGACCGTTCGTCGAGAGCGTGTCGCCGATGCGCAGCGTGCCGCGGTCCATCACGCCGATGACGTCGCCGGGCCAGGCCTCCTCGATCGCCGTGCGCTCGCGGGCGAGGAACTGCTGCGGCGCGGCGAGCCGCATCGACTTCCCCGAGCGCACGTGCGTCACGTCCATCCCCGCCTCGAAGCGCCCGGAGCAGATGCGCACGAAGGCGACGCGGTCGCGGTGACGCGGATCCATGTTCGCCTGGATCTTGAAGACGAAGCCGGTGAACGCCTCGTCCGTCGGATCGACCTCGCCGAGCGTGGACTCGCGCGGGAGCGGGGCGGGGGCGAGCTCGAGGAAGTCGCGCAAGAACGGCTCGACGCCGAAATTCGTGAGCGCACTGCCGAAGAAGACGGGAGACAGCTCGCCGGCGAGCACCGCCGCGTGGTCGAACGGGTGTCCTGCCTCGTCGAGAAGGGCGATCTCGCCGGCGAGGCGCTCGTGCGTTTCCGCGCCGAGCAGCGCGCGGGCCTCGTCGCTGCCGAGCGCGCCGCCGCGCGAGACCGTCCGCGTCGCGCCGTGGTCGGTGCCGCGGTCGAAGAGATGGATGCGCCCCTCTCGCCGGTCGTAGACGCCGACGAACCCGCCGCCGATGTCGCCGACGCGGAAGATCGGCCACGTCACCGGGTGGCAGGCGATGCCGAGGTCGGCCTCCACGTCGCCCACGAGCTTGAGCGGGTCCTCGCCGGCGCGGTCGCACTTGTTGACGAAGGTGAAGATCGGCGTGCGACGCCGCTTGCAGACCTCGAAGAGCTGCCGGGTGCGCTCCTCGACGCCCTTGCGGTTGTCGAGCAGCATCACCGCGCTGTCGGCGGCGACGAGCGTGCGGTAGGTGTCCTCGGAGAAGTCCTCGTGCCCCGGCGTGTCGAGCAGGTTCACCTGGTAGCCGTCGTACTCGAACTGCATGACGCTCGACGTGACGGAGATGCCGCGCTCCTGCTCGAGCTTCATCCAGTCGGAGGTCGCATGCCGCTCCGAGCGGCGCGACTTGACCGCCCCCGCCAGATGGATCGCGCCGCCGTAGAGGAGGAGCTTCTCCGTGAGGGTGGTCTTCCCGGCGTCCGGGTGGCTGATGATGGCGAAGGTGCGCCGCCTGGCGATCGCCGCGGCGATGTCGTCTCGTCGTCCCACTGCAGTGCTCGACCGTCGTGAAGGGCCCCGCCGAACGCGGGGCTCGACGCAATCTAACCGGTCGGCGTCGGCGGGCCCGCGCGAGCGCCTTGCGAATGGCGCCGCGCCGGATGATGCTTCGCGGGTCCATGCGTCCGAACCGCGAGCGGAGTGACGAGATGCCGATCGAGAATCGTGTCGTGCCGATGCTGCTCCTCGCCGCGGCGGGGGCGTGCGCGTCGGCGGGGGTGAGCGAGGACGTGCCGGAGACGCCGAGCGTCGTCGTCACGCTGGCGCCCGAGCTCGAGCCGCAGACGAGCGGCACCGACGCGCTCCTCCAGGCGGTGAGCGCCGTGGACGCGCGCGTCGTCTGGGTGAGCGGGCACGCCGGGATGTTCGCGCGGACGCTCGACGGCGGCGCGACGTGGCGGGCGGAGCGCGTCGCCGACGCGGACTCGCTCCAGTTCCGCGACGTCCACGCGGCGAGCGCCGAGGTCGCGTGGCTGCTGAGCGCCGGACCCGGGGCGCTCTCGCGCATCTATCGCACGAGCGACGGCGGCCGGAGCTGGACCGAGCAGTATCGCGCAAGCGAGCCGGAGGCGTTCCTCGACTGCTTCGCCTTCTGGGATGCGGAGCGCGGCGTCGCCTTCGGCGATGCCGTCGGCGGCGTGCCCTACGTGCTCGTGACGGGCGACGCCGGCGCGACGTGGGAGCGCGTCCCGTCCGACCACCTTCCCGCGGCGCTGCCGGGGGAAGGGAGCTTCGCGGCGAGCGGCACCTGCGTCGCGACGGCGGCGGAGCGCCTGGCCTGGATCGGCACGGGGAACGCGGCCATCGCGCGCGTGCTGCGCACGGTGGACGGCGGGCGCCACTGGACCGCGGCCGACACCGAGGTCGCGAGCGGAGAGGCGGCGGGGTTCGCATCGGTCGCCTTCCGCGACTCGCTGCACGGCGCCGCGCTCGGCGGCGAGATCGGCCGCGCCGGGGCGCGCGGCGACTACGTCGCGGTGACGACGGACGGCGGACGCCGCTGGACGCTCGGCGGACGGCCGACGTTCGCCGGCGCCGTGTACGGCGCCGCGTACGCGCGCGGGCTCGGCGCGCAGCCGCTCGTCGCCGTCGGCCCCGGCGGGGCCTCGCTCTCGCGCGACGACGGACGCTCGTGGACGCCGCTCGACACGCTCGCCTACTGGAGCGTCGGCTTCGCCTCTCCGGAGAGCGGGTGGCTCGTCGGGCCGGGCGGCCGAATCGTGAAGCTCCGACTCCGGTAATGGCCGCGTCGCGGCTCCCGGAATCGACGAGCCCGGATCATTGACTTTCGGCGCGCGTTCGCCTAGTATTCACGAGCGATCTGCGCGCCACCCGGCGCGCGCACGTCTTCGGCACAAAAGAAGACTACGAAAAGGGGCCTCGCGAGCGCGTGGCCCCTTGTGCGTTCCGGGGGGCAGGATCGCTGAACGTCGTCGGTACGTACGGCATCACCGGTACTCCGACACACACATCATCATCAGGATCAGGAGTATGGAAATGCGTACGACCGGCACCGTGAAGTGGTTCAACGATGCGAAGGGCTTCGGCTTCATCACGCCCGAGGGCGGCCAGAAGGACTGCTTCGTTCATCATTCGGCGATCCAGGGGAGCGGCTTCAAGTCGCTCGCCGAGGGCGAGCGCGTCGAGTTCGACATCGTGCAGGGCCAGAAGGGTCCCGCCGCGGAGAACGTGACGAAGCTCGGTCGCTGAGCTTGCCTGCCGCGGCTGAACCGCGGCATCGCGCGGGGCCGGT
>DASUSM010000134.1:0-7503 GCA_036375115.1 Gemmatimonadaceae bacterium | reverse complement strand
GCCGAGGGGGAAGGCAGGAGCGGGACCGCGCGCGGAGTGCCATCGACTGGCGCGTAACCCGCTGCCGTGCAGCGAGTTACGCGATCGCGTGAGGGACGTCACGAAGCGCCGTCGTCCATATGCGAGGACGGGGTGGTGCGCGGCTTTCGCGCCCGCGCGGGCGTCGAGGAGCACTCGTACGATGGCGTGGATGCGATGGGGGGAGGGATCCGCGCACGGACCCCTCCCCCTGCGACCGATCGGCGGTCGCTCTACTTCCGCGCCATGTCCCCCGCGCTGACGCCGACGCCGGCCGGCGCCCGCACGCCGGGCTCCCCGCGTGCCCGCTCGCGGGCCAGGAGCGCGCCGAGGACGAGCCCGGCGACGAGGCCGTTGATCGCGAGGTCGATCGCGTTCACCGCGGCGTACGGGAAGGTGAAGCCGTACCAGATCCAGTCGGAGAACGACTGGATGCCGCTGACCGCGAGCGCCGCGAGGCCGAGCGTGACGCCCGTCGCCGTCGCGCTCGCCGCGGGGAGTCGCATGACGACGAAGCAGAGGACGAGCGAGACGACGAGATCGAGGGCGAACTGGCGGCCGAGCATCGCCGGCATCTCGACCTCGCGGCTGCCGAAGTCGGGGCGGATCGCGACGGCCGCGACGACGCCGCGCATCGAGGTGTAGACGCCGTTCGCCGGCGCCGCGGCGCGGATCGCCTGCACGGTCGCGCTGTCGTTCTGGAACTCCGACATCGTCGCCCTGTGCCAGGGAAGCGCGGCGTTCGAGACGCTCTGCCAGACGAAGAGCGCGACCGCGCAGACGATGGTGCCGACCAGCAGGAAGCGGGTGTTCATGGAGCCTCCGGATCGGGAAGGGGGGTGGATGATTCTGCGGCCGGCGGGTGCGGCGCGAAAGAGGGGGTGGTCGCCGGGGCCGGCGGGCGCCATCCTCCGTCGCGATGCCCGCCCTCACCTACGTCCTCGCCCTGCTGTTCACTCCCGACCGCGAGCGCGTCGTCCTCATGCGGAAGACGCGGCCGGCGTGGCAGGCGGGGCGGGTGAACGCGCTCGGCGGGAAGCTCGCGCGGGGTGAGACGGCGGCCGCGGCCGCGGAGCGCGAGGTGCGCGAGGAGGCCGGCGTCCACGTTCCGGCGGAGGCGTGGGAGGAGTTCCTCGTCTGGGACGACCCGATCTACCGCATGCACGCCGTGCGCGCCGTGCACGAGGCGGCGGCGCGCGCACACACGGCGGAGGACCAGGAGGTCTTCCTCGCCGACGTGCGCGCGCTGCCGCCGGAGCTGATCGACAACCTGCGATGGCTCGTCCCGCTCGCGCTCGACGGCGACGTCGGCGTCCCCGTGCGGGTGACGAGCGCCAACCCGGACGGGTCGGGGTTGACGGAGCCACCACCGTCCGAACGACCGACTGAATGACCGACCGCGACGCCGGGCGCACCGCGCTCGCGCTGCTCTCCGCGCTGGCGCTCGCCGCGCTGGCGCTCGCCGCGTGCGCGACTCCGCCCGCGGGGGGCGGCGCGTCCGGGCGCGCCTCGCCCGCGTCCGCCGACCGGCGGAATGCGGGCCCCGACGCGCGCCTCGACGCGCGTCTCGCACCGGTCGCCTCGATCCCCCGTCCCGCGCGCCACGATGCGCTCGCGCGCGCTCTCGACTCCCTCCTCGAGCGCGCCGCGCCCGCCGTCGGCGGCGTCTCCGTGCTCGTCGTGCGCGGAGACACCGTGCTCTACGACCGGAGCCTCGGCGCGATCGGGGCGCGCGACGCGATCCCCGTCGCCTCCGCGGCGAAGTGGATGGGGGGCGCGCTGCTCGCGTCGCTCGCCGACGACGGGCTCCTCTCGTTCGACGACTCGCTCGGCCGCTTCCTCGACGCCGGCTCGCCGATCGCGCGCGGGATCCGCATCGGGCGCCTCTTCTCCCACACCTCGGGGCTGCCGCGCACGGCGACGTGCCTCGCCGACCGGCGCGCGCGGCTCGACCCGTGCGCCCGCGAGATCGTCGAGGGGGGACTCGTCAGGCGGCCGGGGGAGCGCTTCGCCTACGGCGGCGCGAGCATGCAGGTGGCGGCGCGCATCGCCGAGCTCGCCGGGGGCGGGTCGTGGAACGCGCTCTTCGACGCGCGCATCGCGACGCCGCTCGGCCTCGAGGCGACGACGTTCCCGGGCGCGATGCCGCACGTCGCCGGCGGGCTCGTCTCGAGCCGCGACGACTACGCGCGGCTGCTGCGCATGCTGCTCGACTCCGGCGCCTTCGCCGGGCGCCGCGTCCTCTCGCCCGCGGCGATCGAGGCGATGGAGCGCGACTGGACGCGCGGCACCGTCCCGGAGCCGCCCGTGCCCGTGCACACCGTCGGCTACGGCATCGGGATGTGGATCCAGCGCGCCGACTCCGCGGGACGCGCGGTGGAGCTGAGCAGCCAGGGCGCCTTCGGCTTCACGCCGTGGATCGACCGCGAGCGGAACCTCCTCGGCGTGGTCGCGATGCGATACGAGGGAGGCGGCGAGGGGTTCGAGACGGCGGCGCGCGTGCGGCGGCTGGTGAGGGACGCGGTGAAGTGACGGAGGCGCCCGGGTCAGGGAGGCGGGGCGCCGAAGGGAGGCGGCGTGGTGAGGGAGGCGGAGCGGAGCGCGTGAGTCGCATCACCGAGGCCTCCCCGACCCCGCCGGCCGCGCGACGCGCGTGTTGCGCTCCGCGCCGATGGCGTTAGCATACTCGCCATGTCGCTCCGCCTAATCCTCGCCTGGCTCCACCTTCTCGCCCTCGGCGTCGGCCTCTGGTCGGTGCTCGTGCGCGGCCAGTCGCTCAAGGAGGCGGTGCGCGGCGGCTCGCGCGGCGAGGCGCTGCGGCGCGCCTTCTCCGCCGACGCGCACTGGGGCGCCGCGGCCGGGCTCTGGATCGTGACCGGCCTCTGGCGCCTCTTCGCCGAGACGGAGAAGAGCATCGGCTACTACATGTCGAACCACGCCTTCTTCGCGAAGATGGGGTTCCTCGCCATCATCCTCGTGCTCGAGGTGTGGCCGATGCTGACGCTCATCCGCTGGCGCGTCGCGATCCGCAAGGGCGCCACCGCCGACGCCGTCCCTCGCGCGACCGCGAACCGCATCGCGACGATCAGCTACGTGCAGGCGCTGCTCGTCGTCGCGATGGTCTTCGCCGCGGCGGCGATGGCGCGGGGGGCGGGGGCGGTCGGGTAGCCGACGGCACGGATCACGGGTGCCGGTAGCCTCGATTGCCGCTACGGGCCGGAACTGCGTCGGGACGCTCGATGCCCGCTGCGAGCCGGAACTGCCTCGGGACGCTCAACCGACGATTGTGAACCGCGGATTACGCGTATTCAGCGGATGACGCGGATCGCTCCCTGAGGCGCGAAGGCCCCTCGTGGCGGGGCCGATGAATGTTTGGGGGGTGCGCCTGGACGGCCTCGTGCGCCGGCGCGAGGAGGCGTGAGCGACGAGCAGTTCCCATCATTTTCAAGGCTCCCGGCGCGACGCACTGGACCCGCGCACGGAGCGATCCGTGTGATCCGCCGGATCCGCGCGATCCGCGGTTTACCCTCGTCGTCGATGGCGGCGTGCGAGCGCGGAGCCAGCCCGACGACGATCCCCGGAGAGAGCCGAGTGCCGAGCGCCGAGCGCCGAGTGCCGACGTCGAGCCACACCGGACCGTCCCGCTCCCCCCGCCACCTCCGCGTCCTCCTCGGCGCCGCCTTTCTCATGGCGACGTCGGCCATCGGGCCGGGGTTCCTCACGCAGACCGCCGTCTTCACGGAGCGGCTCGGGGCGGTCTTCGGGTTCGCGATCCTCATGTCGGTGCTGCTCGACCTCGCCGCGCAGCTCAACATCTGGCGCGTCGTCGCCGTCGCCGAGCGGCCGGCGCAGGACGTCGCCAACGCGGTGCTCCCCGGACTCGGCCACGCGCTCGCGGCGCTCGTCGCCCTCGGCGGGCTCGCCTTCAACATCGGAAACGTCGCCGGCGCCGGGCTCGGGCTCGAGGTGATGACGGGGCTCCCCGTCGCCGCCGGCGCCGCGCTCAGCGCCGCGATCGCCGTCGGGATCTTCCTCGTGCGCGAGGCGGGGCGCGCGATGGACCGCTTCGCGCTCGCGATGGGCTTCGTCATGATCGCGCTCACCCTCTGGGTCGCGATCGCCTCCGCGCCGCCGCTCGGCGAGGCGGCGGTGCGCGCGGTCGTCCCCTCCGGCGCCGATCCGCGCGGGCTCGCCTTCGCCATCGTCACGATCGTCGGCGGCACCGTCGGCGGCTACATCACCTTCGCCGGCGCGCACCGCCTGCTCGACGCCGGCATCCGTGGGCGCGACGCGCTCGGCGAGGTGACGCGCTCCGCGCTCTCGGGAATCGGCATCGCCTCGCTGATGCGCGTCGCGCTCTTCCTCGCCGCGCTCGGCGTCGTCGCGCAGGGGCTCGCGCTCGACCCCGCGAACCCGCCCGCCTCCGTCTTCCGCCTCGCGACCGGCGAGATCGGCTACCGCGTCTTCGGCGTCGTCATGTGGGCGGCGGCGATCACCTCGGTCGTCGGCTCGGCGTACACGTCGGTGAGCTTCCTGCGCACGCTGCACCCGCGGATCGAGCGCGACCGCCGCTCGGTCGTCGTCGCCTTCATCGCCATCTCGACGGCGATCTTCCTCCTCGTCGGACGTCCGGTGCGCGTGCTCGTCCTGGCCGGTGCGCTGAACGGACTGATCCTCCCGGCGGCGCTCGGCGTCATGCTCGTCGCGGCGCACCACCGGCGGATCGTCGGCGACTACCGGCACCCGCGGTGGCTCACCGCGCTCGGCGCCGTCGTCGCGCTGGCGATGGCGGGGCTCGGCGGATGGACGGTCGCGGTCGAGATGGGGAGGATGTTGGCTCGATGACACGCTGATGGTGGCGCGGAGGTAGCCGCGACGGCTCCGGCGGTCTCCGGCACGGCGCGCACGTCGTCGCATGTCCTTGCGGCACAGCGGCTTCGGGGCCGACCGAAATCTCTACAGCGGACCCCGTGACCCCCCGGACGGCCCCACCGTCTAGGGGGCAGTGCAGAGACCGCTTCCTACCGGCGCCGACGCCGGACCGATGTGCGCCGGCCGGGTTCTCCGCGGCCATCGCGCGCTCCCGTCGTTCCTCGCTCTCCTCCCGCTCGTCGCCGGCGCCTGCGCGCTTGGCGGCGACGCCGCGGCCTCCGACTCCCTCGCCGCCTCGCCGAGCGATCCGGTCTATGCGGTCGCCGAGGCGGCGCTCGCGGACGACCGGCCGTGGATCGCCGAGGAGGCGCTCGCGGTCGCCCTCGCCGACAGCCAGCGGCGCTCGGCGGACCTCGTCCTCCTCTCCGCGCGCGCCGCCGCATCGGCGTCGAAGTGGGCGCGGGTGGACTCGATCCTCGCCTCCGAGCCGTGGCCCGACGTGGAGACGGAGGCGCGCGCGCTGGAGATGCGCGCTCTCGCCGCGCTCGAGCGCGACGCGAGCGCCGCCGCGGCGCGTCACGCGCACGCCGCGCTCGCCGGCGCGCGGACGGCCGAGCACCACGGCCGCGTCCTCGCCGTCCTCGCCCGCGCGCACCATCGCCTGGGCCGGCGCGACAGCGCGCGCGTCGCCTACGAGGAGGCGGCGATCCTCCTGCCGCGCATCGCCGACTGGCTCTACCTGCGCGCCGCCGAGGTGACGCCGCGCGCCGACGACCGCGCCGACTACTACGATCTCATTCGCGGCGAGGCGGCGTTCGACCGCGCCGCGATCGTCGAGGCGCAGATGCTCGAGCGGAGCGGCGCGGGCCGCGCCGCGGCGGAGCAGTACGAGCGCAGCGGCGCGATGCTCTCGTCGATGCGGCTGCGCGCGGCGACCGCGCGGGGGAGCGCCGAGCGGACCGCGGCGCGCCGCGCGCTCGTCGACTACATCGCCGCGTACAGCGGGCGGAGCGAGGCGCGGCGGGCGACGGAGGTGCTCGACGCATACTTCAAGCAGCTCCCGGCGAGCGACGAGCTCGTCGTCGCCTACAGCGCGGCGCGCACCGGGCCGCTGAGCCGCGCGCGGCGCGGCTTCGCGCGAGCGGCCGCGGCGCGCCGCATGGATGCGCGGGCGCGCTACACGTACGGCACCGTCCTCGCGCGCTCGGGACGCCGCCGCGACGCGGACCGCCAGCTCGCCCTGATCAAGCCGCCCTCCGAGTACGCCGCGCGCGCCGCCGTCGAGCGCGCGCGCCTCCTCGTCGCCCAGCGCAAGCGCGCGCAGGCGAGAAACGCGCTGCGCACGGTCCTGAAGAAGTTCCCCGACGACACCGCCGGCGCGTCGAGCGCGCTGATGCTGCTCGGCGACATGGCGACGGACGACCACCGCGAGTCCGCCGCGCGCGACGCCTACGAGACGCTCGCCGAGCGCTACCCGACGAGCGAGCACGCGCCGCGCGCGCTGTTCCAGGCGGGGATCTCGCAATACGCCGCGGGGCGCCTGACGATCGCCGCGCGCACCTTCGATACGCTCGCCGCGCGCCACCCCGACCACGAGGACGCGAACGGCGCGCGCTACTGGAGCGGGCGCGCGCTCGAGCGGCTGCGGGACACGGCGCAGGCGCACGAGCGCTGGCGCTGGCTCCTCGAGCACGAGCCGCTGTCCTGGTACGCCGCCGCGGGGGCGCGGCGGCTCGGCGACGGCACGACGCCGTGGGCGCCGCCGCTCGCCGCGGAGCAGTATCGTCGGTACGCGGACCTCGACTCGGCGATCTCGCGCGCCGCGCTGCTGCGGCAGCTCGGGATGACGCACGAGGCGCGGCTCGAGCTGGACTACCTGGCGCGCACGGCACTCGACGGAAACGACGCGGAGCGCATCCTCGCCGTCGCGAACGCGCTGCGCGGCGCGGGGGAGCGGGAGCGCTCGATCGAGCTCGGCCGCCGCGCGATCGCGCTCGGCCACGCCGACGCGCGCGCCTACCGCTTCGTCTATCCGATTCGCGAGGGGGAGCTGATCGCGACCGAGGCGGCGAAGCGCCGCGTGGACCCGGCGCTCGTCGCCGCGGTGATCCGCCAGGAGAGCGGCTTCAACCCGCGCGCGACGTCGCCGGTCGGCGCGCGCGGGATGATGCAGATGATGCCGCGCGTGGCGAAGGCGCTCGCGCGCAGCGAGCGGATCAGACCATGGGACCCGGCGATGCTGTATCGCCCGGAGATCAACATCCGCCTCGGCGTCACCCACCTGGACGCCTTCGTGCGCCACTACGACCACCCGGCCCGCGCCCTCGCCGCGTACAACGCCGGCGGCAGTCGCGTGACGCGCTGGTCGAAGCGCGCGGGTGCGCGGGATCCGGAGCTCTTCATCGAGCGCATCCGCTTCGAGGAGACGCGCGACTACGTGCGGATCGTGCTGCGGAACCGGGACATGTATCGGGCGCTGTACGAGTGGTAGGGACGGGTCGGGTGTAGGGCCGGGTGGGGCTCGGCGCTCGGCACTCGGCGCTCGGCGGGCGGTCGGGATCGCGTCACGGGGGAGGCATCTCTTCGGGGATGGCTCCCCCCGTTTGCTGTTCG
>DASUSM010000133.1:0-5750 GCA_036375115.1 Gemmatimonadaceae bacterium | reverse complement strand
CGCCCGCCGCAGCGCGGAGATGCGCGAGCTCGGGATCCTGCGCGATGCCGCCGTCCTCGTGGACGGCGGGCGCATCGCCGCCATCGGGCCTCGTGATGCGCTGGAGCGCGCGCGTCCCGGCGCCGAGCGCGTGGACTGCGGCGGCGGCGTGCTCACTCCGGGGCTCGTCGACTCGCACACCCACGCCATCTTCGGCCGCGCGCGGTACGAGGAGCAGGAGCAGCGCGCGGCGGGCCTCGACTACATGGAGATCGCGCGCCGCGGCGGGGGGATCCACGCGTCGGTGCGCGACCTGCGCACGCGGAGCGAGGACGAGCTCGTCGCCCTCGCGGAGCCGCGCCTGCGTGCTCTCGCGAGCTACGGCACGACGACGGTCGAGGTGAAGTCCGGCTACGGGCTCACCCTCGACGACGAGCTGAAGACGCTGCGCGCGATCCGCCGCCTCGCCGAGCGGCTCCCGCTGCGCCTCGTCCCGACGTGGCTCGGCGCGCACGAGATCCCGCTCGAGTACCGCGCGGCGCCGCGCTCGCGGGAGGAGTACGTCCGCCTCCTCGTCGACGAGATGCTGCCGCGCGTCGCGGCGGAGGGGCTCGCGCGCTTCGCCGACGTGTTCTGCGAGCCCGGCGTCTACACGATCGAGGAGTCGCGGCGCATCCTCGAGGCCGCGCGCGGTGCGGGGCTCGGCGTGAAGCTCCATGCGGACGAGCTGCGCCCCTCCGGGGGCGCCGAGCTCGCCGCCGCGCTCGGCGCCGCGTCCGCGGACCACCTCGGCGCCATCTCCGAGCGCGGCATCGCGGCGCTCGCCGCGTCGGGGACCGTCGCGACGTTACTCCCGGGCACGATGCTCTTCCTTGGAAAGGAGCGACAGGCGCCCGCGCGGCGCCTCGTCGAGGCGGGGGCGGCCATCTCGCTCGCCACGGACTTCAACCCGGGGACGTCGCCGACCGTCAACTTCCCGCTCGTCCTCACGCTCGGCGTCAGCCAGCTCCGCCTGTCCGTCGCCGAGAGCGTGATCGCCGCGACGGTCAACGGCGCGGCGGCGCTCGGCCTCGCGGAGCGCGTCGGACAGCTCGTGCCGGGCTTCTCGGCGGACCTCGCGCTGTTCGAGGCGGAGGACGTTCGTGAGCTGCCGTACTGGTACGGCGGCCGCCTCTGCAAGGCCACGTGGGTGCGGGGCAAAGCTTGTCACCACGCCCACTTACCGGTAGCTTAAGAGTTCGTCCCGCCTCCCCCGCACCGGACCCGGGGGTCCGCCCCGTCCGCGTCCGCCCCAGCGCCGATGTCCAATCTCCCCAAGCTCAAGAAGAAAGCCGCCGAGCTGGAGCAGAAGAAGCAGTACGACAAGGCGCTCCAGGTCTATTCGCAGATCCTCGAGGAGATCGCGGGAAGCGAGCAGGACGAGGACGTGGCGCTGTACAACCGCGTCGGGGACATCCTCCTGCGACAGGGCGACGTCGGCCAGGCGGTGGACTACTACGAGAAGGCGGTGGACCTGTACGCCGAGGGCGGCTTCTTCAACAACGCCATCGCGCTCTGCAACAAGATCCTCCGCAACGCGCCCGGCCGGAACTCGATCTACTACAAGCTCGGCAAGATCAGCGCGAAGAAGGGCTTCACGAGCGACGCGAAGCAGAACTTCCTCGAGTACGCCGACCGGATGCAGAAGGGCGGGAAGACCGACGAGGCCTTTCGCGCGCTCAAGGAGTTCGCCGACCTCTGCCCCGACCAGGACGACATCCGGCTGATGCTCGCCGAGCAGCTCTCGAAGCGCGAGCGCAAGGGCGAGGCGCTCGAGCAGCTGCAGACGCTCTACGAGAAGTTCCAGGCCGAGGGGCGCAGCGCCGAGGCGCGGGCGACGGTCGATCGCATGAAGTCGATCGACCCGGCGGTCGAGCCGAAGGAGGGGGGCGCGGCGTCGAAGCAGAAGGCCGGCGACCTCGTCTTCCTCGACGTCGATTACGGCGACGCCTCCGCCGCGCGGAAGGGCTCGAAGACGCCGTCGGCGTCGCCCGCGCCGTCGCGGCCCGAGAAGCGGCGCCGCGACCTCCCGCCCACCCCGCCCGACCCGATGGGCGGGCTGCCGCTCATCGACACGAGGGACACGCCGGAAGCGGCGCCCGCCGCGGCCGCGGAGGCGTCGCCGGTGTTCGATCCGCCGATCATCGGCGGTCCGCTCGATGGGCTGCAGTCCACCTCGCTCGATGCCGCGGCGTCGGAGGATGCCGGCGGTCTCGGGAGCGGCACGGCGGGCGACATCGGTGGAGGGATGCTCGAGATGGAGCCGACCTCGCTCGGCGGCGAGCTCGAGGGCTTCACGCTCGGCGCCCCGATCGAGCAGGAGAGCATCGCGCCGGAGCACGACCTCGCGCTGCCGGGCGAGCTGCCGATGCTCGACATGCCGTCCTTCGGCGTCGATCAGTTCGGCGGGATGTCGTTCGACTCGAGCCTCGACAGCGGGGGCAGCTTCGGCGGCGATCTCGGGAACGGCACCGGTGAGGATGTCTCGCTGCTCCTCGACGACGACTCGGTGCGCGATTTCGGCGGCGACGTCTCGCCGCTCGCCGACCTCGATGCGCCGCTCGGCGGCGCGGAGACGTCGTCGGAGTTCCCAGCGCTCGACGCGGGCTCCGACCTCGACATCCAGAAGGAGGACTCGGCGTCGCTCGGCGCCGGCTTCGACGACCTCGATGGCGGCGACCTCCCGATGCTCGACGTCGGCGGCGAGCCGCTCTCGGGTACGCCCGCCGGCGGCCGGCGCGCGGTCGCGGCGGAGCGCGGGGCGACGAGCGCGCATCCCGCGGCGGCGTCCGCCGCGACGGGCGTCGCGTCCCCCTCGCGCGAGCAGGTGGCGCAGATGCTGCGCGACCAGGTAGCGGCGGACGAGTCGAACTGGGAGCTGCGGCGGCGGTACGCGGAGGCGCTGCTCGAGTGCGGCGAGCGGGAAGGGGGGCTCGAGGAGCTCGAGCACGCGATGATCGGCTTCGAGCGCGCACACGACATCGACGCGGCCGCCTCCGTCGCCGACGAGATCATCCGGCTCAACCCGAACTCCGTCCGCCATCACCAGAAGCGCGTCGAGTACGCCTTTCGCGCGAGCGACAAGAAACGGCTCAGCGAGTCGTACCTCGAGCTCGCCGATGCGCTCTTCCGCAGCGGGCAGGCGGACAAGGCGAAGACGGTGTACCAGCGCGTGCTCGAGCTGTCGCCCGACGACGTGCGCGCGCAGGCCGCGCTGAGCACGTTCGTCGATGCGGCGGCTCCGGAGCCCGCGAAGCCCGCGCCGCGCCCCCCCGATCGCGGGGACCGCTCCGGCGTCTATCGCCGCTACACGGCCGCGCCGAAGAAGGAGTCGAAGTCCGATCTCCCGCCGATCCCCGTCGCGCCCCCGCCGACGGCGAGCGACGACGACTTCGTGAACCTCGGCGACTGGCTGAAGGACGAGACGCCGGCGAAGTCCACGCGCATGGTCGTCGAGGAAAAGCCGCCGACCGGGGACGAGCAGGCGGACTTCGCGGACATGCTGAAGCGCTTCAAGCAGGGGATCGCCGAGAACGTCGAGGAGGAGGACCACGAGAGCCACTACGACCTCGGCGTCGCCTACAAGGAGATGGGGCTGCTCGACGAGGCGATCGCGGAGTTCCAGAAGGCGCTGCGCGGTGCATCGCACCGCGTGCGGTCGTACGAGGCGCTGGGGCAGTGCTTTCTCGAGAAGTCCCAGTTCCAGGTGGCGGCGACGATCCTCGCGCGCGCGCTCCAGGAGCCGGGCGCAGGAGACGACAAGCTCGTGGGCGTGCTCTATCTGCTCGGCTACGCGACGGAGGCGCTGCATCACTACGGCGAGGCGCTCGGCTTCTACCGCCGGGTGTTCGCCGTGGACATCCAGTTCCGGGACGTGAGCGACCGGATCGCCGCCATCGAGCGGCGGCCGAAGTGAGCACGGCCACCCGTCCGCGCCGGCCGGCGACGCCGGCGCTGCGCGAGATCCAGGCGCCCGTCCGCGAGCGCCTCGGCCGCGTCTCCGAGGAGATCGGCCGGATGATCACGGCCAACCTCCCGCTCATGGAGCAGGTGAAGGGACACCTCCTCCAGATGCAGGGGAAGCTCTTCCGCCCGACGCTCGTGCTCCTCTCGAGCGCCGTCGAGGAGCGCGAGGCGCCGCGCGCGGTGCCGCTCGCCGCCGTCGTCGAGCTCGTGCACGTGGCGACCCTCGTGCACGACGATGCCGTGGACCACTCGGCGCTGCGCCGCGGGATGCCGACGATCAACGCGGTGTTCAGCCATCAGGTGTCGGTGATCATGGGCGACTGGCTCTACTCGCGCGCGCTCGCCGAGCTCGTGGAGGGGGGCGAGCTCGAGGCGATGCGCTCGCTCGTCGATGCCTCGACGCAGATGTCGGTCGGCGAGATGCGGCAGCTCATGTCGGTGGACACGCTCGGCTTCTCGGAGGACGACTACGAGGCGCTCATCCGGTCGAAGACGGCGGCACTGATCGCCGCGGCGTGCGAGATCGGCGCGCTGACGGGCGCCCCGCGCTTCCGCCGCGACCTCGCGCTCTACGGCGACCGGCTCGGCATGGCGTTCCAGATCGCCGACGACCTGCTCGACTACACCGCGGAGTCGAGCGACACGGGAAAGCCGAGCGGGCTGGACCTGCGGGAGCACAAGGTGACGCTCCCGCTGATCCACGCGCTGCGCGGCATGTCCCCGGCGGCGCGGCAGCGCGTCGAGCGGCTGTTCGCCGAGTCGGCACCCTCGGACGAGGACATCGCGGAGGTGGTGGGGATCGTGACCGAATACGGTGGAATCGACTATGCGCGCCGCCGAGGCGAGCGCTTCGCCGACGAGGCGGAGGCCGCCCTCGGCGCCCTTCCGGAGAGCCCCGCGCGCGCCGCGCTGTCGGATGCGATCCGCTACGTTCTCGACAGGCGGTCCTGATGCAAGGTCCTCGCGGGTCCTCCAAGCACCGACCGGGCTACCATGCCCTCGTCCTCGCGGCCGGCTTCATCGTCGGCGGCTTCCTGACCGAGTTCGCGCGCCGCTTCCTGCCGGCGGGCGCGGTCAAGGAGTTCCTGACGACGGGCGTCACGCCGTCGATCGGGGCGCTGCCGATCGACCTCGTCATCATCAAGTTCGCGATCGGCCCCCTGGCGCTGGACGTCTCGCTGCTCAGCCTTCTCGGTGTGCTTCTCGCGTACCTGATCGCACGTTCGCTGTTCTGAGGATCACGACATCGGCCGGCGCGGTGGCGCGCCGGAGTCAGTCTCGAGCCGTCGCCCGCGTGGCGAGGAGGTCGCAGTGAATTTCGGCAACATGGGGTTCTGGGAGATCCTGATCATCATGGTGCTCGTGCTCCTGCTCTTCGGCGCCAAGCGGCTGCCGGAGATGGGCGCCTCGATCGGGAAGGGGATCCGCTCCTTCAAGAAGGGGCTGACCGAGGTCGAGCGAGAGGTGACGCAGGTCGAGCGCGAGCCGGCGAAGTCGGAGCGGCTGGCGCCGGGCGAGGCGGACGTCACGCCGGCGGTCCGCGCCGAGGACGAGAAGGCGAGGGAGCCGAAGCGGCTGCTGAGCTGAGACGGGCCGCGACAGCGAAGAGGCCCCGGACACGCGTCTCCGGGGCCTCTTCGCTGTCGCGCACGACCACGCCGCGATCAGCTCGTGGCGGCCGCGGCCTCGCGGTTGGCCCGCATGATCTCGTCGCGGCGGTCCTCGATGTCGGCGGCGCGCCGCAGGTTCTGGAGGAACTCCTGGAC
>DASUSM010000132.1:0-4305 GCA_036375115.1 Gemmatimonadaceae bacterium | reverse complement strand
ACACCGCGTCGCCGGAGCGCACGGGGAGCGCGAGCCGATGCTCGCTGGGGCCGACCTCGCCCTCCTCGGGCCCCTGCGCGACCGGACGGTTCTGGAGCACGACGAGCTCCTCGAGCGTGCTCGTCGCGTCGTTCGGCCCGTCGATGAGTCCCGCGCCGTCGTAGCGGCCGACGAAGTGGCCGCGCTGGAACAGCGCGAGGCCGATCCGGTCGGCCGCGACGAGCGACCGGACGTGCAGCGGCAGCGCCTCGTAGATCGCCACCTCGGAGTCCTGGAAGGCGAGACCGCGAGCGCTGTCCAGCAGCGTCTGGACCCGCGCGAGCTGCTCCACCGTGCGGCGGCGCTCGACGCGCTGCCGGACATGGAGCCAGCCGAGCACCGCAGCCGCGGCGCTGGCGAGAACGAAGGCGACGACGAGGAGCGCGGTCATGCGGGCACCCTGAGGGCGGGGATACGGGCGGGCTCGGGCAGTGCCAGATAGCGGGAGCCGTGCCATCCGCGCTCCGTGGCTAACCATTGCCATGGCAACGAGATACAATCAGATTGCCGGCTCCGTTCGGGGCGCGGCTCCTCGCCGATTGCGGTAACAATGGCGGATCGCGAGCGCCGGCCGGAACTGCCGACGCGAAATGCAACGCCGGTGGCCCCGCATCGGACGCTTCGTCCTCCCGCCCTCCTCGACTCGCCCTCCTCGTCCCCCGACCCAGTGCCGTCCAGCCGACAGACGCTCGATCCCGTCGCCCTCGCCGTCGAGCTGATGTCCATCGACTCGACGAGCGGGATGGAGGGCGCCCTCGTCGCCCACCTGCACGACCGGCTCGCCGCGCGCGGGTGGCGGGTCACGCGAATCCCGGTCGGCGAGGGGCGCGACGACCTCTTCGCGACCGCCTCGGACGCGCCGCTCGTCACCCTGTCCACGCACCTCGACACCGTCCCGCCGCACATCCCGCCGCGCCTCGCCGGCGACGTGCTGTGGGGACGCGGCGCGTGCGACGCGAAGGGGATCGCCGCGGCGATGATCTGCGCCGCGGAGCGGCTCCGCGCCGGCGGTTTCCCGATCGCGCTCCTCTTCGTCGTCGGAGAAGAGGTCACGCACGACGGCGCGATCGCGGCGAACGCCTTTCCGACGACGAGCCGCGTGCTCGTGAACGGAGAGCCGACCGAGAGCGTGCTCGCGCGCGGGACGAAGGGCGCGCTGCGCGTGACCGTGCGGACGGAGGGGGTCGCGGCGCATTCGGCGTATCCCGAGCTCGGACGCTCGGCGACGCACGCGCTCGTGCACCTGCTCGCCGAGCTCGACGCGCTCGAGCTGCCGAGCGACCCGGTGCTCGGGGAGACGACGATCAACATCGGCGGGATCACGGGGGGCGTGGCGGACAACGTCGTCGCGCCGGCCGCGGAGGCGCGGCTGATGGTGCGGCTCGTCACCCCCGCGGCGGCGGTCGAGCGGGTCCTCGAGCGGTGGGCGGACGGGCGCGCGACGCTGGAGTGGGGGGCGATGGTCCCGCCGGTGCACCTCGGCGCCCTCCCGGGCTTCCCGAGCGGCGTCGTCGCGTACGCGACGGACGTCCCGGCGCTCGGCGCATGGGGGACGCCGTATCTCTTCGGGCCTGGCTCGATCCACCACGCGCATCGTCCAGACGAGCGCATCGCGGTAGCCGAGCTGGTGTCGGCGGTGGACGCCTACGAGCGCATCGCGCGGATGGCGCTCGAGGCCGCCGGCACGCGCGGGGAGGAGCAGACCGGGAGGCTGGCGGAGCGGCGCACGCGCTCCTAGAATGGCGCGGCCCCCCGATCAGGAGGATCGTCGTTGCGCCACGCCGCCGCCGTCACCGTCCTCTCCGCCCTCGTGCTCGCCGGGTGCGCGTCGTCCCCCCGCAGCGCGCCGCCCGTCGATCACGCCACGGAGACCGTCCGCGTCAGCGGCGTCGGCGTGCAGCCCGGCGCGACGCTCTCCACGGTGTCCTCGGTCACGCCCGGCGTCGCGAAGGTCCTCGCGCCCATGGACCGCGTCTGGAGCGTGCTGCCGGCGGTCTACGATTCCCTCGGCATCCCGGTGGACCGCCTCGATCAGGCGCGGCACATCATCGGCAACACCGGCTTCAAGCTGCGCCGGCGACTCGGGGGCGTCTCGCTCACCCGATACCTCGACTGCGGCAGCGCGCAGGGCGGACCGAGCGCCGAGACGTACGAGGTGACGCTCTCCGTGCTCACCGAGCTGCAGCCGATCGAGGCGGGGACGAGCGCCGCGACGGTGGTGCAGGCGACGGCGCGCCCCGTGACGTTCGCGGGGGAGCCGACCGGGTGCACGTCGAAGGGGCAGCTCGAGCAGCGGATCGCGACGCTGATCGCCGAGCTGCTCTAGCGGCGAGCGCTCAGCGTCCGCTGGCGGTGCGCAGCGGCGTCGCGAGGGCGCCCTTGTCGGTCGCCGAGATCGCGAGCGTCGGGCACTGGCCGACGAAGTCGCCGTCGGCGGGGGACCAGTCCACGTAGCGCGTGCGGGCGAAGGCCTTGCCGGTCGAGTCGAGCCCCATGAGCTTCGGCGCGAGCGAGACGCAGAGGCCGCAGCCGACGCATTTGTCGCGGTCCACCTCGACCTGCACGGCGCGGCGCGGATAGATGCCGCCCGGCGCCGAGAGCCAGTCCTCGGCCTGGGCGAGGGCATCCATCGTCGCGCGATAGCCGGCGGCGATGAGCTCCGGCGTGTGGGCGAAGCCGAACCAGTCGATGTGCGCGATCTTCGGGCGCACGAGCAGCATCGGCGGGCCGTCCCAGTGCTCGAGCGGGTACTGCTGCAGGGCGTGCATCATCGTGCTCGCGGCCCGCAGGTAGATGTTCGCGAAGCCCTGCGCCATGATGTCGTGCGCCGGCGGGAGGTCGGCATTGCCGACGTCCACGGCGATGATCGCGTCCACGTTCACGCCGGCGGCGCGCACGGGGAGGTTGTCCACCGTCCCGCCGTCGACGCAGACGCGTCCATCGACCCTGCCCGGCGGGAAGGCGAAGGGGAGGGCGCACGAGGCGTAGACGGCGTCGCGCACGCTCACGTCGCGCAGCCCGGGCATCCCCCACACCACCTGCGTCCCGTGGACGATGTCCACCGTGTTGACGAGCAGCGGCGCCGTGAGGTCCTGGAAGCCGACGTCGGGGATGACGGACTCGACGAGGGCGCGCAGCGGCTCCTCGAGGTAGATGGAGCGCGCCTTCATGCGCGACATCAGGACCTCGACGTGGTTCATCCGGAAGAGGTCGCGCCGCTGGAGCGTGGATGCGCGACGCGCCATCTCGTCGGTGGACATCCCCGTGACGTGCGCCGCGGCGAGCAGCGAGCCGATGCTGCTGCCGGCGAGCAGCGACGGCACGATGCCGTGCTCGGCGAGCGCGGTGAGCACCCCGATGTGGGCGAAGCCCTTCAGGCCGCCGCCGCCCAGGACGAGGGCGACGCGGCGGAGGGGCACGGTTGGCGAGCCACGATCCGTTCGCACGTTGGCAGCGACCTCCATCGACCGCCGATTCGAGAGCGCGGGCCTCGCCCGCTACGACATCAAAGGCAATCGGCAGGCCAGCGGAGGAGGGTGCGGTGCATCACGCTCCCGCGCTCGCCCGTCAGGACCGCCGCGCGCTCGTCCCGCTCGACTTCTTCTTCGCCGGCTGCGGCTTGGCGACCGTCGGCGCCGCCGTCGTCGCATCCACCACCAGCCTGCTCGAGGCCTCGGTCCCGCGGACGGTGACGACGAGCGACTGCTCGCCGCGCTTCGTGCCGAGCACCCATCGCGTCTTGGCCTCGCCCTTCGCGTCGGTGACGACGCGCGTGGGGCTCACGCGTCCGCTCTTCGTGCTGAACGATACGGTGGCGTCGCCGACGGGGTTTCCGAATTCGTCCGTCACCTGCACGACGAGCGCGCCGGTGAGTTGCCGGCCGACGGTGCCCGTCGCGGGCGCATCGGCGAACGAGACGTTCGCCGCCGGGCCCACGGTCGCCGTCGCCGCGACCTCGAGCGCGCGCTCGACGCCCTGCGCGCGGACCGCGAGCCGGTGCGCGCCGGGCGCGCGTCCGAGGGTCCACGTGACGGAGGCGCGCCCCGTCGAATCGGTGACGATGCTGCTGTCCGCGAGCGACCCGGCCGATGGCTCGAGCGTCACCTCGACGCCGGGCACCGGGTTGCCCGCGGCATCGGTGACCTTCAGTCGCACCGGCCGCCCGAGCGCGCGACCGACGCGCCCGCGCTGTCCGTCGCCGCTCGCGAGCGCGAGCGCGGCGGGCGCGCCGGCGCGCGCCGTCGCGCGCAGCGTGATCGGGGGGAC
>DASUSM010000131.1:0-18241 GCA_036375115.1 Gemmatimonadaceae bacterium | reverse complement strand
GTTGGGCGCGCGCTCTTCCCGCTCGCCCTCGTCCTGCCGGCGCTCCTCCTCCTCGCGCCTCCGGCCGGGCTCGCGGCCGCGCTGCTCGGCGGCGGCGGATCTGCGCTCCTGCTCTGGGCGACGACCGCCATCGCCGGTTCGCTCGGCTGGTGGGCGTGGACCTACGCGCGCCTCGGCCTCTCGCCGCTCTGGGCGCTGCTCTATCCGCTCGGCGCGGCGATGATGCTCCGGATCGTGCTCGAGGCGATCGTCCGCGGCCGGCGCGTGGTGTGGAAGGGGCGGGAGTACGTGACCGGCTGAGCGCGGCGAGCCGCGCGGCGCCTTTCGCCACCGCCCGCGCGGGGGCGATGGCGCCGCGGCCGGGATCGTCGCGCACGGTGTGCGCGTGCTCACGATGCGCGCGGCCGCCGCTCTCCTCGCCGACGGTTCCAGGGACGGGATCGCCGCGCTCGCGGGCGCGCTCGGCTTCGACGCGCCGCCGCTCCCGCTGGACGCCGCCGCGCGCGCCGCGCTGGGGCTCGACGGGGATGCGGCCGACGCCCGCGTCGTGCGCGGTCCCGGCGCGCTGCGCGCGCTGCTCGTCGAGGCCGAGTCCGGACGCCCGCTGCGGGACCGCGTGCGGCGCATCGCGGTGCGGCTGTCCTCGCGCGCGCCGCACCATCTCTGGCTCCTTCTCGCCCGCGAGCGCGACGGCGGCGGAGTGGCGATCGCTGCGTGGGGCGCGGAGCGCACGCCGCCGCGCGTCGCCTCGCTCGTCGTGCAGGCGGCGCACGTCGTCGCCAGCGATGCCGAGACGCTCTGCGCCCTCGCCGCCGCCCGCGAGTGGTACGACGAGGATGGCGTCCTCGCCCACGCGCGCTGGATGGAGGTGCTCGGCCGCGACGCGCTGACGCGGCGCTTCTACCGCACTCTCGAACGGCTCGTCGGCGCGCTCGCCGACGCGGCCGCGGGGCGAGCGACCGGCGAGGAGCGGCGCGAGCTCGCGCTCCTCGCGACGTCGCGGCTCCTCTTTCTCTCCTTCCTCCAGGCGAAGGGGTGGCTCGATGGACGGCGCGACTTCCTCGCGCACGTCGTCACGCGCCGGCTCGAGCGCGGCGGCGGCATCCACCGCGGCTGCCTCCGTCCGCTCTTCTTCGGGACGCTGAACACGCCGCCGCGCCGCCGCGCCGCGCTCGCCCGCGACTTCGGCCGCGTCCCGTTCCTGAACGGTGGCCTCTTCACGCCCACTCCGCTCGAGCGCCGCCGATGCGACGTCGTCTTTCCCGACGAGGCGCTCGGCGCGCTCTTCGACGAGCTGCTGCACCGCTACCGCTTCACGGTGCGCGAGGCGGACGGCTCGTGGGCGGAGTCGGCGGTGGATCCGGCGATGCTCGGACGCGCCTTCGAGTCGCTGATGGGCGCGGGCGAGCGGCGCGGCAGCGGCGCCTACTACACGCCACACGCTCTCGTCGAGCGGGTCGCGGGCGAGGCGCTGCGCGAGTCGCTCGCGCCGGCCGACCCCGTCGCGTCGGCGCTCCTCGACGGCGAGATGCTCGCGGAGACCGATGGTGCGCGCGTGCTCGCGCGGCTCGGCGCGCTGCGCGTGCTCGACCCGGCGTGCGGCTCGGGCGCCTTTCTCGTCCACCTCCTCGAGCGCCTCGCCGACCTCCGCGCCCGTGCCGGAGACGCGCGCCCGCTCGCGGAGCGGCGGCGCGGCGTCCTCGCGCGCTCCATCTTCGGCGTGGACGTCAACCCGGCGGCCGTCTGGCTGTGCGAGCTGCGCCTCTGGCTCTCCGTCTCCGTGGAGGACGAGGAGTCCGATCCGATGCGCGTGCGCCCGCTTCCCAACCTCGACCGCAACGTCCGCGTCGGCGATGCGCTCGCCGGCGAGGTCCTCCCCGGCGCGGCGGGCGGGTCGCGTGCCCTCGTGCGCCTGCGCGAGCGCTACGCGCGCGCCGCGGGCCCGTCGAAGCACGGGTTGGCCCGCGCCCTCGACCGCGCCGAGCGGCGGCGCGCGCTCGATGCGGTCGCGCGCGATCTCGCTGCGGTCGCGGCGGCGCGTCGCGAGATGGCGATCGTGCGACGCGGGCGCGACCTCTTCGGCGAGCGGCACCGCGCCGCGGCGCTCGACGACGAGGCCGCCGCGCTCCGGGAGCGGGCACGCGCGCTACGGCGACGCGAGCGTGCATTACGCGATTCCTCGGCGCTTCCGTTCTCCTGGCACACGCACTTCGCCGACGTGGTGGACGACGGCGGCTTCGACGCGGTCGTCGGCAACCCGCCGTGGGTCCGGCTGCACCGCATCCCGCCCGCCGCACGGGCGGCGCTCCGCCGCGCCTTCACCGTCTTCCGGGGCGCGGCCTGGCGCGAGGGGAGCGACGACGCGCGCGGCGGCGCCGCGTTCGGCGCGCAGGCGGACCTCGCCGCGATGTTCGTCGAGCGCGCCCTCGCCCTTTCGCGGCCGGGCGCCGTCGTCGCCTACCTGCTGCCGATGAAGCTCTGGCGCTCGCTCGCCGGCGGCGGGGTGCGCGCGCTGCTCCTGCGGGACGCCGAGCTGCTGCGGCTGGAGGACTGGTCGCGCGCGGAGTCCGCATTCGACGCCGCGGTCTATCCGTCGGTGCTCGTCGCGCGCCGGCACTCCGTCCTCGCCGCGCAGGACGCGGACGCGCCGCCGCGGTGCGCCGTCGTCGTGCGCGGCCGTGTGGGGGCGAGCGAGTGGCGCGTCGCGCCGCGACGGCTCGCGCTCGACGACTCGCCGGGGAGTCCATGGCTCCTCCTCCCGCCCGCCGCCCGCGCGGCCTTCGACCGTATCATCGCCGCCGGCACGCCGCTCTCGCGCAGTCCGCTCGGCACCCCGATCCTCGGGGTGAAATCGGGGTGCAACGCCGCGTTCGCCGTGCGCGTCCTCGCCGTGGAGCGTGGCGTCGCACGCGTGCGCTCTGGCGAGCGCGAGGGCGACGTCGAGGCCGCGCTCCTTCGCCCGCTCCTGCGCGGCGAGACGGTGGCGGCGTGGCGCGCGGAGCCGGACGGCGAACGGCTCCTCTGGACGCACGGGGCCGACCGCCGGCCGCTGGAGCGCCTCCCGCCGCTCGCCGCGCGGTGGCTCGCGCCGTGGCGGTCGCGCCTCGCCGCGCGAGCCGACGGACGCGGACGCGAGCGGTGGTGGTCGCTCTTCCGGCCGGAGGCGGCCGACGCGTCGCGCCCGCGCGTCGTCTGGGCGGACATCGGGCGCGTGCCGCGCGCGGCGGTCGTTCCGGCCGGCGACCCCTGCGTGGCGCTGAACAGCTGCTACGTCCTTCCCTGCCCCGCGCTCGACGACGCGCTCGCCATCGCCGCGCTCCTCAACGGCCCGCTCGCCGCGGCGTGGCTCCGCGCGCTGGCGGAGCCGGCGCGCGGCGGCTATGTGCGCTTCCTCGCCTGGACCGTCGGACGCCTCCCGCTGCCGCGCGACTGGCCGCGCGCCCGCGCGCTCCTCGCGCCGCTCGGCGCTCGCGCCACGTCGGGGGACGTGCCGTCGCCGGCCGAGCTGCTCGACGGTGCGCTCGAGGCGTACGGCCTCGATGGCGCCGCGATCGCGCCGCTCCTCTGCTGGAGCGAGGAGTGATCCCGGCCGATGCGTACGCCGTGCGCGCGCGGATCGCGCGGGCGGTGCTCGGCGCGGCCGGCGCGACGGGTGCCGCGGCAGCGGGCACGCGCGTGGCGGACGACGAGGCGGCGGGCGGCACCGCGCCCGGCGGCGCGGTGCTCGGCGCGGTCGTGCTGCGGCCGCACCAGCGCGAGGCGGTCGCGCGGCTCCGCGCGCCCCTCGCGGAGCTCGGCGGCGCGCTCCTCGCCGATGCGACCGGGCTCGGGAAGACGTACGTCGCCCTCGCCCTCGCGCGCGAGGCGGCGAGCCCGCTCGTCGTGGCGCCGGCGGCGCTGCGCGGGATGTGGCGCAGCGCCATGGAGACGACGGGCTTCGCCGCGCCGATCGTCTCGATCGAGTCGCTCGGCCGCGGCCGCGTGCCCGACGTCCGGCCGGACCTCGTCGTCGTCGACGAGGCGCACCACGCGCGCAACCCGGCGACGCGCCGCCACCGGGCGCTCGCCACGCTCTGCGCGGCGGCACGCGTGCTCCTGCTCAGCGCGACGCCGGTGCACAACCGCGCCGGCGACCTCGAGGCGCTGCTCGGCCTCTTCCTCGGCAGTCGGGCGCACCGCCTCGACGGCGCCGACCTCGCGCGCTGCATCGTCCGGCGCACGGCCGCGACCGGCGACGCGCTGCCGCGCGTCCTTCCACCGGTGCCGATCGATCCGGGCGGGAGCGACGCGCCGCTCGCCGCGCTGCTCGCCCTCCCGCCGCCGGTGCCGGCCGCGGATGCCGGCGACGGCGGCGCGCTCGTCCTCCTCGGGCTCGTCAGGCAGTGGGCGTCGAGCGAGGGGGCGCTCCGCGCGGCGCTGCGGCGGCGACTCGTCGCCGGGACGGCGCTCCTCGCCGCGCTGGACAGCGGCGCGCTCCCGGCGCGGGCCGACCTGCGTCGCTGGATCGTCGGCGACGACGCCGTGCAGCTCGAGCTGCCGCACCTGCTCGGTGACGCGAACGGCGCTCCGCTCGGCGGCGAATCCGGGGGCGACGTCCGGGCCGCGGTCGAGGCGCACCTCGCCGGGGTCCGCACGGCGCTCGAGACGCTCGACGCGTACGGCGGCGCGGACGCCCGGCGCGCCGCCGCGCTGCTCTCGGTGCGCGCCCGGCACCCCGGCGAGCGCATCGTCGCCTTCACCCAGTCCGCGGACACCGTGCGCGCGCTCTTCCGCGAGTTGCGCGCGAGCCCGCGCGTCGCCGCCCTCACGGCCGGCGGCGCGGAGGTCGCCGGCGGACGGCTCGCGCGAGACGACGCCGTCGCCCGCTTCGCGCCGCGCGCGAACGGACGGGACGAGCCGCGCGCCGCCGAGCGCATCGACCTGCTCGTCACGACCGACCTGCTCAGCGAGGGCGTCAACCTCCAGGACGCCTCGGTCGCGGTGCACCTCGACCTTCCCTGGACGCCGGCGCGCCTCGAGCAGCGCGTCGGCCGGCTGGCCCGCCTCGGCGCCGCGCGCGACCGCGTCGCCGTCTACATGATGCGCCCGCCCGCCGCGGCGGCCGCGCTGCTCGACATGGAGCGGCGGCTCCGCCGGAAGCTCGGCGCGGCGGCGCACGTCGCCGGGATCGCCGGAACGATCGTCCCCGGCGCGCTCGACGGCGCGACGTCCGACGCGCCGGCTTCGACTGTCACAGGGGCGACGGCGGAGTCGCCGAGCATCCCCGCCGCCACCGAGACGATTCGCGCGACGCTCCGGCGGTGGCTCGCGCCGGCGTCGCGGGAGCCGGACGCCGGCGATGCGCCCGTCGCCGCCTGCGGTGCCGAGCCCGACACCGGCGATGCGCTCGTCGCCGCCTGCGGCGCGGGGACCGATTTCGGCGAGCCGCTCGCCGCCGTCTGCGCCGCGGAGCGCGACGGGTGGCTCGCCCTGCTCGAGGACGGCGCCGCTCCGCGGCTGCTCGGCGCGCTCGACGGCGGCGGTCCCTCCGCGGAGCCGGCCTGCATCGCGGCCGTGATCGCCATCGCCGACGGTGCGACGCCGCTGGACGCGGACGACCCGACGGGCGCGCTGGCCCTCTGCTCGGCGCGTCGCGCGCTCGAGCGATGGATCGCCTGCGCGGCGGCCGCCGAGGCGGTGGACCTCGTTCGCGTCGCGTCCTCGCGCGCCCGGCGCGACGTCGTCAGGCGGATCGCGAAGATCGCCGCCGGCGCGCCGATGCACCGCCGTGGCGCGCTGGCCCCGCTCGTCGCCCGCGCGCGCGATGTCGCGACGTCGCCGTGCGGGATCGGCGCCGAGCGCGTCCTCGGCGCGCTCGCCGCGGCGCCTATGCCGGACGAGGCGTGGCTGCGCGCCCTCGGCGCGTTCGGCGAGCTGCACGCGCGGCGCGGCGCCGGCCGCGGCCCCGCGGAGACGCGCGTGGCGGCGCTCCTCGTCCTCGTGCGCGGCGGGCCGGCTACGAGCCCGATCGCACCGTGACCGACTCGCGCGCGATGCGGCACCCAGGCGGGCACTGCGGACCGTTCGGGTACTCCGTCCGATAGGTCGGCGTGAGCTCCTGCACCGTCGTGTCGCGCCCGGCGACGATGCGCGCGGTGACGCGCTCCGGCACGAAGCCCGGGAAGGGGATGTCGCTGCACGTCTGCCCCGCGGGACACTCGAAGGTGCGCCGCGCGGAGTCGCCGCTCGCTCCCGGCACCTGAAGCTCGACGCGGAACGGACCGGCGGGCGCGCCCGCGAGCCGGAGGACCAGCTGGTCCTCGCAGCCGATCATCGTGCAGGCGACGACGGGCGCGCTGTCGGCGGTGCCGGGCGCCGCGCCGCTCGTGTCGCTCCGCTCCGCACCGCCCGCGCACGCAGCGAGAAGCAGGAAGGCGCCGATGCCGATGCGCCGTCGATGTCGGGGCATGTCGTCTCGGGGTGCGTCAGTCCGGTTTCGCGTGCGCCGCGTTGTCGACGATCCGCGTCGCTCCCTCCGCGTGCGCGCAGTGCGCGCAGCAGAAGAAGGTGCCGTTCGCCTCGATGCCGTGGCCGACGATCTTGCAGCCGCAGTGATCGCAGACCGGCGCGAGCCGGTGGATCGCGCACTCGAAGCTGTCGAAGGTGTGGGTGTTGCCCGCGGCGACGACCTGGAACGCCAGGTAGTAGTCGTTGCCGCAGACCTCGCACTTCGCCATGAGTTCCTCCTTCCGGGAGCGGCGACGCGGGCTGCATGGAGCGCGCCAACCGAAGTCCCGCGCCCTCACCCCGCCGTCCAGCTCAGCCGCCCGCGCGCGAGGCGCGCGGGCGCGACGAGGCGGTGCGGCTCCGCCTGGCGCTCGTCGCGGATGTGCACGACCTCGAGGCCGAGCGAGACGAGAACGTCGGCGATCAGGCGGCGGTGACAGCGCCACCAGAGCACCTCCGCGCACATGATCGCGGTGCGCGCGCCGCCGGCGATCATGAGGAGCTCGAACAGCCCCTCGGCGAACTCCTCGCTCGCGACGTGGTCGGCGTAGGCGCGGAAGGCCGGATGGCGCCACCCGGTGTTCGGCGAGTCCGGCTCCGGACGCCGGCGTCCTCCGAGCGCGGCGATCCAGCGGTAGCCGATCCCGCGGCCGCCGAGCGCGCCGTCGAGCGCCTCGGCGCCGAACTGCGGGAGCCGGCGCGAGCCGGGGAAGCGGCGCACGTCCACGACCGTCTCGATGTCGTACGCGTCGAGCACGGCGAGCAGCTCCTCGACGGCGCGCGTCGAGTGCCCGATCGTCCAGAGCGCGCTCGGCGCGGCGCGCACATCGGGTGCGCCATCGCGCGCGTTCTCGCGCGCGTTCTCGCGCGTGTTCCCGCCAGAGCTCACGCCGCGCCGAACAGCAGCCACACGCCGAGGAGCCCGACGAGCGCGGCGACGAGCCGGCGGAAGTCTTCGACCGAGAGCCCGAAGAGCAGCCGCTCGCCGAGCAGCGTGCCGGCGACGACGCCCGCCGTGGCGACGGCGACGATCGCCCAGGCGTCCGCGACCGCCCCGCCGGCGCGCCAGAGATAGAGCGGCGCGCGCGCGGCATCGACGAGGAGCCCCGTCGCCGTGCTCGTCGCGACGAAGGCGGCGGGAGAGAGGCCGAAGCCGAGGAGCGCCGCCGCGCGGAGGCCGCCCTGGTTTCCGACGACGCCGCCGAAGAAGCCCGAGAGGACGCCGAGCGCCCAGACGATCCCGCCGCGGAGCCGCACGCGCTCGGCGAGCCCGCCGAGGACGCCGAGCGCGGTGAGCACGAGCAGCGCGCCGAGGATGCGCAGGAGCGCGTCGCCGCCGAGTCGCGCGAAGAGGAGCGCGCCGGCGAGTCCGCCGGCGGCGCTGAGGAGCCCGAAGCGCATCATCAGCGGCCAGTCGATGGCGCGACGAAGTCGCCAGGCGCGCAGCGCCGTCGCGACGGCGTGCGGCACCGCGACCGTGGCGACGGCGGCGACACCGCCGAGCTCGAGGGCGACGAGGGGTGTGAGAAGGCTCCCGATCCCGAAGCCGGCGACGGCGGCCGTCGCGCCGGCGAGCACGGACACGACGCCGACGGCGGCGAGGAAGAGCTCCTGCGACACGACTCCGGACCCGGTCGAGCGCCCGTCAGCGCGCGACGCGAACCGTCACCACGGCTCGTCCGCCGTGGGTCCGTAGATCGACGGAACGGGGACGTCGAGCAGCCGCAGGTACACCGTGAGCTGGCCGCGGTGGTGCACGAGATGATTGATGGTCTGCCGCACGACCGCCCCGCGCGGCAACGTGAAGAGGACGCGCTCGCCGTGGGTGAGCGACCACGGCTCGGCGAGCGTCGCGTCGCTCACCGAGGCGAGGGCCTCGCGCGCGTCGCGCACGAGGGCGTCGAACCGCTCGAGCAGCGTCTCCGTCGTCTCGTACGAGTATCCCGGCCCGCTCGAGAGGTCGATCTTCGGGTCGCGGATGGTGCGCCCGATCCACCCCGGCATCGTCGCGACGAGCTGCGCGAGGTGGCCGAGCGGGAAGGACTTCGGGTGCGGCCGCCACTCCCCGCGGTCGGCCGGGACCCGCGCGATCACGCGGCGCGTCGTCGCCATCTCCTGGTCGAGCTCGGGGAGCAGGCCCTCGCCGATTCTCATGCTCGGTCTCCGCGAAGTGGACGTGGCGCCTTGGCGCGGCACCCCGGCGAGTCTAGGCGGGACGAGGCTCCAGGGCAACGTCGCGCGCCATACCCGTCGTCAGCGCTCGGACGCCCGCAGGCGCTCCGCCCAGTTCAGCACGACGAGCACGTCGCCGTGACCGAGCGCCGCCTCCGCGACTACGCCTGCGCCACCGCCGCGCTCGCGTAGTCGCGGACCGACATCAGACGGAGCTGGTAGCGGTCGAGCGTCTCGTCCATCGGGATCGCGTCCCCCTGGGCGACGGCGAGCATCAGCGCGGCGAACGTCTTCTGGAGCGAATCCGGGGCGCTCGCCGCCTGCGCGCGCAGCGCCTCCTCGGGGACGTGCTCCACCGTGAAACGGCGCTTCCCCGTCTCCTCGAAGATGCGCACGACCTCGAGGGGGCTCAGCGCCTCCGGCCCGCCGAGCTCGATCGTCGCGTTCGCGCACTGCGGGTCGTCCACCGCGCGCGCCGCGAAGGCGGCGACGTCGCCGAGCGACACCCAGCTGAGCTTCGCCTGGCCGGAGCCGTACACCATCGCCCGCGCGTTCGGGAAGTCGAAGCCGAGCGTCGGGCTGAGCCACGCCTCCATGAAGCAGCTCGGGCGCAGCACGGTGTACGTCATGCCGCACTCGCGCAGGCGCCGCTCGACGGCGCGCTTCGCCGTCGTCAGCGGATCGTCCACGCCGATCTGCCCGGAGTACGACACGTAGACGAAGCGGCCGACGCTGGCGCTGCACGCCGCGTCGACGAGCGCGACCTGTCCGGCCTGGTCCGTCGTCTCGATCCCGTCGTCCGGCTGTCGCGAGCGCATCGTCGTCACCGTCGAGATCACGGCATCCACGTCGAGGCAGGCGCGCGCGAGCGACGCCGGATCCTTCAGGTCACCCTCGACGGTTTCGACGCCGAGCGTTCGGAGCCGCGCGACGGCGGCGGGATCGGACGTGGGACGGACGAGGCCGCGCACGCTGCGGCCCGCCGCGACGAGTCGGCGGCAGATCTCCCCGCCGAGGTGGCCGGTGGCGCCGGCGACGAGGATCATGGAACGCCTCCTGGGCTGCGGAGGACGGGCGGGCGGCCCCGGACCGGCGTCGGCCGATGGCGCGCGATCCGCCCGCTAGTCGGTCGTGCCGTTCATCCGATCCCGGAGCGGCGCTGGGCGGTCCGCCGGTGCTTCTCGATCTCCTCGACCGCCGCGCCGGCGTCGCGCGCGACGATCCCGCCGCGCTCCGTTGCGACCTCGCGCAGGCGCGGCACGTCGTCGTCGGTGCCGAGCACGGCGAGCGCGCTCAGTGCCCGCCGCACGTCGAGCGGTTGCTCCGAGGCCAGCGCATCGAGCGCGATGCTGCGCAGCGCGTCACCGAATCCCGGATGCAGGCTCGCCTGCTCCTCGATCCACGAGCGATTGCGCTCGATCCAGACGCTCCCCTGATCGAGGCACGGAATCGAGTGACGCTGCCAGTAGTGCCGTGCGTGCTCGTCGTTCATCGCGTGTCCCGTTCGGGCGAAGGTGCGCCGCGCGGCCGTGCGGCCGCCGCGATCCCGTGACCCGGAACGTGCTCACGAGCGCGGCGCACCCGCCAACATGGGTCTCGGACCGCCCGAAGGCCAGAGGGAGAAGATTGGAGTCCTCTCATGTCCTTCCCGAGACCGACGATCCCGGCTCGGCCGCACGCTGCCGGCGCGCGCCCGCGGCGGCGACGTCGCGCATCGCCCCGAGCGCGTGCTCGAGGAGTGCGCGCGCCGGCATCAGGTGGCTCGCCGCGTCGCCCACGCGGCCGCCGCGATTCCCCGTCGCCGCGAGATGACCGTCCACGATCCGCGCGAAGAAGTCGGCGGGCCAGCTCTCGTGGGCGCCGTCGCCGGACGTGTCGACCTCCTTCATCTCGCGCCAGACGCGCACGCCGCCCTCGAGCACCGGCACGCGGAAGCGCGCGACGCGCTTGCCGGGGACGTCGACGATGTGCTCGGCGTAGTGCAGGAAGGTGACGGCGTCGTGGTCGCTGCCGAGCAGGAGGATCTTCCCGTCGAGCTCCACGAAGCGCTCGAGCAGCGAGCCGCGACCGAAGGCGTAATCCCACGGCTGCCCCGAGAGCAGGCGGTCCGCCTGCGCGCCGCGGACGGCGAAGCGCGCGACGTGCGGGTTGACGCGCGTGCCCGGGTACGTGCGCAGCAGCTCGACGAGCGCGCCGTTGCCGCGGTCCGACCGCGCGGTGAGCGGGTCGAAGGGCGGCAGCGTCTCGAGGAGCTCCGCCTCCTGCTCGGGCGTCAGGTTGCCGCGCCCGACCTCGTCCACGTGGCGCGGGCACCCCGCGTACATGAACATCGTCCCCTGCGCGCCGACGGCATCCGAGATCGCGAGGTGGATCTCGTCCGCGCCCCCGGCCACCTCGCCGACGGCGCGCACCGACGCGTGCACCATGAGGACGTCGCCCGGCGCGACGCCGAGCCGGCTGAGGTCCTCGGCGAGGGATGTCCTGGTGTGCATGGATCGCGCGGTCGAGTGTCGGGACGGCGCCTCGCGGCGCGAGCCGCCGAGCGCCGAGCGCCGAGCGCCGAGCGCCACTCGAAGTTGCGCTCCGACCCCGACCCTGTACAGATGTCCTTACGTCCGACCTCGCGCTCTCCCCACGACTCGCCCATGCCCCGACCCGATCCCGCGTCGTCCGCGCTGCTCACCGACCTGTACCAGCTCACGATGGCGCTCGGCTACTGGCGCGCCGGACGCGCGGACCAGGAGGCGGCGTTCCACGTCTACTTCCGCAGCGCGCCCTTCCGCGGCGGCTACACCATCGCCTGCGGGCTCGAGCCCGCGCTCGAGTACCTCGAAGCGCTGCGCTTCACGGACGACGACCTCGCGTACCTCGCGACGCTCGCCGGCGCCGACGGCGCGCCGCTCTTCCCGCCGGCGTTCCTCGAGATGCTCGGCGGGATGCGCCTCGCGCTCGACGTGGACATGGTGCCCGAGGGAAGCATCGCCTTTCCCGACGAGCCGCTGGTGCGCGTGCGCGGACCGCTCCTCCAGGCGCAGCTCGTCGAGACCGCCCTGCTCGCGCACATCGGCTTCCCGACGCTCGTCGCCACGAAGGCGGCGCGGATGCGCCTCGCGGCCGGCGATGGCGACGTCGTGGAGTTCGGGCTGCGCCGCGCGCAGGGGCCGGACGGCGGGCTCGCCGCGAGCCGCGCGGCGTACATCGGCGGCTGCACCGCGACGTCCAACGTCCTCGCCGGACAGCGGTACGGGATCCCCGTCAGCGGGACGCACGCGCACAGCTGGGTGATGGTCTTCGACGACGAGCGCGAGGCGTTCGCGGCGTACGCCGCTGCGCTCCCGAACAACGTCGTACTGCTCGTCGACACGTATGACACACTGGCCGGGGTGCGGCACGCGATCGAGGCCGGGCGCGCGCTGCGCGAGCGCGGCCACCGCCTGCTCGGCGTGCGCCTCGACTCGGGCGACCTCGCCTATCTCGCCCTCGAGGCGCGGCGAATGCTCGACGCCGCGGGCTTCGGCGACACGAAGATCCTCGCGACGAACGAGCTCGACGAGCACGTCATCACCAGCCTCAAGGCGCAGGGCGCGCCGATCGCCGTCTGGGGCGTCGGCACGCGCCTCGCCACCGCCTTCGACCAGCCGGCGCTCGGCATCGTCTACAAGCTCGCCGCGCTGCGCGGCGGCGATGGCCGATGGACGCCGCGCGTGAAGGTCTCCGAGCAGGCGGCCAAGACGACGACGCCGGGGCTGCTCCAGGTGCGCCGCTACCACGAGTCGCGCGACGACCCGGCGCGCGGCGAGTTCGCCGGCGACATGCTGATCGACGAGTCCGCGCCGCTCCCGTCGGGCGCCGCGACGATGGTGGACCCCCGCGACCCGACGCGGCGCAAGCGGTTCGCCGCCGATGCGCCGTTCACGCTCCTGCTCGAGCCGGCGATGCGCGCCGGCAGGCGCGTGCGCGACGCGGAGCCGGTCGCCGTCGCGCGCGACCGTGCGCGGCGCGGGCTCGCCGGCTTCCACGCCGGCATCAAGCGCCTCGTCAACCCGCACCGCTACCCGGTCGGGCTCGAGCGCGGCCTGCACGAGCGGAAGACCGCGCTCGTCCTCGCGATGCGCGGCGAGGCGGAACCAGCGACGTAGGGGGTCGTGGTTGTGGCCGTCCCCGCGCAGCGGCGCGGCGGCACGGGGCGACGGGGGTCGCGTGTCGACCCCACGCCTGACGAGGGCCTACTGCCGGCGCGCCGCCGATGCGTCGCGGATCGGGCGGAACTCCGACGTCGCGCGGTAGTTCGGCCACTCGCGCGTGGCGGCCAGCTCCATGCCGAGCCGGTGGAGCACGGCGACGTCCTGCGCCATCCCGAGGAAGTTCCACGTCCCCGCGTCGAACTCGTCGGCCGGCTGGTGGTAGCGGTCGCGCCGGTACGCCGCGTCGGCCGCATCGCCCGCCGCCGTGCCGCCCTCGAGCAGGTCCACGCCGCTGTCCACGTAGAGCATCGGCACGCCGCGCTTCGCCATCGGGAAGTGGTCGGAGCGGAAGAAGTAGCCCGCCTCCGGATGCGGGTCGCGCGCGATCGCGCGCCCGCCCGACGCCAGCACGCGCTCGAGCCGGTCCTCGAGCTCGCTCTGGCCGTAGCCGACGACGAGTACGTCGCGCGACGGACCGGTCGGCGCGAGCGCGTCGATGTTGAAGCCCGCGACCGTCGTCTCGAGCGGGTAGACGGGATTCGCGGCGTAGTACTCGCTGCCGAGCAGCCCCTTCTCCTCGGCCGTCCACGCGGCGAAGACGATCGAGCGCTCCGGCGCCGGCCCGGCGGCGAAGACGCGGGCGAGCTCGAGCAGCGCCGCGATCCCCGTCGCGTTGTCCACCGCGCCGTTGTAGATGCTGTCGCCGCGCGCGTCGGGCGCGCCGACGCCGAGGTGGTCCCAGTGCGCGCCGTAGAGGATCGTCTCGTCCGGACGCGCGCTGCCGGGGAGGCGCGCGAGGACGTTCTTCGAGCGGATCGTCTCGCGCCGCACGTCGTAGCTCGCGGCGAAGGTCGCGTCGCCGATCGGCACCGGGCGGAAGTCGCGAGTCCGCGCCTGGCGCTTCAGCGCCTCGAAGTCGAGCCCCGCGCTCCGCAGCAGCTCGACCGCGAAGTCGCGCTGGATCCACCCCTCGACGAGCGGGTGCACCTCGGCCGGGTTCGCGCGCACGATGTCGAACATCGTGTTCGTGTTCGAGTTCTTCACCGTCGCCCAGCCGTACGACGCGGGCTCCGTCTCGTGCACGATGAGGAGACCCGACAGCCCCTGCCGCGCCGCCTCCTCGTACTTGTACGTCCAGCGGCCGTAGTAGGTCATCGCCTTGCCGCCGAAGTCCCCCTCCCCCGTCTCGAAGTCGGGGTCGTTGACGAGGACGACGCCGACCTTGCCGCGCAGGTCGGCGGCCTGGAAGTCGTTCCAGTCGCGCTCCGGCGCGTTCACGCCGTAGCCGAGGAAGACGAGCGGTGCGGCGACGGCGACGCGGTCGACGTTCTGCATGCTCGCCCGGACCGCGATCTCCTCTCCCTGCGTCACGTCGATGCGGCGGCCGGCGACGTCGAACGTCAGGCGCGGCGTCCCGACGATCTCGTACTGGTTGAGCGGGACCTCCTGGTACCAGCTGCCGTCCGGCCCGCCGGGCCGGAGCCCCGCGGCGCGGAGCTGCGCCGCGATGTAGGACACCGTCTTCTCCTCGCCGGGCGTCGCCGGACCGCGCCCGAGGAGCGAGTCGGCGGCGAGGACGCGGACGTGCTGCGCGAGGCGCGCCGGATCGATCGACGGCGCGGCGGGCGGCGTTGCCGCGCCCGACGGTGCGGCGGCGGGATTCACGCCGTGCGGCGCCGGCGTGACGCACGCGGCGAGCGCGAGCGCGGAGAGGGAGAGTGCTGGCAGCCTCATGGCGAGTCGTGGACGGGGCGGAGTGAACGGACGCGCGCGCCGCGGATGCGCGGTCGGGCGCGGAGCGCTCGAGCCGCTCGTCACGAGCGGCTCATGAAGAAGTAGAACGCGGGGCCGCGGCGGACGCAATGCTCGGTCGCCCTGCGCGACCGCCGTCGGCACTCACGGGCCGCGCGGCTCCGCCTCGCGCCCGAGCGCGTTCGTCATCAGCTCCAGGTCCAGCCCCTCCCGCACGATTCGCGCGTCGTAGTACGTCATCGTCGCGAGCACGTACAGGAAGGGCGACGCGAGCGACGTCACGACCGACGCGAGGTACGTCGCGCTCGCCTCGCGCCCGGTCCACGCCTCGAAGAGGAGCATCAGGGCGATCCAGACGGCCATGATCGCGGCGGTCGGCACGCCGACCGTCGCGAGGATCTTCCACCCGATGCCGCGGGAGAGCGCCGCGGAGCGCCGGATCGCCTCGAGCGCGCCGCGCCCCTCGACGACGACGGCCGGCGTCACCGCGAACAAGCGGACGATCACGAGGAGCCCGGGGACGACGAGGAGCGCGAGTCCGGCGAGCGTCGCCACCATCGCGAGCACGCAGGAGACGATCAGCGGCCACGCGCGCGACACGGCGGCGCGCAGGCAGCGCGGGATGTCCACCCCCCGCCCGAGGTATGCATCGCTCGCCGCGGCGACCATGACGCCGCCGAGGAGGCATCCGGTGAGCGTCTCGTACACCTCGGCCGCGACGCGCGGGAGGCCGGCGATCGTGTGCTCGGGGAGCAGCTCGTAGCCGAGATAGACCGGCGCCGACGCGAGCAGCCCGAGCGCGGTGAGCAGGAGCAGCGGCGGATAGTGCCGCCGCGTGAGCACCGCGGCGGCATCGATCAGCTCGGGCGCGGTGCGCGGCCGCAGCGCCGCCGCCTCGAGCGACGTGAGCGGATCATGGCTCGCGGCGAGATTCGGCATCCGTGGCGGCCGCGCCGTTCGTCGTGCCTGGCGCGCGCTACTCGGGGGGCGCGGCCGGCGTACCCGGCGCGGGTCGCGCGCGCATCGGCTGGCTCGGGTTGTCCATGTCCGCGGCGATGAGCCACGGTCCGCCCGGCCGCCGGCGCAGGAGGAGCACGAACTTGCCGAGGTCGATCTCCTCGGGCGTCGGACCGTACGTGCCGACGATGTAGCCGACGGTGTCGTCGGTCGCGACGGCGATCGCCCGGAGGTGGAGCGGTCCGCCCGACCCCGTGTAGCGCTCCTGCACGGCGGCGCGTCCGCGCACCGGCGGCCGGCCGCCGGAGAGGACGAAGCCGTCCTCGGTGAACAGCGCGGCGAGCGCCGCCGCGTCGCGCGCGCGCCAGCCGCGCTCGTAGTCGCGGAGCACGCGGTCGAGCTCCGCCGGCAGCGCGACGGACGGGAGCCTCGCGGCCGCGGCGTCCTGCGCCGCCGCGGATCGCGCGGGGGGCAGAGCAGCCAGGAGGAGGAGCGGGAGCGAGAGGAGGGCGGCGCGGGACATCGGGGGTCTCGGTATGCGTGGCGGCGGCGCGAGTGGCGTAGCGACAGACGTCAAGGTGCGGGTGCCGTCGCGGTGCGGGAAGGGGGAGCACCCGCCGGGGCGCTGCGCCCGCGGCTGACGCGCGACCTCAGATCACGGGCTTGTCGCTGGGCTGGATCGACGGGCCGTCAGGCGCGTCGATCGGGGCGAACGTGGCGGCGAGCTCCTCGACCTCCTCGAGCCCGACGCGTGCCAGGGACCGCCACCGTTCCGGCTCACGTAGCGCACCCGAAATACGCCGAGTAGTCCGGATCGCGAAGGCGGGATCGATAGCCTCGGCTCGCATGGTGGCACCAGCTCGCCGACGCATCGTCCCCGAGCGCCTCATGGCGGGCGACCCCACTTGCAGGCGACGCGCGGGCCGACTCCGTGTCGCGCACGAAGCGCGCGCATCGGGAAGCAGCCGCGCGTGGCGTCCTCGACGAAATCCCGGTGCTGCGACACGGCCGTACCGACACTCCACGGCCTGGAGCACCCCGAGGCTGCAGGCGCGCACAATCATACCCCGACAGTGTTACCCCTGTCCCCGGCCTACGTGTTACCGATCGCCCCGGCCGCTCGGCGTCGTGGTCGTTGCCCGGTATTTCCGAACCGATCGCCCGACCAAGGACCGCGACGTCATCGGCGCCTGGCATCCATGATCTCCTGCAAATCCTTCATGCTTTCCTGACTCGTACGAGCGAGTCCCCGCTGTGGATGATCCAGGTCTATGGTGAGCACGATGACCAAGACGACGATGACACAGTAGGCCGCTGTCAGGGTCCTGATGCGACGGCCTGCCAGCCCGTTCCCGTACCCCAGGACGACGGCCACGACGACTGCCAACGCCGACAGGAATAGCAGCACGCTCTCTGGCACATGATTCGCCACGGCGATGTCGCGCTCCGTCTTGATGTCGATGACCTCGTTCATTGCATGCGTGAACAAGCCCAATGGGATCGATCGCGAATCTGCCTCGGCGGCTTCAGTCGCGATGCGCCACAGCCGATGCTGGATTTGCCGCACCTCCAAGTCCAATCGCTCTCGGTCTGACGAACCCTGTTCGGTGCGGAGGACGGACTCCAACCGAATGTCAACATAACGACGAAAGAGCTCGTCTACCTCGTCGTCACGAGAGGCGGGCAGGAATTGAGACCGAAGGGCGGCGGTACCGATCGCGTTGGATTCTTGAACCACCATCTGCTTCCGGTACTCGAATCGGGACAGCGCCATGGCAAACGTGAATCCAAGAAGGAGGGCGAGCAGGCCCAAGGTGGCGACCTGAATCGATATTATCTGCGTTCGCCTCGGCTCATCCAGGGCTTGGCGTCCCCGGCGACCGAGCCTATATCCGAGTTCCGCCCCGAGCACCATGACCCCGAGCAGCGCGATGGCGATCAGCACTGCCGATTGCTTATAGAGTAACTCGTGCGCCATTTGGGACTCCCCGTCGCCTAACGTCCAAAGCTGCGAGCAATTCCGGGATGAGGGGGTGAGGAGCCCGCCATGGCTCCGTACGTCCGACGGCGGCCCGAACCTGACGCAGCAAACTCGCGACCGACGGCTTCAACGTGTCGTCGGCCCGCCTGCGGGTCCGAGCTCGGCCGCTGACGGCTTCGGCGGGCGGCGAGGACTGCGCGTAGCTCGCGCGCCGTGAGCAAGACGAACCCCAGCGCCGTCAGCGCCCGAAGCAGGAGGCGCCAGCTGACGCCGGAGTGCGGCATGGCCGCCCAGATCGCTCGGAGCGTCCAGAACACTCCGAGTGCGAGGAACACGGCCATGAGCCCGTGAGTGATGACTCCTGACGGTCGGGATGCCCCGGTCATGATACCCTCCCCATCAATGACCGACGTGGTCTGGCTGGCGTCGACTAGGCCACCCCATCGAACTGAAATAGAGCCTCTGCCACCCCGTCCGGCCCCACCGTAGGCTCACCTGCGCGTTCGAACCCGCACTTCTCGAGCACGCGAATGGAGCGCGCATTCGATAGCGCAACGTACGCATGGATCGGCCGCTGGCGTTCGTGAATCCTCAAGAATTCGTCGACCGCTGAGCGGGCCAGGCCTCGACCCCAGTACTCCCGCCCGAGCCAGTACGCAATCAGACGTCTGCCGTCTTCCTCCCAGCTGGTCACGTAGCCCGCGGCTCG
>DASUSM010000130.1:0-12507 GCA_036375115.1 Gemmatimonadaceae bacterium | reverse complement strand
CAGCGCGGCGGGGACGTCGCGGCTGGCGTCGCCCGCGGCAGCGCGCAGCACGAGGAGCGACTCGGCCCGCGCGTGATCGCCCCGGGCGAGCGCCGCATCGAGCCACTCCCACTGGCGCTCCTCCTCGGGGAGCGCCACGAGGAATCGGGTCGCGTCCGCGTCGCGCTCGAGGACGAGGGCGGCGCGCGCGGCCCAGCGCGCGGCCTCGGCACCGGCGGCCCCGCTCGCGGCGAGCGGGGCGAGCACGGCGAGCGCGTCGGTGGCGCGCCCCTCGTCGAGGAGGCATCGCCCGACGGCGAGCGCGGCCGCGGCACGCTGCGGGGCATCGGGATCGCCGCCGGCGAGGTACCGCTCGAGGAGCGGAAGGGCGCGCTCGCAGCGCGCGCCGAGCGCGAGTCCGCGCCCGGCGAGGAAGAGCGCCTCGGCGCCCCACCGGTCGTCGGCGTGCCTGACGAGGACGCTCTCCGCCGAGGCCGCGGAGCGGAGCCAGGCCGCCCGCGCCTCCGCCTCGCGTCCGGCGCGCTCGTGACGCTCGGCGTCGCGCGCCGCCTCGCGTGCGTTGTAGATCCCGTTGAAGTACGCGCAGCCGGCGAGCGCGAGGAGGAACAGCGGAGCGAGCCGCCGGCTCACGGCGCCGCGTTCGCCTGGACGCGCCGCTCGTAGTGCTCCAGGTACTCCTGCGTCGCGTCGGCGATCGCGTCGGCGAGCTTGCGCTGCCCCGCGGCGCTGGCGACGAAGTCCGCGTCGGTCGGGTTCGTGCCGAAGCCGATCTCGATGAGCACCGCCGGCATGTACGCGGTGACGAGGACCTTGAACCCGGCCTGCTTCACGCCGCGGTTGGGGCTCGGATGCACGCCGGCCAGCTTGGTCTGGACGAAGACGGCGAGCTCGCTCGACTTGCGCAGGTGCTCGTTCTGCGCCATGTCGTTGATGATGAACGAGAGCGGATCGTCGTCGGGGGCGTTGACCCCCGTCTCGAAGCGCACGCTCTCGTTCTCCATCTCCTCGACGCGCTTCGCGTCCTCCGTCTTCGCCTCGGCGAGGAAGTAGGTCTCGAAGCCGCGCGCCGCACCGGGATTTCGCCAGCGCGGGTTGGCCGCGTTCACGTGGATCGAGAGGAACAGGTCCCCCGCCGCGCGGTTCGCGATCCGGCCGCGGTCGCTCAGCGCGATCAGGGTGTCCGTCGTCCGCGTCATGACGACCGTGTAGCCGCGCTGCTGGAGCAGCGTGCGCAGCTGCCTGGCGACGGCGAGCGTGACGTCCTTCTCGCGGATCTTCCTACTGCGGCCGTACGGACCGCGCATCCCCGGGTCCGTGCCGCCGTGCCCGGCGTCGACGACGATCACGCGCTTGCGATTCGCCGGTCGCGGCGCGCTGCGTCCGGCCGGCCGCCGCGGTGCCGCGGCGGGCCCCGACGCCGGCGCGGCGACCGGCCGGGTGGTCGCCGCGGGGACCTCGGCGACGGCGCGCGGGAGTGAGCCGGGCACGCGCAGCTCGACGCGCGCGACATCGAAGGACACGCCTGTCGCGTAGCGCGGCAGGAGCTCGGCGACGAGGTGGAGCGGCACGTGGAGGCCGTCGCCGTCGCGGAACGGCGCCGCGGCGAGCGGGACGACGGCGCCGCCGATGCTCGCGAAGGGAATCTGCTCGGCGAGCCGCACCTCCACGCCGGCGAGGCGAAGGACGTACTGGCCGCCGGAGTCGGCGACGATCGCGCCGGAGAGGAGTGGCGCGAGCGACGCGGCCCGCACGGCGAGCCCGCCGTTGGTCTCGACGAGCGGCACGGTCGCCGACCGGTCGCCGGCGCGGATGCGCAGCGAGTCTCCGGGATCGCCCGGCGTCGTCTGGAGCGCGAGGAGGAGCGCCGTCGCGAGCACGGAGCTCATCGGACGCGCACCGCCCGCGCCATCTCGCGCTCGGCGTCGCGCTCGCGCGCGGTCTCCCGCTTGTCGTGCAGCTTCTTCCCCTTGCCGAGGGCGAGGGCGACCTTCGCCTTGCCGCGCTTGAAGTACAGCTCGAGGGGGATGAGCGTGAGCCCCTGCCGCTCGACGGAGCCGATCAGCTTCCGGATCTCCTTGCGGTTGAGGAGCAGCTTCCGCGTGCGCGTCGGCTCGTGGTTGAAGACGTTGCCTCGCTCGTACGGCGAGATGTGCAGGTTGAGCAGGAAGACCTCCCCGGCGTTGACCACCGCGTACGCGTCCGAGAGGTTGGCCTTGCCATCCCGCAGCGACTTCACCTCGGTGCCGGTGAGGACGAGGCCCGCCTCCCACGTGTCGAGGATGTGATAGTCGTGCCGCGCGCGCTTGTTCCGCGCGATCACGGTGATCTCGTCCTTGGCGGCGGGGGGTTGCTGCATCGGCGTGGGGCGGCGGGCGAGGGCGCGCGGCACGGCCGCGGCATCGTCGCAACTTAGGGATGGCGCGCTGGAGCGGCAACGCCGCCGCGTTGACTTGCCTTCCAGCGCCCGGTAGATTTCGTGTTCTTCGCCGCTCCGCGCGGCGACCGGCGCGATGGCTCCGCTCCTCGTGCCGCGGCACGCCCGGCCCGCCGGACCGGCGCGCGACAGGGCTCGGGTGGTGAAACTGGTATACACGCAGCGCTCAGGACGCTGTAGCCGCAAGGCTGTGCGGGTTCGAGTCCCGCCCCGAGCATCGAGCACCACATCGAGACGACGGGCCCGGATGATGGTCATCCGGGCCCGTCGTCGCATCGGTGCGCGTCGCTGCGCCTCCGCCGGTGCCCCGCGCCGCTCGCGACGCGGGCGATGACGCGGCCGGTCAGTCGCCCGTGCCCTGCGCGGCCGACGGCGGCAGGTGCTCGGGGAGCACGGCGACGCCGAACTGCCGCCGCAGCGCCTCGTTCGCCTCGGCGAGGTAGGCGCCGAGCAGCTCGCCGGCGCGGGCGAGGTCCCCCTCCGGTGGCGCGACGCGCCCCGCGTAGGCGAGGAGCATCCGTGCGAGCCGCGCCGACGTCCCCTCGCGCGAGCCGCGCGCCGCGAGCGCCTCGCGGTAGCTGCCGAGCCGCACGTTGAACTGCCGCGCCGCGACCTCCCGCTTGTCGGGGTCGATGCGCGGATCGCTCGCGAAGCTCGCCTCGAGCGCATGCGCGACGAGCGAGGCGGTGCGATCGTCGAGGGCATCGCGCTGCGCGCCGAGCAGTCCGAGCGCGCGGCGCGCGTAGCGGAGCTCCCACGCCGCATGGTCGAGGTCGCCGCCGGCCGCGGCATCGGCGAGCCACCGCGCGTCCGCCGGCGCGGGCTCGGCGAGGAGTGCCTGGACGTAGAGCGCGGCGTGGCGGCGTCGCTGCCGCTCCGCGCGCCACTCTCCGAGGAAGGGCATCGCGGAGTGCCCGCCGGCTCAGTCCTGCAGCACCGGGTCGGCCTTGTGTCCCTTCTTGATGGACACGAGGTCGGGACCGAGGCCGACGCGCTCGCGCACGACCTCCTCCTGCTCGAGCAGATCCGCCAGCCGCACGCTGTCGAGGACGTCGTCGATCCGGCGCTGCAGGAGCATCCAGACCGGACGGATGCTGCAGTTGTGCGACGAGGAGCAGCGCTCCTCCCCGACCGGATGCGTCAGGCAGTGCAGCTCGAAGGTCGTGAACTCCGACGCCGCGATGACGTCACGGACGGAGATCTCCGCGGCCGGCCGGGCGAGCAGGTACCCGCCCCGGGCCCCGCGCACGCTGCGCACGATCTCGGCGCGGCGCAGACGCAGGAGGATCTGCTCGACGTAGTCCGCCGGCAGCTGCTCGCGCGCCGCGATGTCGCGTCCGGCGACGGGGCCCTGCCCCTCGCGCCGCGCGAGGTGGAGGGCGCAGATCACGCCGTACTCGGCCCAGGTGGTGATGCGCACGAGTGGAGGATAGACCGCGCGGCGGGATTAGTCAAACGCCGCGCCGCGCGGCGCGCGGGAGGGCCCGGCCCTCGCCGCGCGCCGCCGCTCATCCCGCGGCGACGCTGCCGTGGACGCCGCCGGGCACGCCGATCTCCGTCATCTTCCGCAGATCGAGGACCTCGTCGATGCGCTCGTCCGGGAGCACGCCCTCGCTCCGCACGAGATCGCGGATCAGCACGCCCTCCTTCACGGAGCGCTTGCTCAGCTCCGCCGCGCGCGCGTAGCCGATCTGCGGCGCGAGCGCCGTGGCGAGCGCGGCCGAGCGCTCGACCCAGTACTCGCACATCTCGCGGTTCGCCCGGATCCCGCGCACGCACCGCGCATCGAGGATGCGCGCCGCGTTCGTCAGGATCTCCATCGACAGCAGCACGTTGAACGCGATCACCGGCATCATCACGTTCAGCTCGAGCTGCCCGTGCTCCGCGGCGATCGAGACCGTCGTGTCGCACCCGACGACCTGGAAGCAGACCTGGTTCACCATCTCCGGGATCGACGGATTGATCTTCCCGGGCATGATCGACGAGCCCGGCTGCACGGCGGGGAGCTGGATCTCGTCGATCCCGGTCCGCGGCCCCATCACCATCAGGCGCAGGTCGCTCGCGATCTTGCTCAGGTCGATGGCCAGCACGCGCAGCTGCGCGCTGAAGGCGGCCACGTCCCCCATGCTCTGCATGAGCTGGATCCGGTCGGCGCCCGCGCGGAGCTCGAGCTTCGTCATCCGGCGCAGGTGCTTCACGATGAGCTCGGGATACTCCGCCTCGACCGTCACGCCGGTGCCGACCGCGCTCCCGCCGATGCCGAGGTCGCGCAGGTAGTCCGCCGCCTCGCGCACGCGCCGGATCCCTCGGTCGAGCGAGCCCCCGTAGGCCGTGAACTCCTGCCCGAGCCGGATCGGCATCGCGTCCTGGAGGTGCGTGCGCCCGGCCTTCACGATGTCGTCGAACTCGCGCCCCTTCGCCGCGAACGCGTCGCGCAGCCCCTCGAACGACTCGACGAGGGCGTCGAGCCTCGAGAGACAGGCGAGGCGGATGTTCGTCGGGATCGTGTCGTTCGTGCTCTGCGCCATGTTGACGTGGTCGTTCGGGTGCACGGGGGTGTACGTCCCGCGCGACCCGCCGAGGAGCTCGTTGGCGCGATTGGCGAGCACCTCGTTCACGTTCATGTTGTGCGACGTCCCCGCCCCGGCCTGATACGGATCGACGACGAACTGGTCGAGGTGCTGCCCCGCGAGGACCTCGTCGGCGGCCGCGACGATCGCGTCGGCGAGTCGCGCGTCGAGGCGGCCCGTCTCCTTGTGCGTCAGCGCCGCCGCCTTCTTGATCCAGACCTGGGCGAGGACGAAGGGGCGCAGCGGGCGGAGGCCGCTGATCGGGAAGTTCTCTCTCGCGCGCATCGTCTGCACGCCGTACAGCGCGTCGGCCGGGACCTCGAGCTCGCCGAGCGGGTCCTTCTCCATCCGGGTTGCGTCAGCCATTCCGTTCTCCTGTGCGGACAGCGGCGCGAGCACCCGAAATCGGGCCGCTCGCGCCGCGAGGGATCGGGCATCCGGGCGCGGATCGCGCCGCGCTCACTGCGGCGCGGCGGCCGGCTCGTTCTGCAGATACGTCGAGAAGAGGACGAGCGTGCTCCTGCTGCCCTCGTTCGTCTCCAGGTCGATCTTGATGCGCTCGAAGAGCGCGTCGCGCAGGCCGTTCTGCGAGTTGTGCCAGCCATCGGAGAGGAGGGCGCTGATCGTCGCCGAGCCGTCGTCCTTGAGCGCGCAGAAGATCTGCCGGTTGAGCGACGTCGCATCGCTCGCGTAGCGCAGCGAGACGTTCATCGTCGTCTGGCCGGCGACCGCGGCCGGCGGAGCATCCCACGTCAGGACGATCTCGGACGCGCCTCCCTCCGGGTCCACGGGCACCTCCTGGAAGGTGAAGGCCGGCGCCGCCGTGCCGCTCACCGTCATCGCCGGGAAGCCGCCGTCGGCGCCCGTCGTCGTCGCCGAGATCGCCGTGCCGGGCGCGTGGGCGTGCGCCCCTTCGTTCGTGTAGAGGATCAGGTTGGCCCCGGTCTCTCGAGCGAGGACGATCGGGCCGCCCTCCGTGCCGACGGTCACCGAGGCGCCCGCATCGATGTACGGGAGGCCCGGCAGCGGATCGGACGAGCCGGGGATCTGGCCGATCTCGCAATTGTCCTGCGTCACGCCCGTCTCGGAGAGACCGATCTGCGAGGTCCGGAGGAAGTACGCGATGGGATCGGAGATGCGCGAGCCGCCGGCGCCATCGGGCTCGCCGACGAGCACGACGAAGCCGTAATCCTGCGTGGCGACCGGTTCGGTCGAGATGCACGCCGTGAGCGAGGCCGCGGCGAGCGCGAGCGCGGCGTAACGGGAGAGGGTCATTCGTCCTTCCATGAGGGAGGGCCGCGCCGGGCGAGCTCCAGCGACTCGGCGAAGCGATTTGAGGTGTCGGCGGGGGCGATGCGTCCGGCGCCATCCGGCGCCGCGCCATCCCGCCTCACACCCTGAATATACGCGCCGGGTCACGGTCCGGAGCAACTCCGGACGTCTGGGCCGGCGCCGCGCGATAGGAGGGTGGACGCCCTCCGTGCGCCGGGTCACGGCGCGCGCACGCCTCCGGGCACGGGCGGAGGGAGCGCCTCGCTCAGCCGCGCGTTCGCAGTGCGATGGCGGCGAGGACCAGCGTCGCCGCCGCCGCGAGCCCGGCGAGCCCGAGGCCCGCGACGCTGAGCCCGTGGAGCTGGCCGAAGAGCGCGCGTTGCGGATCTCCCGCCGGGAGCGACTCGAGCGCGCCGCCGAGATCCGCGCGGAGCCTCGCGATGCGGCCGCCGATCCAGAAGTGCGCGACGGCGCACGCCGCCGCGACGACGAGCCCGCCGCCGATCCGCCAGCCGGCGAAGGGCCCGCCTCGCGCCGCGAGCGCGGCGACGACCGCCCCGACGACGATCCCCGAAACGAAGAGCACGGGGAGCACGCGCCCGACGAGGAGGCCGGCCAGCGTTCGGGTGGGCAGGACGGCGAAGGCCGCGGGCGCGACGACCGCGACGAAAAGCAGCCCCGCCCCGACCCAGAGCGAGAGCGTCACCATCGTGGCGACGAGCCGCGCCCCCTCGCTCACGCGCCGACGACGCGCGCGACGCCGTTGAGGAAGGGGTTCGTCGCGCGCTCTCGGCCGATCGTCGTCGAGGGACCGTGCCCCGGGTGCACGACCGTCTCGTCGGGCAGCGCCGCGACGCGCTCGAGCGAGCTCGCCATCGCCGCGGGGTTGGCGAGCGGAAGATCCGTCCGGCCGATCGAGCCGGCGAAGAGCAGGTCTCCGGTGAGCGCGACGCCGTCGCCGACGAAGATGACGTGCCCGGGCGCGTGTCCCGGGGTGTGCACCACGTTGAAGGCGTGACGCCCGACGCGCAGCTCCTGTCCCGCCGCGAGCACCTGGTCCGGCGGCGGCGGCGCGTCCACGCGCACGCCGAACATCGCGCCCGACTCCGTGGCGCGCTCGTAGAGCGGGCGATCGTCGGGGTGCAGGTGGATCGGCACGACGAAGCCGGCGTGGAAGAGCGACGCGATCCCCCCGACGTGGTCGAAGTGCGCGTGCGTCAGCCAGATCGCGGTGAGCGTCACCCCGGCGTCGCGCACCGCGCGTGCGATCCGCTCTCCCTCGTCGCCGGGATCCACGAGCACCGCCTCCCCGCTCCGCTCGTCGGCGACGAGCCAGCAGTTCGCCTGGAGCGGACCGACGACGAGCGGCGTGATCCTCACGCGGTGTAGCCCCCGGAGGCCACGATCTCGGGCGTCCCCGTGCCGTCGGCGAGCGACTTGAGGTACTTCTCCGCGGCGATCGCCGCCGTCGTGCCGTCGCCGACCGCGGTCGTCACCTGCCGCGTGAGTTGCGCCCGCACGTCGCCCGCGGCGAACAGCCCGGGGATCGACGTCTGCATGTTCGCGTCGGTGAGGAAGTAGCCCATCGAGTCGTGCTCGACGTGTCCCTCGACGATTCCCGTGTTCGGGCGGAAGCCGATGAACACGAAGAGCCCGGTCGCCGCGAGGTCAGAGGCCTTGTCCGTTCGCAGGTTGCGGATGCGCAGGTGGGTCAGCCCCGCCTCCGGTGTGCCGACCGCCTCGTCGACGACGGTGTCCCAGATGACCTCGATCTTCGGGTTCTCGAAGAGCCGCTTCTGGAGGATCTTCGACGCCCGGAGCTCGTCGCGGCGGTGGACGAGGTAGACCTTCTCCGCGTAGCGCGTGAGGAAGTCCGCCTCCTCGACGGCAGCGTCGCCGCCACCGACGACGGCGATCGTCTGCCCGCGGAAGAAGGCGCCGTCGCAGATCGCGCAGTACGAGACGCCGCGCCCCGCGTACTCCGCCTCGCCGGGGATGCCGAGCTTGATCGGCGTGCCGCCGGCCGTGACGATGACGGTCGGCGAGCGGTAGACGTCGCCCTCGTCGGTCACCGTCTCGAAGCCGCCATCGGCGACCTTGCGCACCGCGGTGACGTTCCCCTGCCGGAACTCGGCGCCGAACTTCTTCGCGTGACTGGCGAACTTCTCCGCGAGATCGCGTCCGAGGATGTGCTCGAAGCCCGGATAGTCCTCGATGACCTCCGTCTTGAGGAGCTCCCCCCCGGGCTCGTAGAGCGCCTCGAGCAGGACCGTCTTCAGCACCGACCGGCCGCCGTACATCGCGGCGGTCATCCCCGCCGGCCCGGCTCCGATGATCACCAGCTCGTAGTCGCGTGTCTCAGCCACGTCGCATCCTCGCGTGAAGGGCGCCCCCGGCGATCCGCCCGGGCGCCGCATGCGTTCGCTCAAATTTCGCCTCTCCCGGCCTCGACCGGAAGCGCCGAGGGTCGCGTCGGGCCGAGATGGAGCAGGCCGAACGCGCCGTGGCAATGCGATACCGTACCGACGAGTACGTTCGCGGCCCCGCCGGTTCCCGCCTCGGCGACGAGCGCATCGGCGGCGAGCGCCTCGGCGGTGTCGAACATCCCGACGCCGAACGCGCGGTGCACGCAGTGGAAGATGGCCGGTCCGGCGAGCTGGTCGCCCGCGGCGCGGCGCTCGGCGACCCAGGCGCGCGCGGCGTCGGGCATGCTCCAGTCGCGCGGGCCGCGCGTGTGCGGACAGCGCGCCGGCTCGACGCAGTTCACGGGGCAGAGCCAGGTCGCGAAGCTCGCGTAATGCGTGCCGTCGGCCCCCGCGCGCTCCCACGGCGTGCGCGGCGGCGCGGGGAGCGGCCGCGCTTCGACGAGGCGTCCCGGCCAGCGCGCTCGCGCGCGACGCTGGAGCCACTCGTACATGAGGTGCGGCATGAGCGGAGATGGCACGATCGCGTCGAGGGCCGACTCGAGCGGACGCGCCGCCGCGCGGCCGAGGTAGTCGTCGAAGAAAGAGTCCCACGCCTCGACGACGACGCGCAGCGCGGGCGCCGATCGGATGGCGTCGCCGGCGTCCGTATCCGCCCCGGTGGCGACGCGGCAGCGCGGATCGCGGTCCACGACGACGAGATCGCGCCAGCGGATCACGCCGCGCGCCGCCGCGCGCCGGAGCTGCCGCACGTAGTACTCGCCGTAGCAGCCCCCGCCGCAGACGACGATCGCGCCGTAGTCGGTGCGCGCGGCGCCGGCGCGGGACGCGTGCGCGGTGCGCTCAGCGGCGCACATGGCGCCCGCCATCGACGATGAGCGTCTCGCCGGTGACGTAGTCGGACTCGAGCAGGAAGCAGACGGCGCGGACGACGTCGTCCGGCGTGCCGATGCGGCCGAGCGGCGTCGTCGCCGCGAGGCGTTCCGCCTCGCCCTCCCCCCACGCGTCGGGGAGGAGCACCGCGCCGGGTGCGACGGCGTTGACGCGCACCCGGGGCGCGAGCACGCGGGCGAGCGCGCGCGTCAGCTGCACGACACCCGCCTTCGCGATGCCGTGCGGCACGTAGTCGGGCCAGGTCTCGAAGGCGGCGAGGTCGGCGAGGTTGACGATCGCGCCCTCGCGCGCGGCGAGGTGCGGCGCCGCCGCCTGCGAGAGCAGGAAGGGGGCGCGCAGCGTGAGCGCGAACGTCTCGTCCCACTCCGCCGCGGTCGTCGTGCCGAACGGCGTGCGCGGCATCTCCGCGGCGGAGTTCACGAGCACGTCGAGGCCGCCGAGGACTTCCAGCGCCTCGGCGACGAGGCGCGGCGCCGCGTCGGGATCCCGCAGGTCGGCGCGGGCGACGTGCGCCCGCGCGCCGCCACGCTCGATGATCGCCGCGGTCTCGCGTGCCTCGCGCTCCGACGCGTGATGGTGCACGACGACGTCGGCGCCACGCGCGCCGAGGCCGACCGCGATCGCACGGCCGAGCCGGCGGCCGGCGCCGGTGACGAGGGCGGCGCGTCCGCGCAGCTGCATCGCCTAGCCGCGTGGCGCGGTCGGGGCCGCGCGGCGCGCCTCGCGCTCGACGAGCAGCGCATCCTGCCGCTCGAGCATCGCGGACGGCACGTGCATGCAGCCGATGGTGCGCGGTCCATCCGGCGTCCCGTGCCAGTCGGAGCCGCCGCTCGGCACGAGGTGGAAGTGGCGCACGAGCGTGTCGAGGCGCGCGAGGTCCTCCGACGTATGGCTCGGGTGAAGCACCTCGACGCCGTCGAGCCCGAGCGCGACGAGCCGCTCGATACGCTCGCGCGAGCCCGTCGTCCCCGGATGCGCGAAAATGGCGAGTCCGCCCGCTTCGTGCACGAGGTCGATGGCGTCCGACGCATCGAGGCGGCGCTTCTCCACGTGCGCCGGACGCCCGTTGCCGAGATAGCGGTCGAAGGCATCGCGGAAGTCGCGCGCCCAGCCGCCGGCGAGCATCGCGCGCGCGACGTGCGGCCGGCCGATGGCACCCTCCCCCGCTTCGGCGAGCACCGCGTCGAGCCGGAGCGGGACGCCGAGCGCGTTCAACCGCGCGACGATGCGCTCGGCACGTCCGCGCCGCGCCGCGCGGAGCTCGGCGAGCTCCGCCTCGAGCGCCGCGGAGCGGTCGACGTGCAGCGCGAGGAGGTGGAGCTCGCGCCCGTCGAACATGACGCTCAGCTCCGCGCCGGCGATGACGCGGATCCCGGCCGCGTCGGCGGCGCGGCGCGCCTCGGGGATCCCCTCGAGCGTGTCGTGGTCCGTGAGCGCGATCGCGCGCAGCCCCGCGGCCCGAGCGGCCTCGACGACCGCGGCCGGGGAGAGCGCGCCGTCCGAGGCCGTCGAGTGCATGTGCAGATCGACGAAGCCCGGAGCGGCGGACGTCGCCGCGCCGGAGGGGTGCGTCACGGCGTGTAGCCGGCCTCCGGCGACGTGACGCTCGGCTGGGACTGGTCGAAGAGCCGGCGCAGGTCGTCCTCACCGAGCTCGACGAGCGACTGCTCGCGCGACCGTGCGCCGGCCGGCGAGTATCGCGTCACGCGCACGACCCGGTCGGCGCCCTCCCCGGCGACGAAGACGAGTCCGAACTCGTCCTTGTCGTACTGCGTCACGCGCCCGGAGGGGAAGACGCGCCAGCTCCGTCCATCGATGGTGATCGAGCGGGAAGGCATTCAGGACAGCTCCACTTCGCGATAGATGCGGTTCGGGTCGAGAATCGTGCCCGGCGCGTCGGCCTGCGCGTTCGTCAGCGTCTGCACGTCCGAGGCCTCGATGAACTCGATGAACGCGCCGGGGAGGCTCGCCTCCTCGAAGACCCAGAAGCGGCAGTCCGCGCGCGCGAAGTAGTCGCGCTTCTGCCGCAGGCGCTCGAGGTACTTCTTGCGCTCGCTCTGCGGGACGATCGTCCGCTGCATCGTGAGGTGTCGGGGCATGAACCTAGAGCGCGCCATCCGGGAACGTCTCGAGGGAGTGCTTCAGGTCCGCCATGAAGCGGTCGGCGTCGGCGCCGTCCACGATCCGATGGTCGAACGAGATGGAGAAGTACGCGCAGGTCCGCACGGCGATCGTGTCCTCGCCGTCCGGCCCCGCAAGGACCTTCGGCCGCTTCTCGATCGCCCCGAGCCCGAGGATGGCGGACGTGCCGAGCGGGATGATGGGCGTCCCCATCAGGGAGCCGAAGACGCCGGGATTGGTGATCGTGAACGTCGCGCCCTGCACCTCCGCCGGCTGCAGCTTCTTCGCGCGTGCGCGGCCGGCGAGGTCGTTGAGCTGCTTCGTCAGGCCGCTCAGCGAGAGGTCGTCCGCGCCCTTGATGACGGGGACGATGAGCCCCCAGTCGAGCGCGACGGCGATGCCGACGTTGAGCTGCTTGCGGAAGATGATGCGCTGGCCGTCGTGCGCCGCATTCAGCACCGGGTGCTTCTTCAGGTTCTCGACGACGGCGCGGATGACGAAGGGCATGTAGGTCAGCTTCTGCCCCGTCTGCGCCTCGAACTCGGCGCGCCGCTTCGCGCGCAGGCGCGCGATGCGCGTGAGGTCGATCTCGAAGAACGACGTCACGTGCGCCGCGTGGCGGCGCGCGGCGACCATGTGGTCGCTCGTGAGCGTGCGGATCTTCGACATCGGCTCGACGACGTCGCCCGGCCACGGCTCGGGCGCGGGGCCGTGCTGCTCGGCGCCGGCCGGCGCGTACATCGAGGGCGCGGTCCGTCCCGCGGCCGGCTGCTGCCGTGGCGCGGCGCCGGAC
>DASUSM010000129.1:0-8242 GCA_036375115.1 Gemmatimonadaceae bacterium | reverse complement strand
GCGGGATCGAAGTTGAACGCGCCGTCGAGGTAGCGGATGCCGACGTTGACGCCGTGGCTCGCGCGCAGGAGGTCCTGGACCTCGGGATCCGGCTCGGTGCGGCCGAAGGGCGGCTCGACGTGGACGAGCGCGAGCTCGGGCGTGGGCAGCTCGAGGGCGCGCGCGAGCAGCCCGACGACGATCTCCGCGACGAGCACCTTCGCCCCCTGCCCCGCCCCGCGGAACTTCACGACGAAGCGCCCCCCATCGTGCGTGTCCACGACGGCGGGCAGCGATCCGCCCTCGCGCAGCGGCTGCACGTAGCGGGTGGCGATGACGGAGGGGAGAGCGCTCATGCGTGTCGTGCGCGGGTCGAACGTCGGGGCGGGTGCAATCTCGCGACTACGGAGCCATGCGGTAAGCGGGGAGCCGGAGGACGGCCGCTCGGGCCGGCCACACCGACGAGGAGTGAACCGCGGATGACGCGGATTCATCTGATCCACGCGGATCGCTCCCCTCGGCGCGACAGACCGACGTGGCCGGGCCGATGAATGTTTTTGGGGGTGCGCCTGGACGAACCCGTGCGCCGGAGCGAGACAGCACGACTGAAGAGCGGTCCCCCAAAGCAGTTCACGGCTCGTGGCGCGACGCACCAGACCCGCGCACGGCACCGTGCTCCGCGAATCTCCGCGCCTCCGCGTGAAAGCACACAACCACCAGGCGGAGTCGTCCCGGGGACGAGCCCCGCCAGGCGCACCGGCCTCGCCGCCCCGCCGAGCGCCGAGCGCCGAGCGCCGAGCGCCCCCGGGACGATCCGTCTACTCCCCCACCAGCCCGATCTCCACCTCCGTCCCCACCCCGCGCTCGCTCGTCACCGCGAGCCCGCCGCCCCACCCCTCGACGAGCCGCCGGCTGATCGCGAGGCCGAGGCCGCTCCCGCTCGTGCGCGTGGAGAAGTGCGGCTCGAAGATGCGCGGCAGCACTTCCGCCGGGATCCCCTCGCCATCGTCGCGCACGCGGACGACGACGCGCCCGTTCTCGCGCCCGACGCGCACCGCCACCGCGCTCGCGCGCGCGAGGCGCGCGTTCTCGAGGACATTGAGGAGAACCTCGCGCAGCTCGTCGGGGCGCGCCAGCGCGCGCCCGACCGGCTCGTCCACCGCGACGTCCCAGTCCACGCCGCCGCCGTGCCCCATCCGCTCGAGCTCCACGACGTCGCGCACGATCGCCGCGACGTCCACCGGCTCGCCCGGCGCGCGCTCCTCCGGCGCCATTCCGTAGCGGCTGAAGGAGCGCGCGATCTCGTCGAGCCGGTCGATCTCCGCGAGGATGCGCTCGACGTTCTGCCGCAGCACGGCGTCGAAGTCCACGCGCGGGTCGCTCCGCGCGCGCCGGAGGTGCTGCACGCCGAGCCGGATCGGGGTCAGCGGGTTCTTGATCTCGTGCGCGATCTGCCGCGCCATCTCTCCCCAGGCGAGGACGCGCTGGGCGCGCCCGAGCTCGGTCACGTCGTCGAGCGTCAGCACGGCGCCCGTTCCGCCGCGGGCGAGGCGCGTCAGCCGGCCGTGCATCTGGCGCCCCTCGTGCTCGAGGTCGAACTCCTCCTCGTCGGCCCCGCTCGCGAGGAAGCGCGCGATCTGCTCCTCGACCGTCGGCGAGCCGATCGCGGCGATCGGCGTCCCCGGCGGGAGCTTCACGCCGAGCAGCGCATCGGCGCGCGGGTTCGCGAGCGTGACGCGGCCCTCCGGACTCACGGCGACGACGCCGCTCGCGACGTTGCGCAGGATCGCCGCGGTGCGGCGCTGCGCCTCCTCGAGCGCCTCGCGGCTGGCGGCGAGGTCCGCCGCCATGCTCCGGAACGCGGAGAAGACCGGGACGAACTCCGCCGGCGGGCGCTCGACGAGGAGCGGCTCGCGCTCGCCGGCGGCGATGGCGAGCGCCGCGCGGCGCAGCGTCCCGATCGGGCGGGCGAGCTCCCGCGCCGCCGCGCCGCTGAGGAGCAGCGTCGCGAACGCCCCGATCGCCGTCGCGAAGAGGACGAGGATGCCGAGGTCGCGCCGCCGGCGGTCGAGGTCCACGTCGGGTCCCGCGGCTGGCGTCGCGAAGACGAGCCGCTCTCCGGCGATCCCGCTCGCGAGCCGGTAGCCGAAGAGCGTCGGCGCATCGCCGAGCCGCTCGATGCGGCTCGTCATCACCTCGTCGCCGAGCGCCAGCTCGCGATAGACGTCGGGCGGGAGGTAGCGCCCGACCGGCGCGAGCTGGCGGAAGAGCGGATCGCTCGTCTGGCGCATCTCGCCGTGCTCGAAGACGAACACCGGCACGTCGGAGCGCAGCCCAGACTCGCCGGGTAGCAGCGTCTCGCCCTCGGCGAGGGCGCGGAGCTCCTCGCGCACGAGGAGCTCGCGGTACTGCCGGTCGTCCGCCTGGAGCCGCCGCGACGACCAGATCGCGAAGGCGATCGCCGGCACCATGAAAAACGTGAAGAGCGCCACCGTCAGCCGCGTGCGGTAGCTGCGCGCCCACAGGCGCCGGCGCGCGCGGATCCAGCGCCGCAGCGTGCCGTCGGCGAGGAGGATCAGCGCCGAGAGCGCGGCGACGATCGCGAGGTCGAGGAGCAGCACGAGCGCGCCACGCTGGATGAGCGCGCCGAGGTCGCGGAGCTCGACCTCCGCGTGGGCGTGCACGGGGCCCCGCGACGTGGGGACGATCCACTCCCCGCGCAGCGCGTTGCCGATGCGCACCCACCGCTCTTCCGGCGGATCCGCGACCGCCGGCGGATCCGCCGGCACGAGGGTGAGCACGTAGGGCGGCTCCCCGCCCGGCTCCTGCCCCGCGCCGAGGAGCGCGGCGTACGGATCGTCCGGGATGAGACGCGTCTCGGGCCCGACGACGACGAGCGTCGCCGCCTCGCCGCCGTGCGGGACGGCGAGGAGCTGCTGCACCCCCGGATAGCCCGGGACCGCGCGCAACACCGTCCGCCCGGTGCGCAGTGCGTCGTCGAGCGTCCGCGCGATCGCGCCGTCGTCGAGCGGGAACTCGGAGACGACGAGACGTGCCGTCTGCGCGCCGTCGTGCCACGTCGAGAGCTGCACGGGGAAGCCCGCCGGCGCGAGGTCCGACGTGACGTAGCGCTCGAGCAGCGCCTCCCGCGACTGCTCGGGTGGCCGCGCGTCGAGGTCGCGCGCGAAGCGCTCGAGGAGGGCGCGCGCATCCTCCGCCGGCGTGGCCAGACGGCGCACGTCGGCGGTGGCGAGCCCGACGCGCTGCCGCGCCGTCGCTCCCCAGACGAGCGTCGTCGCCCCGAGCGCCGCGACTGCCGCCGCGGAGAAGACCCCGAGCCGGTGCCGCCGCGCGAGCGCGAGCGCGGCGATCACGACGATCCAGAGCACGGGGTACCACCCCGGCCAGCGGCCCGGCGCCTGCCAGACGACGGGGGCGAGGAGCGCGGCGAGCATCGCGAGGACGGGCGCGAGCCACGCCGGCAGCCCGCGCCGCGCCCCGAGCAGCATGCGTCCCGCGGACGCCCCGGAGAGGAGGAGCGCCGCCGCGGCGAGGAAGAGCGTCGTCTGCCAGCCGAGCCAGAGCCCGGTCGTCACCCCCTGCGATGGCGGCGTGATGCCGCGCGAGAGGTCGCGCAGCAGGAACGGGCCGAGCCCGGCGACGAGCACGACGACGCCGATCGCGACCCACCGCGGCGGGCGCGCGAGGCGAGCGCGCAGCACGGCGAGGAGGCCGAGGAGGAGGGTGCCGCTCGTCAGGCCGAGCGCGGCGATGCTCGAGGTGAACCAGCGCCCGAGCGGCGCGAAGTAGAGCGCCGGATCGAAGAGCCGCGAGGCGTTGGAGAAGGCGGTGAGCGGGACGATCGCCACGCAGGCGAGGGCGAGTCCGAGCGCGGCGAAGCGCAGCGCGAGCCGGCGCGTGGCGCGCCAGACGGCGCCGACGATGATGGCGAGGGCGAGGGCGAGCAGCGCGGCGCCGCGGAAGCGCGCGCGCTCGACGACGCGCAGCCGCGTCTCCCCCTCGCTGAGCGCCGCGGGGCGAGCGGCGATCGCCTCGCCCTCCCGCAGCGCGATCCGGTACCACGGACGCTCGAGAGAGTCGGGCGCCGCGTGCAGCGCCCGGTACTCGAAGGCGCGCGCCCCGCCCGACCGCGCGGCGAGCGCGTCGAGCGGCCTGGCGAGCCGGTCGGCCGGAGGGACCGCGTGCAGGAGCGACGCCGCGACGGCGCGCCGGTCGCCGCGCGTCTCGGCGACCGTCAGAACGACGTAGAACGGCGAGACGACGAGGTCCGCTCCGTCGCGCACGCGGTCGATGCGCACGCGCGCCGTCCCCGACCAGGCGAGCGGGAGCCCGCGGTCGAGCACGACGACGGCGCGCTCCGCCGGGCCCTCGGCGAGCGGCGCGAGCGCGCGCAGGGCGAGATGCGGGTCCGCCGGGGCGTCGAGCGCCCGCCGCGCCATCGTCGCGAGCGCGCGCTGCTCGTCCCCGATGCGGCGTGCGAGATCGGCGGTGCCGCGCGCGCGCGCCTCGGCGCCGTAGGCCTCCCAGTCGCGATCGATCCGCGCCAGCGTCCACTGCGCCGCGCCGGCGAGGCCGCCGAACGCCGCCGCGATCGCGAGGAAGAGCGCCGCCCACCGCCGGCCGCTGCGCCGCGTCCACGGGACGAGCACCGCCGCGACGGCCGTGGCGACGAGCGCCACCACGAGGTAGCGTACGGCGGGCTCGCGCAGCCACAGCGCGCCCGCGAGCACCGCCATGCCGGCGGCCGCCGTCCACCTCGCGTCCCGTTCCCGCGCGCCCTGCCCCTCTCGCCGCTCCGAGATGATCCCTCCGCTCCCCGCGGCCGCGCCGCGTCGGTTGAAAGAGCTCCGCCCCGACCAGGTGGCGTCCATCCTCGCCGCCGACCCGCGCCTCATCGTCCCCGTCGGCACCTGCGAGCAGCACGGCCCGCACATGCCCCTCGGCTGCGACACGATCATCGTCGAGCGGCTCGCCGACGACCTCTCCGCCCGCTTCGGCGTCCTCCGCGCGCCGACCGTGGAGTACGGCGTCAACGTCGACACCGAACGCTCCTACACCGGCAACGCCTCGCTGCGCAAGAAGACGCTGCACCGGCAGCTCAACGACCTGATCGACTCCCTGGAGGACAGCGGCGTCGCCGAGTTCGTCCTCCTCACCGCGCACGGCCACGATCCGCACCAGGAGGCGCTCGCCACCGTGATCCCGACCACGGCGCGGATCCGCGTCGTCGACATCTTCGCACTGGACCTCGCCGATCTCCTCGAGGGACAGACCGAGGCGATGCACGGCGACGAGGTGGACACCTCGCTCCTCCTCCACATCGCCCCGCACCTGGTGCGAATCGATCTCGCGCAGGATTATATGATGTCGCGCGAAGAGCTGCGACGTTACCGCCGCGGATGGCTTCGCGTCCGCAAGGGGAGCCCGGGCTCGATCGGGCGCCCGACGCTCGCCACCGCGGAGAAGGGCGAGCGGCTCTACGCGCGCATCTACGACCGGATCGCCGAGCGGATCTTCATCCTCCCCCCGCCGGACGACGAATGAACCTCGCCTCGACCCACGGGGTACACACCGCCATGCGCCGACCCCTGTTCGCCGCCATCCTCGGCTGCGCGACGATTCCCGCCGCCGCGTCCGCGCAGGTCCGCGTCGTGGACGAGGGAAGCCTCACGATCACGCGCGCCGGCCAGCCGATCGGGCGCGAGGACTACGTCATCAAGCAGACGCCCGGCGCGAGCGGGCCGGTGTACGTCGCCAACGCGGTCGTCAAGTACGACGACCCGGCCCGGCGCCTCTCCCCCGCCCTCCAGGTCGACATCGGCGGCGCCCCGCTGGCCTACCAGGTCGAGGTGACGTCGGGGACGGAGCTCGAGCAGAAGCTGAGCGCCGTCGTGGGGCGAGGGCGGATCAGCCAGCGGACGCAGACGAAGCGCGGCGAGGCGGCGAAGGAGTACGTCGTCGCCGACGGCGCGCTCGTCCTCGACGACGACGTCTTCCATCAGTACTATTTCCTCGCGCTCCGGGCCGTCGAGGGCCCGGTCCCCGTGGTGATCCCGCGGCGGAACACGCAGGTGCAGATGCGGGCGAGCGTGCGCGCCCCGACGACGGTGGAGATCGACGGGACGCGGATCGCCGCGCGCCACCTCGTGCTCTCCGCGGCGGGGTCGCCGGACCGCGAGGTCTGGGTAGACGAGGCGGGCCGCCTGCTGCGGGTGCGGATCGGCGACCTCGTGGCCGAGCGGGAGGAGGCGCCGCGGTGACGGCGGGAGGCGGGCTCGGCCGGTGATCCCCGGCCGGCCGTGCCGGCCGCTCCTCGACGACGCTCAACGCCCCGCGGTCGCGGGGCGTTTTTCATTCCCGGACCGCCGCCGTACGCGCCTGAAACCGTCGCCGCCGACCCCCCGTACGGGCTGCTGTCCAACCATCCCAGGTACTTCCGACATGCGATTCTCGCCCTTCGCCGCGCTGCTCCTCGCCGCGCAGCCGCTCGCTGCGCAGGTGGCCGAGCCGACGCCCATCGCGCCGGCCGCGCAACCGGCCGCCCCCCAGCCGGTCCTCACCCTCGAGGAGGCGATCGCCCTCGCGCGCCGCAACAACCCGCTCCACCTCCAGACGGTGAACGCGCAGCGGCGGGCCGGCGCGCAGCTCCTCGCGGCGCGCGGCGGCTATCTCCCGCGCGTGGACGCGAGCTTCGGCTCGCAGTACCGCGAGGGACGCACGCAGTTCTTCAACGGCGTCGCGCTCGGCGCGACCTCGGACATCCTCTCGTCCTCCTACAGCCTCAGCGCGCAGCAGCAGATCAGCGGGGCGACGTTCATCACGCCGAAGCTCCAGAAGGCGGAGCTCGAGGCCGCCGAGGCGGACGTGCGCGGGAGCACGGCGACGCTGACGGCGCTCGTCGCCCAGCAGTACCTGAGCGTGCTCCAGGCGCAGGCGCGCGCGGAGCTCCAGGACACGCTGCTGCGCTCGGCGCAGCTCCAGCTCGAGCTCGCGCGCGCCCGCGAGGCGGTGGGGGCGGCGACGTCGCTCGACACGCGGCGCGCCGAAGTGCAGTACGGCCAGGTTCGCGTCGCCGCGATCACCGCGCGGAACACCGTCGAGGTCGAGAAGCTGCGGCTGTTCGAGCAGATCGGCGTCGCGCAGCCGGCCGGCGTCGAGCTGACGACGAGCTTCACCGTCGCGCTGCCGCAGGAGTCGCTCGACCAGCTCCTCGATCGCGCGCAACGGGCGAACCCGACGCTGAACGCCGTGCGGTCTCGCGAGGACGTCGCGAACCTCGGCTACCGGCGGGCGCAGTCGGGGTATCTGCCGACGCTCTCGCTCTACACGGAGCTCGGCGGCTACACGAACCAGATGACCGACGAGGACCAGGTCCTCGACGAGATGTTCGACAACATCAGCGGCCAGTGCCGCGGGCAGGCGCAGCTCCTGGCGATCGAGACGAACACGATCCCCGACTACTCGGCGTGCCCGACGTCGCTCTCCGCCGACCAGCGCGCCGCGGCGCTCCGCGCGAACGACCAGTTCCCGTTCACCTTCACGAAGAACCCCTGGGTCATCCAGGCGCAGGTGTCGATCCCGATCTTCGACGGCTTCACGCGCGAGCAGCGCGTCCAGGAGGCGGCGGCCTACCGCTCGGATGCGCGCTACGCGCTGCGCGCGGCGGAGCTGAAGCTGACGGCGGACGTGACGAGCGCCTACCTGAACCTGACGACGTCGGCGCAGACGGTGGCGATCCAGGAGCAGAACGCGCGGACGGCGCGCGAGGCGCTCCTGCTCGCCGAGGAGCGGTACCGCGTGGGCGCCGCGACATTCGTCGAGGTGACCCAGGCGCAGGCGGACTACGAGCAGGCGGAGACCGACCGCATCAACGCGGTCTACGACTACCACAAGTACTTCGCCGCGCTCGAGAGCGCGGTCGGCGGCCCCCTGCGCTAGCCCAGCGCCAATCCCGAGGAACCCAATGTCCAAGAAAGCGAAGTGGAGCATCGCCGGCGGGATCGCGCTGCTGCTGGTGGGCGCGGTCGCCGTGACGGCGATGCGCGGCAACAACAAGGGGACCGAGGTCCGCATCGAGGGCGTCGAGAAGCGCGACCTCGTCGCCTCGGTGACGGCGAGCGGACAGATCCAGCCGCGCACGAAGGTGGACCTCAGCGCGGACATCACGGGACGCATCACGCGCCTGGCGGTCAAGGAGGGGCAGATGGTGACGAAGGGGCAGTTCCTCCTTCGCATCGACCCC
>DASUSM010000128.1:0-4701 GCA_036375115.1 Gemmatimonadaceae bacterium | reverse complement strand
CGGACGACGCGCGGTACGCGATCAGCGACCAGAGCACGAAGACGACGGTCGCCGAGACGCCGACCGCGACCCAGACGCGTCGAATGCGATGCCAGAGACGGCTGCGCGCCTGCGGGACGCGCTCCTCGATCGGCGCGCTCGTCGTCATGCCGACGGGGGTCGACGCAGGCCGTCGCGGATCTCCCCGAGCATCGCGGCGATCGCCTCCTGCGCTCTCGCCATCCGCCACAGCGCGGTGACGACGAGCGCGACGATCCCGATGACGATGAGGAAGTAGACGAGCGCGAAGACCATCATCGAGCCGGCGTATTCCATGTCGGTGACTCCTTCGTGATGGGGTGGTTCGCGCGGGCGAAGGCCGGAAGACGGCGCGCCGCGACCGCGCGAGCGACGGCGAGGGTCAGACCGACGGAGAGTCCGGAGGATTCGCCAGCGCCTTGTACCAGAGCAGCTGCGTCTCGTCCGGCAGCGACGGGTAGGCGAACCGGTTCACCGCTCCGAGCGTGCACCCGTGCCGGGCGTAGAGGCGACAGGCGGGGACGTTGATGTTCTGTGTCTCGGCCTTGAGCCAGTGCGCCCCGCGCGCGGCAGCCCAGCGCTCGGCCGCCCGGAAGAGCGCGCCGCCGATCCCCATCCCGCGCGATGGCGGCGCGACGCGGATGTCCCAGAGGACCGCCAGGTCCCGGCGCCCGTCCATCATCTCCAACCCATCGGTGTCCCACGCCACGATGGCGCCGCCGACGCGTGTGCCGCCGCTCCGCGCCGAGACGATCCCCCACCGCCGCATGTCGAAGCGGGCGGGCCATGCCGTCGGATCGTTGCCGGGCTCGGCATCGTAGTCCTTGTCCCACGGCGCATCGAGCGTCCGCGCGCGCAGACGCAGTCCGCCGATCCCTCCGTCGGCCGGCTCGACGTCGAGCACCTCGCGTACGCGGAACGCGATCGGGATGCGGGCGTGATCGGCGAGCGCGGAGACATCCTCCTCGACGATCTCGATCGACGCCGCCGGTGCAGCGGCGTCCCGCGGCTCTCGCACCGACGCATCGCGACGCTCGCTCGTGGGCGCGGTCGACGCAGTCGGAGCGAGCGGCACGGACGGCGCCTCGGGAAGCAGGGGGGACAGCGTGCGAGCGAAGCGCCGTCCCGTGTACGGGAAGCCCGCCCGCTCGTAGAACGCATGCGCCTCCGCGCGGTGCTCTGCGCTCGTGACCACCAGACGACTGCTGCCCGCGCGCCGCGCCCATTCCTCCGCGGCGGCGAGCAGTCTGCGCCCGATTCCCCGCCCCCGCGCCGCGGACGCGACGACGAGCGCCGTGATGTAGCACGGAGGCTCCGACGCGTGCAGCACCGGCAGCCGGTGCACGCCGATCAGCCCGAGCATCTCGCCGCCGCTGCCGGTCGCGACCAGCGTTGCGCTCTCGGACTCCCGCAAGCCGGCGAGCCGCGCCGCGATGTCAGCCGACGAGGCGGGATAGCCGAGCTCCTCGAGCAGGGGAGCGAGCGCATCTGCGTCGGCGGCCGCGGCGCTCCGGATCTCGACCGTCACCTCTGTCGCACCGCGATCACGCGTCGGGGCCGGGGCTCACGTCGCCGCCGTCGACGCCCCGGCCGTAGCCGGCCTCACGGTACGACGATCGATCCGGCATACTCCCCGCCGACCGCGACCACGGCGTCGGCGTCCAGCCTCCCCGCCACGCCGTTCGACAGCACGAGCCGCCCGTCGATCCGTCCCCCGGGCTGCACCCGCCCCATGTAGAGCATCTTCGCCTGCGCGGCCTCGCCGTCCACGGTTCCCTCGAACGTCAGCTCCGACTTGAAGACGTCCGGGAACGTGCCGGGCGGCGTCGTCGCGACGACGTCGCACGGCGCGAAGACGAGCGCGCTCGTCTCTCCGGCGGCGGTCCCCTCGAGCGTTCCGCTGAAGACGAGCGCCCCCTTCACGACGAGCAGGCAATTCTCCCCTCGCGGCGTCAGGGTGAGCGTCGAGAAGTCGACGAGTGCGTCGAAGTGTCCCGACGCCTCGACGTGACGCGCCCCCGACGCGGCGAGCTCCGAGGTCCGGGCGTCGAGCGCGCGCGGCGTGGCCGCGGGGCCGATCGGGCCGCCGTCGTCTCCGCATCCGCCGACGATGAGCAGTGCCGTCCCCATCGCCACGAGTCGAGTGGTTCTCATGATCCTCTCCGGTCGTCGCCCGGCGCCTCCCGCCGCGTGCAGCCGCGACTCGCTGTCGAGTCTCGCGCGTCTGCGCGCGAAGCGGCCTCCCATCGGCCAGCGACGCCGATCGGTCACACGATGCGCCCCACGATGCGGCACCGCAATACGTCGCGGGCTCCGCGCGCCCGCGGCGACCGCGTCTACTCCTTCGGCGTGGTCGAGCCCCGCAGCGGCGGCGAGCGGAAGTGATAGCCGGTGATCGACAGCCCGTGGCGAAAGTAGAACCGGTGCGCACCCGCCCGCTGCACGCCGGAGTCCAGCTCTAAATGCTCGCACTCTGCCGCTCGCGCCTCGGCGGTCAGCCATGCGAGCAGCGCCTCGCCATGGCCGCGCGACCGGGCGGCCGCATCCGTGACGAGGTCGTCGACGTAGAGCACCTTGCCGGACACCAGCTGATCGAGAAAGCGATATCCGGCGACGGCGCGCACGATGCCATCGTCGGTCAGGAAGGCGAGGTGGAAGCCGCTCTTCTGCATGCGGCGGACGCGTGGCACGAAGCTCTCCTCGGTCACGTGAGGCCGGAGCTGCGCCATGACCGGGTGGCATCGCGCGATCTCGTCATCGGTCGTCGCGAGGGCGATCAGGTGGGACACGATCCGTCGGGTGGAAGGTGTGCGCCCGGCGACCTCACTGCGCCTTCGACCAGGGGGGCACGACGCCGTTGCTCCGTCCGTACGCGATGAGCTGTCCGAGGTGCTCGTGGAGGTGCGTCACCGTGAGGATCCACGTCCCCTGCACCGTCGAGGGGTGCCCGAAGAGCGACACCGACTCTCCCATCTGCGCCGGCGTGGTGCCGGCGAGCGCGCGCTTGAGGTGCGTGAAGGAGCGCTCCATCTGCGCGATCGCCTCGTCGCGGGACATCGTCCGCTGCTCGAAGGCCTGGGCCGTCGCGTAGTCGTCCCCCTTGATCCCCGTCGCCGGATCCGCGGCATGGCCGAGCACCGCCGGCAGCAGGTAGTTGTCGGCCGCGACGTGCCTGACGACCTCGTTCACCGACCGGACGCCCGCCGCCGGCCGCCACTCGAAGTGCTCGGCCGGGATGGCCCGGACGAGCGCGAGCATCTTGGTCTCGAGCTGCGCGACATCGGAGAGCAGGTCGGCGGCGACGCCGGTCGCGGCCGGCGCGCGCGCCGCGGCGTCCTGCGCACCGGCGAACGATGGGACGGTGCCGGACAGGAGGAGGGCGAGGAGCGCGGACGAGACGCGGCGTGGGCGGCGGGTGGGCATGGGGATCTCCGGCGAAGGCGACGAGGATCGGGTGCGCGGGGCGCGCGCTCCACGATAGCGCGCCGACGACGCCTGGGGGAGGGACGCGACGGGCCGCGGCGGCACTCGTCGCCCGCGGCTCGTCGTCACGCCCCGGGCGGGTCCTCGGCGGGGACGCGCGCCGGTCGCCTGGGCGCTGGCCGCCCGAAGAGCGGCAGCTCGCTCGGCCGCCCCTGCGGGCAGTCCCAGGCGAGCGACTCGCTCATCCATCCGCAGCGCCAGCCCAGTACGAAGGCGTACGCCGCGAGGGCGAGCGCCACGTGCTCCCGGTCGCCGCGGTGGATCCTGGCGTGTGCCGGCGCCAGCAGCTCGAAGCCGAGGGTGTAGGCGAGCCAGCCCGTCGCCGCGCCCGCCGGGGCGACGAGCAGCGCGCCGCCACCGCGCTCCAGCGGGTGGATGGGGCGAAGTCCGTCGAGACGCGTCGTGATGGCTTCCGACTTCGCGACCACGCCGAACCGGTCATCGTCGCGTCGCTGGGCACCGAGAGCGATCGGCGCCGCGCAGGCGAGCAGCAGCCCGCAGCGAAACACGGAAACGGCTCGCGGCCGGGCCAGGCGAGGAGCGAGAAGGGGTCGCATCGAGAGGCCTCCGTCGAGTGAGGACTCCAGTCTGCGGCGCAGCGGCGGCCGGCGCTCTCCGTCATGTGACGTAGCCGTGTAACCAGCGCCGCCTGCGGCGGTCGCCTAACGCCCGGGCCCCCACGTGAGGGTCAGCACCGGGAGCGTGCGGTCGGGGTCCCCCGCCATCGGCGCCGGCACCGATCCCGATCGTCGCGCGCCGAGCCGTTCGTAGAACCCCACCGCATGCGGGTCCGACTCGATCACGAGGCCGCGGCCGCCGGCGGCCCGTACCGCGCCCACCGCGTGCGCGAAGAGCCGGCGGCCGAGGCCTCGTCCGAGCAGATCTGGATCCACCCACAGGTGCGCGAGCGACCAGAGGCCGCTGCCGTCCCCGGGCGGCTCGAGCGCATGGAACCCGAGCGGCGCGCCCGAGGCCGCGGCGACGACCACCTCGTGCCGGTCGATGTATGCCGGCGTGAGGGTCAGGAGCGGTCGCCAGACAGCGATCCACTCCTCCGGATAGCCCCAGTGTCGCTTCGCGCGCTGCGCCAGGTCGGTCAGCGTCTCCGCCTCGTCCGGGCGGGCGCGGCGGAGCGGGCCACCGACGCCCCACGGAGGCGCGTCCCCGTCGACGCGGAAGGACTCCTCGGGCTGCGATCCG
>DASUSM010000127.1:0-5320 GCA_036375115.1 Gemmatimonadaceae bacterium | reverse complement strand
TCGGAGCGGTCGGGCGAGCTCGCCGACCGTCGCGAGCGCGACCGCGACCGGCGTGCTGCAGCGTCGAGCGGACAAGGGGCTCTCCCGGACGAGGGTGGGCGTCCAAGGTCGGCCGGACCGGCGCACGGAAGCATCCGTCGGGTGACGTAGTCGGGGCGGGGGATGACGTAGGGGAGATCCCCGAATGCCCATTTCCCTCCGTTCCGCGGCGCGGCATCTTCCCCGCCGATGCGGTTGCTCATCCTCGGCGCCTCCGGCGGCTGCGGCCGGTGGCTGACGCGCCTCGCCGCGGAGCGCGGACACGATGTCGTCGTCCTCGTCCGGGCCTCCGCGGGCTTCGAGGCGCCGGACGGCGTCGTCGTCCACCGCGGCGACGTCACCGATCCGTCGGCGCTCGACCGCGCGCTCACGGGGCGCGATGCCGTGCTCTCCGCGCTCGGCCTGCGGCGCGCGGGACGGAGTCCGTGGGCGCCGCTCCGGTCTCCCCCCGATCTCACCGAGCGCGCGATGCGCGCGCTCGTTCCGGCGATGGGACGGCGCGGCGTCGAGCGGATCGTCGCGATCAGCGCGGGGGGCGTCGGCGACAGCCTGGCGCGGCTCGGCTGGCCGGTGCGCCGCCTCGTCGCGACGGGGAACGTCGGCGTCGCCTATCGCGATCTGGAGAGAATGGAGCGGGTGCTCGAGGAGAGCGGCCTGGACTGGCTCGCGGTGCGGCCGGTGACGCTCGCCGACGGCGAGCCGCGGCGCGCGGCGCGCCCGGTGGAGCGCTACGGGCTGACGTCGTCGGTGCGGCGGTCGGAGGTCGCGGCGTGGATGCTCGACGCGGTCGAGCGGCCGGCGCCGTTCGCGGAGCGGCGCGTGCTGCTCGGGAGCTGACGCGGTGCGCCGCACGAGGCCTCCGATCCGTGCGCGAATCGCGGTACGGAGAGCCATCGCTGGCACGTGCCCTGCCCGCCTGCGAGGTCCACGTCACAGGAGGAGGATCGATGGCCCAGCTCACGAGGGAACTCGGACTCGACCCGAAGCTCCAGGAGTGCATCGACAACTGCCTCGAGTGTCACGCGATCTGCGTGGCGACGGTGCAGCACTGCCTCGAGATGGGGGGCGAGCACGCGGCCCCGGACCACATCCGCACGCTGCTCGACTGCGCCGAGATCTGCGCGACGAGCGCCGACTTCATGCTGCGCCAGTCGCCGCATCATCCGGCGACGTGCCGGACGTGCGCCGAGTGCTGCCGCGCGTGCGAGGAGGAGTGCCGGCGCCTGGCGGGAGACGATGCGCTGATGAAGCGCTGCGCCGAGGTGTGCGCGCGGTGCGCCGAGTCGTGCGAGCGGATGGCGGCGGGCCACTGAGCGGCCGCTCGACCGCCGCGTCCGCCTGACCGCGCGATGTGGTACCGTGCGGCGGCGGACGCGGTGCTCGTCCTCCATTTCGGGTTCGTTCTCTTCGTCGCGCTCGGCGCGCTGCTCGTCCTGCGCTGGCCGCGGCTCGCGTGGGTGCACGTGCCGGTCGCCCTCTACGGAGCGGCGATCGAATTCGTCGGGTGGGTCTGCCCGCTCACGCCGCTCGAGGTCTGGCTGCGGCGGCAGGGGGGGGAGGCGGGGTACGCCGGGGGCTTCGTCGACCGGTACATCACGGCGGCGCTCTACCCCGAGGGGCTGACGCGCGACGCGCAGCTCGTGCTCGGGATCGGCGTGCTCGCGGTCAACGCCGCGATCTACGCGGTGGTGTGGCGCCGACGGCGTCGCGCCCACGAAACCGCCGCCGGAGGCGGGCCGTAGGCCGGGGAAGCAGGATCACTCCGCCCCGCCCGCCATGCCCATCGCCTCCACGCTCCGTCCCGCCTGGCGGTCCCTCCGTCGGGCTCCGGCCTTCACGCTCGCCGCGTCGGGGACGCTGGTGCTCGGGATCGGCGCCGCCGTCGCCATCTTCGCGCTCGTGAACGGCGTGCTGCTGCGGCCGCTGCCGTACGGCGAGCCCGATCGTCTCGTCGGCGCCTGGCACGACATGCCGGGCGTCTCGATGCACAAGGCGCCGCAGACCGTCGGGATCTACTACACGTACAAGGAGCTCGCCCGCTCGATCGAGGGGATCGCGCTCTATCAGGGCGGCGCGGTCAACGTCTCCGATCCGCGCGGCGGCGCGGAGCCGCAGCGCATGACCTCGGCGTGGATCACGGGGAACCTCCTCCCCGTGCTGAAGGTCTCGCCGCTGCTCGGCCGCAACTTCGCCGATGCGGAGGACGTGCCCGACGGACCGGGCGTCGCGCTGATCAGCGAGGGGCTCTGGCGCTCGCGCTTCGGCGCCGATCCGGGGATCGTCGGCAAGACGATCGAGACGAGCGGGCGCACGCGCGAGATCGTCGGCGTGATGCCGGAGCGGTTTCGCTTCCCGACGGCGTCGACGGATCTCTGGTTCCCGATGCAGCTCGACCGCAACGACCAGTTTCCCGGCGGCTTCAACTACCAGGCGGTCGCGCGCCTCGCCCCGGGCATGACGGTGGAGGGCGCGCAGCGCGACTTCGCCTCCGTCCTGCCGCGCTTCGCCGAGCTCTTCCCCTTCCTCGGACCGGGGATCCCGTCGCAGATGGTCCTCGACCAGGCGAAGCCGATCCCCCTGCTCATCCCGCTGAAGGAGGACGTGACCGGCGGGATCGCGAAGTCGCTGTGGATCGTCGCCGCGGCGGCGGCGGTCGTGCTCCTCGTCGCCTGCGCGAACGTGACGAACCTGATCCTCGTGCGCGCCGATGCGCGCCAGCGCGAGCTGGCGGTGCGCGAGGCGCTCGGCGCCGGGCGCGGGCGCGTGCTCGCGCACTTCCTCGCCGAGTCGGCGGTGATCGCCGGCATCGCGGGGGTCGCCGGGCTCGGGCTCGCGACGGCCGCCATCCGCGCGCTGGTGCGATCCGGGCCGGAGGAGATTCCCCGGCTCGCCGACGTCGGGATCGACGCGGCGACGATCGGCTTCGCCGTCCTCGTCACCGCGGCCGTCGCGCTCGTCTGCAGCGCGATCCCGGCGCTGCGGCTCGGTCGCGTGCACCTCGCGAACGCGCTGCGGGAGGGCGGGCGCGGGGGGACGGCGAGCCGCGTCCAGCAGCGCGTGCGGAGCGCGCTCGTCGCCGCGCAGATCGCGCTCGCGCTCGTCGCGCTCGCGAGCTCGGGGCTCCTGCTCCGCACCTTCCAGCGGCTCAACGAGGTCCGCCCGGGCTTCGACCCGGAGGGGGTGACGACCTTCTGGATGTCGCTGCCCGGTGCGCGCTATCCGAGCGACTCCGTCGTGATGCGCTTCTACGCGCAGCTCGTCGAGCGCGCGGAGGCGCTGCCGGGGGTGCGGTCGGCGAGCATCGCGTCGCGCCTGCCGCTCGTGGATCGCGGGATGAGCATGGACCCCTTCTACCCGGAGGGGGACGCGTCGTACGAGCGGAGCATCCCGCCGCTGCAGATCTACACGACCACCGACGGCGGGCACTTCAGGACGATGGGGATCCCGCTGATCGCCGGGCGGACGTTCGACCGGCTCGACGTGCAGCGCGCCGACGAGGCGATCATCAGCCAGGCGACGGCGGTGCAGTTCTGGAAGGACTCCACCGGACGGGCGGCGATCGGCCGGCGCTTCCGCAAGCTGCCGAACGGCAGCTGGTACACCGTCGTCGGCGTGGTCGGCGCCGTGCGCGACACCGCGCTCGCCGCCGCGCCGTCGCAGACCGTCTACTTCCCGCAGGTGGCGTCGGGGCGGGACTTCGACGACAACGTGCGGAACCAGATGGCGCTGGTGGTGCGCACCGCGGGCGACGCGCGGGCGGTCACGCGTTCCGTGCAGCGCGTCGTGCGCGAGCTCGACCCGACGCTCCCGCTGTTCGACATCCGGCCGATGACGGCGGTGTTCAGCGCCTCGATGGCGGAGCTCCGCTTCACGATCCTCGTCCTCGCCGCCGCCGCGTTCGTGACGCTCGCGCTCGGCGCGATCGGGCTGTACGGGGTGATGGCGTACGTCGTCGCGCTGCGCTCGCGCGAGCTGGGGCTGCGCATCGCGCTCGGCGCATCGCCGGGCTCGGTCGTCGCGATGCTCACGCGGCAGGGCGTCGTCCTCACGGCGATCGGGATCGCCGGCGGGCTCGTGCTGTTCGCGCTCGTCGCGCGCTTCCTGCGGACGCTGCTCTTCGGCGTCGCCGCCACGGACGCGACGACGCTCGCGGTCGCGGCGCTCCTGCTCGTCGCGACGGCGGCGGTGGCGAGCTGGCTGCCGGCGCGACGGACCTCGCGGCTCGATCCGGCGGACGTGCTGCGCGCGGAGTAGCGGCGGCGCCCTCGCCGCCGTCGGCGCTCAGTCGGCGACGGCGACGTCGGGGTCGAGCGTCCGCCGCACCGTCCACGCCGCGTAGCGGTGGTCGGACGGCGACGGCACCGCGGCGACGTTGACGTCGATCGGGAGCGTGACGCCGTTCCACGTCTGCACGATGTCGAGCACTCCCTGCCAGGCGTGGGCGAAGGCGTGTCCGACGTCGGCCGGGCGCTTGTCGGTGTCGAAGTCGCGGCCGCTCGCGATCCAGAACGCGGGCTCCGCGTCCACCCCCATCAGCGAGAAGACGTCGCGCACGTCGGCGTGGATCCGCTCGGCGTTGCGCGTGTGCGCGTAGACGCCGGGACGAAAGCGGCCGTCGGCGAGGAGGCGCGCGACCCAGGCGCGGTAGTACTCGCGCATGCGCGGCGACACGACGTCCATGTATTCGATGTCGAGGAAGATGGTCGTCCCCTCGGGGAAGCCCTCGGCGACCGTGCGCGCGACGGCGTCGTCGGCCTCGTCGCGCCCCTGCGCGGCGCCGAGGAGGGAGCGATGGCACTCGAGCGTGCCGCGGCGGCGCGCCGCGGCGACGGCCTTCGCCGACGGGCCCGGAACCCCGTCCCACGTCTGCTGGCCGACGTAGATGACGGCGAGCCCCCACCCCATCGACGTCAGCGTCTCGCGCTTCCCCGACCAGGAGTCGTCCCGGTGGCAGGGCGCGGGGAGGTAGTAGCCGACCCACTCGTACGGCGACCCCTCGTCCTGCCAGGCGCGCATCGCCCGGTCGCCGGGATAAATGTTCGTGTCGAACCCGAGGTGACGTCCGGTGGCCGCGGCGACGACCGCGCCTCCGGTCTCGAGCGGGAGCTCGGCGATCGCGCCCGGCGCGCCGGCGAGCAGCGCGGGGATCCGGGCGGGGTCGAGCCGCGCGATCGCGGGCGCCCCGATCGCCGCCGGCACGGCGGCGAGCAGCAGGAGCGCGAGGCGACGTCCTCGGTTCGTCAGGATCATGCAGGCGGGGTTCGGGTCACGGTGGGATGGC
>DASUSM010000126.1:0-2521 GCA_036375115.1 Gemmatimonadaceae bacterium | reverse complement strand
GTCGTCAACCTCGGCGAGGAGACCCCCCTGCACGCCGCGTCGGAACCGCTCACCGCGCCGCCGCCGGGTGCGCAGTGGCGCGAGCGCTGGTCCTCCGAGGATCCGCGCTACGGCGGCTCCGGCGCCGCGCCGCTCGCGGACGACGCGCCCTGGCGCCTCCCCGCGGAGTGCGCCCTCCTGCTCGCTCCCGACACGCCATGACGCCACGCACCATCGAGACGCTCGTCCGCCGCATCACCCACCGCGCCGACGAGAGCGAGGACGCCTTCGTCACCCGCGAGTGGATCGTGACGAACGGCCTCGGCGGATACGCCTGCGGCACCATCGCGGGGATCCCGACGCGCCGCTACCACGGACTCCTCGCCGCGGCGCTCCCGAATCCGCTCGGGCGGACGATGATGCTCAACCATCTCGAGGAGCGGCTCACGCTGGCGGACGGGACCTCGCTCGTCTTCGGCGGCGTCGAGACGTCGGGATCCGCGCTGCGCGTGCCCGGCCGCGAGCGGCTCGTCGAGTTCCGCCTCGAGGCGGGCCTCCCCGTCTGGCGCTTCGACATCGGCGGGCTCGCGATCGAGCGGCGCATCGTCCTCCCCTACCGGCAGAACACGAGCGTCATCCGCTACGCGCTCGTGGACGGCGACGGCGCGGCGACGCTCGAGCTGCGGCCGGCCGTGCACTTCCGGTCGCACGATGCGCCGGTGAGCGAGCCGCTCGAGGAGCGTTACGCGCTCGAGGCCGAGGATGGGCGGTACGTGCTCCGCGGCGGCGACGAGCTCCCTCCGCTCCAGCTGCGACTCGAGGGCGACGAGCCGGCGCTCGCGCTCGACGGCCGGCGTCTCGACTCGCTGCTCTACCGGGTGGAGGAGGCGCGCGGCTACGCCTTCAGCGGCGCGCTCTGGTCGCCGGGCGCCTTCACGGCGCGCCTCGCCGCCGGCCGGCCGGTGACGCTCGTCGCGTCCACCGAGCCGACGGAGGTGCTCGAGGCGCTCACCTCCGACGACGCGTTCCGCGTGGAGCACGAGCGCCGGCGCCGGTTGCTCGCCTCCGCCGCGCCGGCCGCGCGCGAGGGGATCGGCGGCGAGCTCGTGCTCGCCGCGGACCAGTTCCTCATCGAGCCGGCGGGACGCGTCGCCGAGTCGGCGCGCGCGCGCGCGCTGGGCGACGAGGTGCGCACGGTGATCGCGGGCTACCACTGGTTCACCGACTGGGGACGCGACACGATGATCAGCCTCGAGGGGCTGACGCTGACGACGGGGCGCTGGCTCGAGGCGGGGTACATCCTGCGCACCTTCGCGCACTACGTGCGCGACGGCCTCATCCCGAACATGATCCCCGAGGGGCGCGCCGAGGGACTGTATCACACCGCCGACGCGACGCTCTGGTTCTTCCACGCCGTCGAGCGCTACGTCGAGACGACGGGCGACCGGTGGACGCTGCGACTCATCCTCCCGACGCTGCGCGAGATCGTCGCGCGCCACGTGCATGGGACGCACTTCGGCATCCGCGTCGACCCGCGCGACGGGCTCCTCGTGCAGGGGGAGGAGGGGTACCAGCTCACCTGGATGGACGCGAAGTGCGACGGATGGGTCGTCACGCCGCGGCGCGGCAAGGCCGTCGAGATCAACGCGCTCTGGTACAATGCGCTGATGCTGCTCGAGCGGTGGGAGCGCGAGGAGCGCGGCGCGGCGCCGGCGAGCGAGCTCGCCGACCGCGCCGCCCGCGCGCGCGAGTCGTTCAACGCCCGCTTCTGGCACGAGGACGGGGGCCACCTCTTCGACGTCGTCGACGGACCGCTCGGCGACGACCCGAGCTGCCGGCCGAACCAGGTCTTCGCGATCTCGCTCGACCACCCCGTCCTCGATCCCGCGCGCTGGCGCCCCGTGCTCGACGTCGTACGCGCGCGGCTGCTCACGCCGGTCGGCCTCCGCTCGCTCGCGCCGGGGGAGCCGGACTACAAGGCGACGTACCACGGCGACCTCCGCACGCGCGACGCCGCGTATCATCAGGGCACGGTGTGGGGGTGGCTCATCGGCCCCTTCGTCGACGCCTGGCTGCGGGCCTACCCGGACGACCGGGCGGGCGCGCGCCGCGTCCTGGAGGCCTTTCCTGAGCGCATGAGCGAGTTCGGCGTCGGCTCGATCGCCGAGATCTTCGACGCCGAGCCGCCCTTCACGTCGCGCGGATGCATCGCGCAGGCGTGGAGCGTCGCGGAGGTGCTGCGCTGCTGGGTGAAGACGGCAGGCTGACGCCGCGCGCGGGAGGACGGGCGCCTAGCGACTCGCCTGCCCGGATGCCGGAATCGGGTGCCGGTACCTGAAGGTCACGCACCCCGGCCGCACGCCCGGACAGTAGTAGCTCAGCATCTCGAGCGCGGCGAAGGTGCCGTCGCGGCTGCGCACGACGTGGACGTCGCCGCGCGGAGTGAGGAGGTGCGTGAGCATCCCGTAGCGGTACCACCGGCCGATCGCCGCGTTGCTCGTGTCGCGCGCCGGGATCGTGGCGACGAAGCCCGATCCCGGCG
>DASUSM010000125.1:0-3376 GCA_036375115.1 Gemmatimonadaceae bacterium | reverse complement strand
TCCCGCGTTCGCATCCTCCCTCGCCGCCGCGCTACGCCCGCCCCATCTCCTCCCACAGCATCGCCGCGGCGCGCATCCCCTTCGTGAAGTTCTCGTCGCTCATCCACTCGTTCGGCGCGTGGGCGTTCTCCCCCGGGAGTCCGAATCCCATGAGCAGGACGGGAGCGCCGAGGATGCGCTGGAAGTCGCTGACGACGGGGATCGAGCCGCCCTCGCCGACGATCACCGGGTCGCGCCCGAACGAGGCGGCGAGCGCGCGGCGGCCGGCGTCGAAGAGCGGGCCCGCGAGCTCCGCGCGCCACGGCCGCCCGCCGTGCAGGTGCGTCACCGTCACGCGCACGCCCGTCGGCGCGACGCGCTCGAGATGGCGCTCCATCAGCCGCTCGATCTCGGCGGGATCCTGGTCCGGGACGAGGCGGCAGCTCACCTTCGCCATCGCCGTCGCCGGGAGCACCGTCTTCGCCCCTTCCCCGGTGTAGCCGCTGAGGAGGCCGTTGACCTCGCACGTCGGGCGCGCCCAGATGCGCTCGAGCGTCGAGTATCCCTTCTCGCCGCCGAGCGCGGGGGCGCCGACCTCCTCGAGAAAGGTCTTCTCGTCGAAGGGAAGCGCGCGCACCTGCTCGCGAAGCCGCGCGTCCCACTCGACGACGCGGTCGTAGAAGCCGGGGATCGCGACGCGGCCGTCGGCGTCGTGCAGCGTCGCGATCATGCGGCAGAGCGCGGTGGCCGGGTTCACGACGGCGCCGCCGTAGCTCCCCGAGTGCAGGTCGCCCTTCGGCCCGCGGACGTCCACCTGGAAGTAGGCGAGCCCGCGCAGCGAGGAGAGAATCGAGGGCAGCCCCGGCGCGAACATCGAGGAGTCGGAGATGACGATGGCGTCGCAGCGCAGCTGCTCGGCGTGCCCCTCGACGAAGGTCGACAGGTTGTCGCTCCCGACCTCCTCCTCGCCCTCGGCGAGGACGACGATGTTCACGGGCAGCGTCCCCCGCGTCTCGAGGTGCGCCTCGAGCGCCTTCACGTGCAGGTAGAGCTGTCCCTTGTCGTCCACCGAGCCGCGCGCGTAGATGTTGCCGTCGCGGATCGTCGGCTCGAACGGCGGCGTGTCCCAGAGCTCGAGCGGCTCCGCCGGCTGCACGTCGTAGTGGCCGTAGACGAGCACCGTCGGCGCGCCCGGCGCGCCGCGCCATTCGCCGACGACGATCGGGTGCCCCTCCGTCGGGTGGATCGTCGCCTCCAGCCCGGCCTCGCGCATCCGCTCGGCGAGCCATCGCGCGGCCGCGGCGACGTCGGCGCGATGCTCGCTGCGCGCGCTCACGCTCGGGATGCGCAGGAAGGCGAAGAGCTCGTCGTGGATGCGGGCGTCGTGCTCGGTGAGCCAGCGATCGAGGTCGGGGGAGACGGATGCCGTCATGTCGAGGTCGTCGAAGAGGTGTGACCAGCAGGGAGGGTCGCCCATGGGATTGGGGACGGGGATCGGCGCCGGGACTGGGGACGGGGGGACGGGGGACGGGGGACGGGGGACGGGAGCTGCGTCGCTCCACGGTCCGTCGTCGCCTAACCGCTACCGCGCCGCTCCTCCTTCCTGTACACGAGCACCCGCACCTTCTCCAGCGTGACGAGCCCGCCGCCGAGCATGCGGTCGATCTCCGGGAGCACCGCCTCGATGCGCTCCTCGGTGTCCACGCACTCGACGACGATCGGGAGATCGGTGGAGAGGTCGAGGAGCCCCGCGCTGTGGAGCCGCGCCGTCGCGCCGAATCCCATGATGCCGCGCGTGACCGTGGCCCCGGCGCAGTGCCGGGCGCGCAGGAGCTCGACGATCGCCTGGTAGAGCGGACGCCCCTCGAAGCGATCGCGCTCGCCGATGTGGATGCGCATGAGGATGCGCTCGCCGACGAGTCCGTGCATCGAGGCCTCCATCAGCGGTGGGCGATGGCGAGTCGCGCGAGCGCGAGCCCCGCGGCCATCGCGAGCAGCGAGAGCGCGACGCTGGCGAGGACGTAGCCGCCGGCGCGCGTCCAGCTCCCGTCCTCGATCAGCCGGACGGTGTCGGCGCTGAACGTCGAGAAGGTCGTGTAGCCGCCGCACAACCCGATCGTGAGCGCGGCGCGCAGCTCCGCGGGCGCCGTCGTCTCGAGGAGCCAGCGCATGAGGAACCCGAGGAGGAGCGACCCCGTCACGTTCACGACGAGCGTCCCCACGGGGAAGCCCGGGCCCGCGCGCTGCTGGAGCAGGCTGCCGAGCCCGTAGCGCAGCACCGATCCCACCGCGCCGCCGACGGCGATGGCGAAGAGCATGCATCAAGTTATGCGTGGAGGGGGCGGGGGGCCATGTGATGGCACTCGGCGCTCGGCACTCGGCACTCGGCACTCGGCACTCGGCACTCGGCGCGGTTCTGGTCCCTGGTCCCCGGTCCCCACCCGGTCCCCCGTCCCCGTCCCCGTCCCCCGGTCCCCATGAACCGTCTCTCCTCCGAAACCTCGCCCTACCTCCTTCAGCACGCCGGCAACCCCGTGGACTGGCATCCGTGGGGCGCCGAGGCGCTCGAGCGGGCGCGCGCGGAGGAGAAGCCGATTCTCCTCAGCGTCGGCTACGCCGCGTGCCACTGGTGCCACGTCATGGAGCGCGAGTCGTTCGAGGACGAGGAGACGGCGCGCCTGATGAACGAGCACTTCGTCAACATCAAGGTGGACCGCGAGGAGCGCCCCGACGTCGACGCGATCTACATGCAGGCGGTGCAGGCGATGACCGGGCACGGCGGCTGGCCGATGACGGTCTTCCTCACGCCGGAGGGCGAGCCCTTCTACGGCGGCACCTACTACCCACCGGAGGACCGGCAGGGGATGCCGTCGTTCCGCCGCATCCTCCTCGCGATCGCCGAGGCGTGGCGGACGAAGCGCGGCGACGTCTCGCGCACGACGGAGGAGATGCGCCGCTTCTACGCCGCGCAGCAGGAGGCGCTGGCGGCGAGCGGCGCGCTCGACGCCCGTCTGCTCGAGCGCGCGGCGCGCGGGCTGGCGGCGCGGTACGACGCGCGCCACGGCGGCTTCGAGGGCGCGCCGAAGTTCCCGCAGGCGATGGCGCTCGACTTCCTGCTGCGGCACTGGCGGCGCACCGGCGCGGCGTGGGCGCTCGAGATCGCGCGCGACTCCTTTCTGCGCATGGCGCACGGCGGGATCTACGACCAGGTCGGCGGCGGCTTCCATCGCTACACGGTGGACGGGGAGTGGCTCGTGCCGCACTTCGAGAAGATGCTCTACGACAATGCGCAACTCTCCCGGCTCTACCTCGACGCATTTCGGCTCACGGCGCGCGAACTGTTTCGGCGCACTGCCGAGCAGACGCTGGATTATGTGTTGGGGGAGATGACCTCGGC
>DASUSM010000124.1:0-6280 GCA_036375115.1 Gemmatimonadaceae bacterium | reverse complement strand
GCCGCACGCCTTCGGCGCCGAGGAAAGCGACCGCCTCGCGCTCCTCTGCGAGCACGTCGGCCTCGCGCTGGCGAAGGCCCGGCTCCTCTCGCAGGTCTCGGCGGGGAAGCGCGAGTGGGAGGGCGCCTTCGATGCGCTCGGCGAGGGCCTCGCGCTGATCGCGCCCGACGGCACCGTCCGCCGCGCCAACATCGCGCTCGCCGCGCTCGCCGCGGTGCCGCCGCAGAAGGCGGTCGAGCGCGACCACCACGAGCTCCTTCCCTTCCTCGCCGGCGGGGCAGCGCCCGGTGGCGACTGCGCGGTCTGCCGCACGCTGCGCACCGGAGCGCGAACGGAGCACACGGTGCAGCGCCCCGGCGGCGCCCTCTTCCGCCTCCACGTCACGCCGCACCCGACCGGGGGCGCGGTGCTCGTCGCCACCGATCTCACGCTCGAGCGCCGCGCCTTCGAGGCGGTGCGCGACGCGGAGCGCCGGCTCGCCGAGGCGGAGCGCCTCGCCCGCATCGGCCGCCTGACGACGGGGCTGACGACGGAGATGAGCGATCCCCTCATGGGGATCCTCGGCATGACGAGCCTCCTGCTCGACCAGACGCACGACGCCGAATCGGTGCAGATGCTGGAGGCGATCCGGCGCGAGGCGCGGCGGGCCGCCGCGGTGAGCCGCGACATCGACATCGACATCGCGAAGGCGAGCTGACGGGAGCGCGACGGAGCGGGGAGGCGGACGCGGCTTCCCATCCCGCCTCCCGCGTCTCCGTCTCGTCTCCGTCTCCATCGGGGGATCGGGTTAGATTACCCGGACGACACCTTCGTCACCGTCCGGGATTCGACCGATGACCCATCCGAACTCCTTTGGCAGCCGGGCAACGCTCGACGTCGACGGCACGCGCTACACGATCTTCCGCCTCGACGCGCTCGCGCGGGTGCAGGGCAGCCGCGCCGCGACGCTCCCGTTCAGCCTGAAGATCCTCCTCGAGAACCTCCTGCGGAACGAGGACGGCGCCTTCGTGAAGCGCGAGGACGTGGAGGCGCTCGCGGCATGGAACGTGACCGCGCCCGTCGAGCGCGAGATCGCCTTCCGCACGTCGCGCGTCCTCCTCCAGGACTTCACCGGCGTCCCCGCCGTCGTCGATCTCGCCGCGATGCGCGATGCGATCGCGGCGCTCGGCGGCGACCCGAAGCGGATCAACCCGCTCCAGCCCGTCGATCTCGTCATCGACCACTCCGTGCAGGTGGACGAATACGGCTCCGACGCCGCGTTCCTCATCAACACGAAGATGGACTACGAGCGGAACATCGAGCGGTACGCCTTCCTCCGCTGGGGGCAGAGCGCGTTCCGCAACTTCCGCGTCGTCCCGCCGGAGACGGGGATCTGCCACCAGGTGAACCTCGAGTACCTCGGACAGGTCGTCTTCGTCGGCGACGGCGCCGGCAACGCCGCCGCTCCGGACGGCGAGAAGGTCGCCTACCCCGACTCCCTCGTCGGCACCGACTCGCACACGACGATGATCAACGGCCTCGGCGTCCTCGGCTGGGGCGTCGGCGGGATCGAGGCCGAGGCGGCGATGCTCGGCCAGCCGGTCTCGATGCTCGTCCCCGACGTCGTCGGGTTCAAGCTGCACGGCAAGCTCCCGCCCGGCGCGACGGCGACGGACCTCGTCCTCACCGTCACCGAGATGCTGCGCAAGAAGAAGGTCGTCGGGAAGTTCGTCGAGTTCTACGGTCCCGGCCTCTCGAGCCTCCCGCTCGCCGACCGCGCGACGATCGGCAACATGGCGCCCGAGTACGGCGCGACGATGGGCTTCTTCCCCGTGGATGCCGAGACGCTGAAGTACCTCCGCCTCACCGGCCGGAGCGAGCATCACGTCAGGCTCGTCGAGGCGTACACCAAGGCGCAGGGACTCTTCCGCACCGACGAGACCCCCGACCCCGTCTTCACCGACACGATCGAGCTGGACCTCGGGTCGGTGGAGCCGAGCATCGCCGGCCCGAAGCGGCCGCAGGACCGGATCGCGCTGCGCGACGCGAAGCAGGCTTTCACGAGCGCGCTCGACGCCGAGCTCGCGCGCATGACCGCCGGCGGCGGGAGGGCCGAGGTCGCGCGCGCGCACCGCGTCTCCGCCGAGCCGGAGCTCGCCGCGACCGCCGTCGCCGAGTCCGCCGCGGAGCAGGAGACCGGAGCCGTCCCCGTCGAGATGCACGGCAAGCGCTTCAAGCTGCGCAACGGCTCCGTCGTCATCGCCGCGATCACGAGCTGCACGAACACGTCGAATCCCTCGGTCATGCTCGCCGCCGGGATGCTCGCGCGCAACGCGGTGCAGAAGGGGCTCGGGACGAAGCCGTGGGTGAAGACGAGCCTCGCGCCGGGCTCGAAGGTCGTGCGCGAGTACTACGAGGCCGCCGGCGTGCAGGAGTACCTGGACAAGCTCGGCTTCCAGATCGTCGGCTACGGGTGCACGACGTGCATCGGCAACTCCGGGCCCCTCCCCGTGCCGGTCGCCGAGGCGATCGAGCAGCACAAGCTCATCGCCGCCGCCGTCCTCTCCGGCAACCGCAACTTCGAGGGGCGGATCAACCCGCTCACGCGCTTCAACTACCTCATGTCCCCGCCGCTCGTCGTCGCCTACGCGCTGGCCGGCCGCATGGACATCGATTTCGAGCGCGAGCCGATCGGCGTCGGCCGCGACGGCCCGGTCTTCCTGCGCGACATCTGGCCGGCGCCGCAGGAGGTGCAGGACGAGATCGGCCGCTCGGTGAAGGGGACGATGTTCGAGACGCAGTACGCCAACGTCTTCGAGGGGAACGAGCAGTGGCGTTCCCTCGACGTCCCGACGGGCGACCGCTTCGCGTGGGATCCCGCGTCCACCTACGTGCAGAACCCGCCCTACTTCACGGGGATGACGATGGAGCCGCCCGGCGTCCGCCCGATCACCGGCGCCCGCGTCCTCGGGATGTACGGCGACTCGATCACCACCGACCACATCTCGCCGGCGGGGAACATCGCCCCGGCGTCGCCGGCCGGAAAGTGGCTCGTCGAGCAGGGCGTGAAGGTCTCCGAGTTCAACTCGTACGGCGCCCGCCGCGGCAACCACGAGGTGATGATGCGCGGCACCTTCGCCAACATCCGCCTGCGCAACGAGCTGGCCGGCGGGAAGGAAGGGTGGTGGACGACGACGCGGAAGGGCGGCGACGCCGTCGCGATCTACGATGCGGCGATGGAGTACCAGCGCCTCGGCACGCCGCTCCTCGTCATCGCGGGCAAGGAGTACGGCACCGGCTCCTCGCGCGACTGGGCGGCGAAGGGGACGATGCTCCTCGGCGTGCGCGCCGTGATCGCCGAGTCGTTCGAGCGCATCCACCGCTCCAACCTCGTCGGCATGGGCGTCCTCCCGCTCGAGTTCACCAACGGCGAGACGCGCCAGTCGCTCGGTCTCACGGGGTTCGAGACGTACGAGATCGCCGGCCTCGACGCCTCGCTCGCGCCGAGGGCGACGCTCACGGTGAAGGCGACGGACGACGCGGGCGCGACGAAGTCGTTCACGGTGCGCGCGCGGATCGACACGCCGGAGGAGCTCAACTACTACCGGCACGGCGGGATCCTCTCGTACGTGCTGCGGCAGCTCGTCTCCCGGCAGCACTAGCCGCCGGGCCGGCCCGGCGTCTCCTTCCCCAGCGCCTCGAGCCAGCGGCGGAGCGCATCGCGCTCCGCCGTCGCGCCGAGGCGCTCGTGGATCGCCATCGCGAGCGTCCCCTGCTCCCGCGCGGCGCCGTGGTCGCCCGCCGCGGCGGCGAGCGCGGCGAGAGAGCCGCGCGCCTCCGCCTCGATCACCGCGCTCCCGTGCTCGTGCGCGAGCGACAGCGCGCGCGCGAGCGGCCCCGCCGCCTCGCCGAGCCGCCCGAGCTCCACGCAGGCGGCGCCCAACAGCCGGAGCGCGTCGGCCTCGCCGACGGGGTCGGGAAGCGCGGAGAAGTCCTGCGCCGCGCGCCGCGCGCCGGCGGCCGCGAGCGCGGGATCGCCCTGCCGCAGCGAGAGGTCCGCGCGTCCCGTCCGCGCCATCGCCACGAGCTGGTCGTCCCCGCTCTCCCGCGCGAACTCGATCGCGCGCCGCTCGTACTCGTCCGCCGTCTCGAGCCGATCGAGGTCGCGGAAGGTGATCGCCATGTTGTGGAAGCTCGAGGCGAGCCCGCGGGAGTCGCCGATGCGCTGGTAGGCGGCGACGGCGAGCTGGTAGAGCGCGAGCGCCTCGTCGCGCGCGCCGCGCACGTTGGCGATCGCCGCGAGGTTGTTCGTCGCCCGAGCGGCGAGCCGGTCGTCGCCATCGTGCCGGGCCATCTCGAGCGCGCCGGCGAACGCCGCATCCGCCTCCGCGAGCTCGCCGAGCTCGAACGCCGCCGCGCCCCGCAGGTTCGCCGCGCGGCGCACGAGGTCCGCGCCCCCGCGCTCGACGACCGGCCAGCCGTCGAGCAGGCGCCGCCGCGCCGCGCGCGGCTCCGCGTCCCGCAGCAGCGCCTCCGCGAGGAGCACGACCAGCTCCGGATGTGCGCTCGTGCCGGGCGCGCGCTCGAGCCGCAGCCGCAGCTCGCGCCACGCCCCGGCGGCCGCGAGAGCGCGGGCGTCGGCGAGGAGCGAGTCGTCGGGCGGCTGGATGAGAGTCACGGGACGGAGCGGTGCGGGCGCGGCCGGCGCGTCAGAAGGCGATCGAGTAGCGCGTGAAGCCGAAGATCTCGCCCTCGACCTCCTCGAGATCCTCGAGGACGACGCTCCCCATCTTCACCCACGGCTCGCCGGGGACCTCCTGCCGCCAGAGGCCCAGCCGCTGCTCGGCGAGGTCGTCGTCCGCGTCCACGTCCCCATCGTCGTCGAAGTCGTCGTCCGCGTTCGCGTAGCGGATGCGGAGCTGCGCCGGCTCGGCGGCGTTGAAGCGCAGCCCGGCCGGCTGGAACTCGAACTCGAGGCGCGCCGGATCGACGATCCGGACGCGAATCTCGATCGATCCGCCGATCGGGATCGGATCGCCGTGCTCGTCGTTCACGAGCGTCGCGTTGTCCAGCTCGAAGCGAAGGAACTCCTCTCCGCTCGACTCGCCGGGGAGCGGCTCGTAGTCGATGCGCAGCTCGCTGTTCACGCCGCGGATGGCGGTGAAGGTGGTGTCATACGTCTCCAGCGGCGGCGCATCCGCCGCCATGCGGAGGATCGTCAGCTCCCCCGGCTGCCGGATCTCGGCATCCGGTCCGCTCGAGCCGTCGCACGCCGCGGCCGCGGCGAGCGCGAGCAGCACGAGCGGCGTCCAGCGTCGCGTCGTCATGCGTCCGATTCCTCCTGATCCTCGCCGGACTCGCCGGCGGATTCGAGAAGCCGCTGCAGCCGCGGCCGCGAGATTCGCAGGCGCCGCGCGGCCTCGCTCTTGTTGCCTCCCGACAGCTCGACCATCGCCTCCACCGCGCCGTGCACGACCTCGCGCAGCGTCGCCGGGAACGGGATCCCCTCCGGCCCCGCCGCGGCAGGCGCCTCGGCCGCGAAGTCGCGCTCGTCGAGCGAGCGGCCGTCGGAGAGGAGGAGCGCCCGCTCGACGGCGTTGCGCAGCTCGCGCACGTTGCCGCGCCACTCGCGCGCCGTCAGGGCGCGCTCCGCGGCCATCGTCAGCGCGGGCTCGGCCACGCCGTACTCGGCAGCGAAGCGCCGGATGAAGTGCCGCGCGAGCGGCACGATGTCCGCCCGCCGCGCACGCAGCGGCGGCAGCTCGATCGGCACGACGTTGAGGCGGTAGTAGAGGTCCTCGCGGAATTCGCCGCGCTGCACCGCGGCGCCGAGGTTCACGTGCGTCGCCGCGATCACGCGAACGTCCACGGAGATGGTGCGCATCCCGCCGACACGCCGCACCGCGCGCTCCTCGAGCGCCCGCAGCAGCTTGCCCTGCAGGGGGAGCGCGAGGTGCGCGATCTCGTCGAGGAAGAGCGTCCCCCCCGACGCCATCTCGAAGAGGCCGGGCTTCGCCGAGTGCGCGTCGGTGAAGGCGCCCTTCTCGTGCCCGAACAGCTCGCTCTCGAGGAGGTTGTCCGGGATCGCCGCGCAGTTCACGTCCACGAACGGCTGCTCGCGGCGAGGCCCGTTGTAGTGAATGGCGCGCGCGAGCAGCTCCTTCCCCGTTCCCGTCTCCCCCGTGAGCAGCACCGTCACCGACGGGTGCGGGATCACGCGCGCCGCCCGGTCGAGCGCCGTCACGAGCGCCACGCTCTCGCCGAGGATCCCCTCGAAGCGATACTTCGCTCCTTCCCCCGC
>DASUSM010000123.1:0-2091 GCA_036375115.1 Gemmatimonadaceae bacterium | reverse complement strand
CTTCCCGTCCCCCGTCCCCCGTCCCGCGTCCCCGATCTCACCCTCTCCGGCTCTTCCTCCCCCGGCCGCCGGCCGCGCTCTCGACGGGCGGCGCGGTGCCCGCGGTCTCGAGCAGCTCCCGCGCGTGGGCGCGGCTCACGTCGCTCTCCGGGTCGCCGCCGAGCATCCGCGCGATCTCCGCGACGCGATCCTCCCCCTCGACGACCGTCACGTCCGACGTCGTCACCCCGCCCCGCGCCGCCTTGGCGACGAGGATGTGGTGGTGCGCGCGCGCGGCGATCTGCGGGAGGTGGGTGATCGCGAACACCTGGTGGTGCGAGGCGACGCGGCGCATCGTGTCGCCGACCTGGAGGCCGACGCGCCCCCCGATCCCCGCGTCCACCTCGTCGAAGACGAGCGTCGGCACGCGGTCGAGCCGCGCGAGGATCGTCTTCAGCGCGAGCATCACCCGCGACAGCTCGCCCCCCGACGCCACGCGGGCGAGCGGACGCGCCTCGTGGCCGACGTTGAGCGCGACGCGGAACTCGACGTCCTCGGCGCCCGTCGCGCCGATCTCGGCGCGCGGCGAGAGCGCGGCGCCGAAGCGGCCGTCCGGCATCCCGAGGTCGGGGAGGACGGCGTCCACCGCCGTGCCGAGACGCTCGGCGGCGGCGCGGCGGAGCGCGGTGAGCCGCGCCGCGCTCTCCTCGAGCCGCCGCCGCGCCTCCTCCTCGCGCTTCTCCAGCGTGCGCAGGTCGAGCCCCGCCGAGTCCACGAGATCGAGCTCGGCACGCGCGCGGCGGCCGGTCTCGATCACGTCGGAGAGGCTCGGGCCGTACTTCTTCGTCAGGCGGAAGATCAGGTCGCGCCGGAGGCGGACTTCCTCGAGGCGCGCCGGGTCGAGGTCCACCGAGCGCTCGTACTCCTGGAGCGTGCGGCAGAGCTCCTCGAGCGCGTAGTACGCGCTGTCGTACAGCTCCTGGGCGCGGGCGAGCGCGGGGTCGATCCGCTGCACGCCGGCGAGCGCCTTCTGCACGGCGCCGAGCCGCTGGAGCACCGCCTCCTCGTCGCCGTCGAGGGCGGCGGCGATCCCCGCGGCGCCGTCGCGCAGCTCCTCGGCGTGCTCGAGCCGGTTCGCCTCGTCCTCGAGCCGGACGTCTTCTCCCTCGACGAGCCGCGCCTCCTCGATCTCCTTCACGACGTGACGCAGGTAGTCGGCGCGGCGCTCGGCCTCGGCGCGCCGCCGTCCGAGCTCCTCGATCTCGCGGCGCACCGCGCTCAGCGCGTCGTGCGCCTCGCGCACCTGCTCGGCGGTCTCCGTCGCGCCGCCGAAGGCGTCGAGGATGCGGCGCTGCGACTCCGGGTCGAGGAGCGTCTGCGCCTCGTGCTGTCCGTGCAGGTTGACGAGCAGCCGCCCGATCTCGGCGAGCACGCCCGCCGTCACCGCGCTCCCGTTCGCCCAGGCACGCGTGCGCCCGCCGGCGGCGATCTCGCGGCGCAGGATGACCGTGTCCTCCTCGTGCTCGATCCCGCGCTCGTCGAGCAGGGCGGCGACCTCGGGGCGGTCGGCGACGTCGAAGACCCCTTCGACGGAGCCGCGCTCGGCGCCGGTGCGGATCATGTCCGCGCTCGCGCGCTCGCCGAGGAGGAGGCCGAGGGCGCCGACGATGATCGATTTCCCCGCCCCCGTCTCGCCGCTGAGCGCGTTGAACCCCCGCGCGAGCGGGAGCGTGAGCGACTCGATGATGGCGAAGTTCCGGATCCGCAGCTCGGTCAGCATCCCGCCGTCCCGTCGTCCCGCTCGGAGAGCCCGCTCCAGCCGAGCTTGCGCCGCATGCGGGAGAAGAAGCTCGAGCCGGGGAAGCGCACGACGAGCACCGGCGATTCGGCGCGCCGCACGACCAGCGTCTCCCCGCTCGCGAACGTCGTCCCCACCTGTCCGTCCACCGTCACCAGAAGCTCCTCCGGTCCATCCTCCGCGCGCACGCTGACCTCCGCCGTCGCCGGGAGGACGAGGGGGCGGATGGCGAGGGTGTGCGCGGAGACCGGGGTGAGGAGGATCAGGTCGAGCGCGGGGACGACGACCGGTCCCCCCGCGGAGAGCGAGTACGC
>DASUSM010000122.1:0-4665 GCA_036375115.1 Gemmatimonadaceae bacterium | reverse complement strand
GGACCGGGCGGCCCCGGCGGGCCGGGCGGCCGCGGCGGTGAGCGCGGCGGCGAAGGGCGCGGGCGCGGTGGCGAGGGCGGCCGCGGCGGACGCGACCAGCGCGACGGCGGCCGCGAGGGGAGCGATCTCGTCGAGAACGTGATCGCGATCAACCGCGTCGCCAAGGTCGTGAAGGGCGGCCGGCGCTTCTCCTTCAACGCTCTCGTCGCCGTCGGCGACGGCCAGGGGCGCGTCGGCTACGCGACGGGGAAGGCGAACGAGGTGTCGGAAGCGGTCCGCAAGGCCGTGGACGGCGCCCGCCGCAACATGGTGAGCATCCCGTTGACCGGCGGGACGATCCCGCACGAGATCGTCGGCGAACACGGTGCGGGACGCGTGCTGATGAAGCCCGCCGCGCCGGGCGCCGGGGTGATCGCGGGGGGCGCCGTGCGCGCCGTGATGGAGTGCGTCGGCATCAGCGACATCCTCACGAAGAGCCTCGGCTCCACGAACCCGCACAACATGGTGCGGGCGGCGATGGAGGGACTCCAGCGCCTGACGACGGTCGAGCAGATCGCCCGCGAGCGCGGCGTCGAGCCGGCCTCGCTCGGCTACCGCTCGCGCGCGCGGTCGAAGGAGGTCGTGAATGCCTAGGACGTTCGTCTGGCACCCCGGTCGGGGCCCGGCCAGAACCGCCAAGAACGAGCTGACGACGGGGAAGGTGCGCATCAAGCAGGTGCGCAGCGAGATCGGGCACTCCTGGCGCATGCGCCGGACGCTCGAGGCGCTCGGCCTCCGGCACCACCAGGACGAGGTCGTCCATCAGGACTCCCCCTCGCTCCGCGGGCAGCTCAAGCAGGTGCGTCATCTCGTCGAAGTGACGCCCGTCGAGGAGTAAGGCACAGTGGCGAATCGCAACGAGCCCGCGGCTGCCGATCGGCAGGCCGGCGGGCAGAAGATCGGACTGGACAACCTCGCCCCGGCGCCCCGGTCGCACCGCGACCGGAAGCGCCTCGGGCGCGGCCCCGGCTCGGGCACCGGCAAGACGTCGGGCAAGGGGCACAAGGGGATCAAGGCCCGCGCGGGGCACCACGGCCCGGGCGGCGGCAAGCCCCACTTCGAGGGCGGGCAGATGCCGCTCACCCGGCGCGTCCCGAAGCGCGGCTTCACGAACCCCTTCCGCGAGACGTACCAGCTCGTCCGCCTCGCCGACCTCGAGCGCGTCGCCGAGGGGACCGAGGTGACGCGGGACGCGCTCGTCGAGGCCGGCGTGATCCGCGGAGGCAAGGGACCGGCGAAGGTCCTCGCCAACGGCGAGATCGCCCGCGCCGTCACCGTCCGCGGCGTGAAGGTCAGCGCCGGGGCGCGGGAGAAGATCATCGCGGCCGGAGGCCGCGTCGAGGAGTAACATGGCGCAGACCAATCCGGCCGCCGCGGTCGGGAACATCTTCCGGACCCCGGAGCTGAAGGATCGGATCCTCTTCACGCTCCTCTGCCTGCTCATCTACCGCGTCGGCGCGCACATCACCGTGCCCGGCGTGGACGTGGTCGCGATCACCGACTACTTCGCGCAGCAGGGGAGCGGGGGGCTGCTCGGGCTCTACGACCTCTTCGTCGGCGGCGGCCTGTCGCGGGCGACGGTCTTCGCGCTCGGCATCATGCCCTACATCTCGGCGAGCATCTTCGCGCAGATCGCGGGGGCGGTGATCCCGCAGGTCGAGAAGATGCAGAAGGACGAGGAGGGGCGAAAGAAGATCACGCAGTGGACGCGCTACCTCACGGTCCTGCTGGCGATCGTGCAGGCCTACGGCTTCGCGCTCTTCACGGAATCGCTCCAGGGCGCGGTCGCGAACCCGGGCTTCTGGTTCGAGGCGCGGTTCATCCTCTTCCTCACCGTCGGCGCGCTCTTCGTCATGTGGCTCGGCGAGCAGATCACCGAGCGCGGCCTCGGCAACGGCGCCTCGCTCCTGATCTTCTTCTCGATCGTCGAGCGCTTCTGGCCGGGGATCCGGACGACGTTCGAGTACCTCAGCACCGGGACGCTGACGTGGCTCGAGTTCGTCATCCTCGCCGTGCTGATGGTGGCGGTCGTCGCCGGCGTCATCGCGATCACGATCGCGGCGCGCCGGATCCCGATCCAGATCCCGCAGCGCACGATGGCGCGCGGCCGGCAGCGCGAGGCCCAGCGGAACTTCATCCCGCTGCGCATCGTCACCGCCGGCGTCATGCCGATCATCTTCGCCCAGTCGATCATCGTCGTGCCGGGCGCGATCGCGCAGTTCTACCCGAGCGCGGCGGCGCAGCGCTTCGCCGAGGCGCTCCAGCCGGGCACGTGGATCTACTTCGTGCTCTCCGCGGTCCTGATCTTCTTCTTCACGTACTTCTACACGTCGATCATCTTCAATCCCGCCGACCTGGCGGAGAACCTGAAGAAGCAGGGCGGGTTCATCCCGGGCGTGAAGCCGGGCGCGAAGACGGCGGAGTACATCGACACGGTCGTCTCGCGGATCACCTTCCCGGGCGCGATCTTCCTCACGGTCATCGCGCTCCTCCCGATCGCGATCGCCGAGGCCTTCGCGATCCCCTTCACCTTCGGGGGCACGTCGCTCCTCATCGTCGTCGGCGTCGCGCTCGACACGCTGCAGAAGATGAACGAGCAGCTGCTGGTGCGGCAGTACGACGGCTTCATGAAGCGCGGCCGGGTGCGGTTCCGCGGCAGGGCGCCGACCGGCTTCTAGTCGAACGAGGAATGCGGAATGCGGAATGCGGAAGTCTCGGCTCCGCATTCCGCATTCCGCATTCTCACGACATGGACATCGTACTCTTCGGAAAGCCCGGCGCCGGCAAGGGCACGCAGGCGCCGCTCCTCGCGAAGGCGCTCGGCGTGCCGACGGTCGCGACGGGCGACCTCCTCCGCCAGGCGGTGCGCGAGGGGACGCCGCTCGGCCTCGAGGCGAAGGCGGCGATGGACCGCGGGGACCTCGTGCCCGACGCCGTCATCCTCGGCATCATGAAGGAGACGCTCGCGAAGCCCGCGTTCGCCCGTGGCGCCCTCTTCGACGGCGTCGTGCGCACGACGCCGCAGGCCGAGGGGCTCGAGCGCGCGCTCGGGGAGCTCGGACGCCGCGTCGATGCCGTGCTCTGCTTCGACATCGACGACGAGCAGCTCGTCGAGCGCCTCGCCGCGCGGACGGTGTGCAACGTCTGCCAGACGCCGTACACGGGGCGCGAGCCCGGCGCACGGTGCGAGAAGGGGGACGGCGGCGTCCTCGTGCGCCGGAAGGACGACGAGCCGGAGGCGATCCGCCGCCGCCTCGCCGTCTACGACGAGCAGACGGCGCCCGTGCTCGACTGGTTCCGCACGCACGGCACGACGGTGGCGTGCGTGGACGCGGTCGGCGCGGTGGACGAGGTCACCACGCGCGCGCTCCGCGCGATCGGGCGGTGAGCCGGCCGTGATCCAGCTCAAGTCGGCGCGCGAGCTCGACGTCATGGAGCAGGGGGGGCGCATCCTCGCCGCGACCCTCGCCCTGCTGCGCGCCGAGGTCCGGCCGGGGATCTCGACGGCGGAGCTGGACCGGACGGCCGAGGAGTTCATCCGCAGCCACGAGGGCGCGGTGCCGGCGTTCAAGGGGCTCTACGGCTTTCCGGGCTCGGTCTGCATCTCGCTGAATAACGAGATCGTGCACGGGATCCCCTCGAAGAAGCGGATCCTCGCCGACGGGGACATCGTCACGGTGGACGCCGGCGTGCGCTACGCTGGCTTCTACACGGACTCGGCGACGACCGTGCCGGTCGGCGACGTGGACGCGACGACGCGACGGCTGCTCGACGTGACGCACGCGTCGCTCGAGGCGGGGATCGCGGCGGCGCGCATCGGCAACCACATCGGCGACATCGGCGCGGCGGTGCAGGCGGTGGTCGAGGCGGCGGGGTTCAGCATCGTCCGCGACCTCGTCGGCCACGGGATCGGGGTCGGGCCGCACGAGGAGCCGCAGGTGCCGAACTACGGGAAGCCGAAGCGCGGCCCGAAGCTCTCGGCGGGGCTGACGATCGCGATCGAGCCGATGGTGAACGTCGGCGGCCCCGGGACGCGGACGATGCCGGACAAGTGGACGGTCGTCACGGCCGACGGCTCGCGCTCGGCGCACTTCGAGCACACCGTCGCGGTCACGGAGCGGGGGCCGCGGGTGCTGACGGCGGGGGCGGGGGACTGAAGGAGGGCCGGCGCTCGGCGGCTCGGCGGTCGGCACTCGGCGGGGATCGCTGAGGCAGGGGAGGCCTCCCGGGAGGGACGGCCTCCCCGTTCGCTATCCCGCCGCCAGCTTCTCCGCCCGCCGCGCCGCCTTTCCGGCCCGCTCGACATGCTCCGCCGCCTCGCGCAGCAGCGGCGCTCCCGGCTCCTTCGCCGTCATCGCCGCGACGTTCACGCGGACGTTGATCGCCGCGCCGCGGCAGGCGGCGTCGGCGGCGAGCGCGGCGACCGCGGCGTCGGCGCGCGCGTTGACGTTGCCGCGCTCGGCCGCGTCGGCGGCGAGCTCCGCGGCCTCGGCGCAGGCGGCCGCCGTCTCGAGCGGGACGCGCGCGGCGCCGAGGAGCGCTTCGTCGATCGCGCGCGCGCGCGCCGCGGCGGCCGCGGCCGGCTCCTTCGGGAGCTTGTACGCCTCGCTCACCGCCGCGTACGAC
>DASUSM010000121.1:0-13441 GCA_036375115.1 Gemmatimonadaceae bacterium | reverse complement strand
CACCGCGTCCTCGCGCCGGACGGCGTCGCCTTCCTGCTCGTGCCGATGGACGAGCGGCGGGCCGAGACCTACGAGGACTGGTCGATCACGGACGAGGCGGGACGCGAGCGCGCCTTCGGCCAGCGCGACCACGTGCGCTGGTACGGGCGCGACTACGCCGGCCGGCTTCGCGCCGCCGGCTTCGACGTCGCCGAGGAGCGCTACGGCGCCGAGCTCCCGCTCTCGGAGCAGGACCGCCTCGGCCTCGCCCCCAGCCTCATGCACATCTGTCGCCGCGCACGATGAGCTCGGAGACGGTCCTCGTCGTCGCACCCTTCTGGCCCTGGCCGGGGCACGTCGGCGTGTACCGGGTGGACCGCATGCTTCGCTGGCTCGCCGAGCGCGGCGTCCGCGTCGTGCTCGCGCGCGCGGGGCGAACGGACGGCATCGAGGAGCGGGAGTGGGGGAGCCTCGTTCGCGTCGCCGATCCGCTTCGCTTCTTTCCCGACGCGTACGGCGAGGTGGGGGCGAGCGCCGCCCGCCCGCCGCGCCGTCCGCGCATCCTCCGCCGCGCCGCGGCGCTCGCGCTCGCGCCCGATCCGAGCGTGCTCTGGTCGCTGCGCGCGGCGCGGCACCGACCGCTCCTCGAGCGCGCCGCCGGGGCGGCGTGGGTGCTCTCGTCGAGCCCGCCGGAGTCCGCGCACATCGGGGCCGCGCGCCTCGCGCGCCGGCTCGGCGCGCGCCTCGCGGTGGACCTGCGCGATGGCTGGCTCGACGAGCCGCCGCGCCCCGAGTTGCGCCTGCGCTGGCGGCGCGCGGTGGAGGCGCGGATGGAGCGCGGCGTGCTGCGTCGCGCCGAGCGAGTCTTCGTGACGTCGCGCGTGTGGGGCGAGATGCTCGCGCGGCGCCTCCCCGACGTCGCGCCACGGACGGTGGTGCTGACGAATGCCTACCCGCCGAGCGCCGCGTGGCCGGACGACGACGCGCCGGAGACGCCGTCGCGTCGAGACGAGTGCACGCTGCTCTACGCCGGACGCTTCACGAGCTCGCGCGCCGACCGCACGATGGACGGGCTGCTCGTGCCGCTGGCGGAGGGAATGCGGCGCAGCGCGGTGCGGGGGACCGTGCGCATCGTCGGCGATCTCGATGCGACGGAGCACGCGGCCGCCGCGCGCTGGCGGGAGCGCCTCGCGGCGCTCGGATGGCGCCTCGAGGTCGAGGGCGCCGTGCCGCGGCGCGAGCTCCTGCGCCGCTGCCGCGGGGCGAGCGGGCTCCTCCTCTGCGACCCCTCGCCGGCCGTGCTGCCGAGCAAGCTGTTCGAGTACCTCCCCACGCGGCGTCCGATCTTCGCGGCGAGCCCGGCGGACGGTGCGCTCGCGGCAGTCCTGCGCAGGGTGCCGCAGGGGTTCGTCGCCGGAGGAGATGCGGCGGGGGATGCGGAGCGCGCCGCGCGCTTCCTCGACGCGTGCCTGCGCGACGACCGGCCGGCGGAGGTCCCCGACGAGTACTCCGAGCGCGCCCTCGGCCGCCGCTTCGCCGAGGCGCTGGGCATCCCGGGCGGCTCCGATCCCGGCGCCGCCGGCTCGGCGTCCCGGCGCGTCGCGGCCGCGCGTCCGTGACGCCCGCTTCCGGCGCCGCGTCCTTCAATGATGCGGGGCGTCCGGCCGCGAGCCGCCGACCGCGCTCGCGCGCGACGCCCCGTCGCCCACGCCATTCCCGCCCGTCCGTCCCTCCGTGCCACGCGTCAGCGTCATCATCCCGACCTGGAACGGGGCCGACCTCCTCGAGGTCGCCCTCGCCTCGCTGCGCGGGCAGGCGTATCGCGACTTCGAGACGCTCGTCGTCGACAACGGCTCGATCGACGGCACGATCGCGATGCTCGACGCGCGCTTCCCCGAGGTGCGGCACGTGCGGCTCGCCGAGAATCGCGGCTTCGCCCCGGCGGTGAACGAGGGCATCCGCGCGGCGCACGGCGAGATCCTCGTGCTCATGAACAACGATGTGCGCGCGGAGCCCGGCTGGCTCGGCGCCCTCGTCGCCGCGCTCGACGCGCACCCCGAGGCCGGCTCCGTCGCCTCGCGCATGCTCGACGCGCACCGGCCGGGCGTGATCGACGCGGCGGGTGACACGATGGCGCTGATGGCCTGGAACATCGGGCGCGGCGAGCCGGACGACGCGCGGTTCGCGTCCGGACGCGAGGTGCTCAGCGCCTGCGCCGGCGCCGGCGCCTACCGGCGCGCGATGCTGGACCGCATCGGGCTCCTCGACGAGCGCTACTTCGCCTGGTTCGAGGACGTGGACCTGGGAATCCGCGCGCAGCTCGACGGCTGGCGGTGCTGGTACGAGCCCGCCGCCGTCGTGCACCACCTCGGCTCGGCGACGGCTGCGCGCATGAGCACGACGAAGACCTTCTTCACCGTGCGCAACGCGATGATTCTCTTCTTCAAGACGATGCCGCCCCGCCGCGTCGCCGCCTGGGGGCTCGTGATGCTCGTCTGGCCGCTCGTCGACCCCATCATGTCCGGACGCTCGCCGCTCGTCACCGTGCGTGCGTGGCTCGCCTTCTGGCGGATGCTCCCCGGCGTGCTGCGCGAGCGCCGGCGGCTCCGCGCCCGCGGCACGCCGGGCGCGGCGCATCTCGAGCGGCTCCTGGAGAGCCCGTGGGGCGACTTCGCCCGTGCCTGGGACATCGTCGTCGCGCGCCTGCGCCGTACCGCGGCGCCGCCGCGCCGCCTCCGCGGGCTGCGCAGCGAGGCCGCATGACCCGGTACCAGCAGAACATCGCGCGCATCGCCGTCGCCGCCTTCGCGATCCGGCTGCTCCTCCTCGTCGCGCGCGGCGACTACATCATGTACGACGAGGGCTACTACCTGCTCCTTTCGCGGAGCCTTCGGCTCGGCGAGGGGTTCCGGCTGAACGGGCTCCCGCACGTCGCGCTCTCGCCCCTGCAGCCGGTGATCGTCGCCGCGATCTCCGTGCTCGGCGTGCCCGCGCTGTGGGCCTCGCGCCTCCTCGCCGCGGTCGCCGGCGCGCTGCTCGTCGTCCCGGCCGGCGCGATCGCCCGCCGCGTCGGCGGCGCGCGCGCGGGAGTGGTCGCCGCGACGCTCGTCGCCGCCGCGCCGACGCTGATGACCTTCGTCCCCTTCTTCCCCGGGGAGAGCCCGAACCTGTACTTCGGCAGCGAGCCACTCTACCTCCTCCTCGCGATCGGCGCGATCGCGGCGGGAATGCGCGCCGCGCGCGGCGGCGGCGTGCGCTCGTGGGCGCTCGTCGGCGCGCTCGGCGCGGGCGCGTTCCTCACGCGCGGCGAGGGGCTGATCGTCGGACCCCTCGTCGTCCTCGTCGTCGCGATCGAGCGGCTGCGGACCGGACCGGCGCGGCTCGCCTGGCGGGCGCCGGCGGTCGCGGTGGCGGCCGCCATGGTCTGCGTGGCGCCGTATCTCCTCTACCTGCGCGCGGAGCTCGGCCGGTGGGCGCTGAGCGGCCGCGTGCAGGCGGCGAGCGCCGCGACGACCGCGCCGACGCCCGCTCCGGCGGGCGGGACGACGGCATCCGCGGCGGCGACGGGCTCGCCGCGGCGGAGCGGATCGGCGGCCGAGGACCTCGTCTGGCACGGCGACGCGACGGGGTACTGGAACGCCGCCTATCGCCTCGACGCGAGCGGCACGCGCATGCGCTCGCAGTACTGGGGGGTGGCGCCGCGCGTTGCGCCGGCGCCGGCGCTCGCCGTCGCGGACGTCGCGGACGTCGCGCGCGACTCCGCGCGCGAGGCGCCGGGCGAATCCGCGCGGGCGGGCCGGCATGACTCCGCGCGGGCGACGCCGCACGACTCGGCGAGCGCCGGCGCGGCACGCGAGGCCGGCAGCCGGGGCGCGCCCGCGGCGACGCCGCGGTGGCGGCTGCTCGGGCGCGGCGTCGCGATGGTCCTCCCCGTCTGGCTCGCCCTCCTCGCGCTCGCCGGGCTCGTCGTGCACCGGCGCGGCCGGCGTGCGCTGCTCTGGCTCTCGCCCGCGCTCGCCGCCGCGCTCCTCCCGACGATGCTCGTCTACGTCGAGCCGCGCGCGCTCCTGCCGCTCGTTCCGATTGCGGCGATCGGCGCGGCGCTGGCCCTCGAGGCGCTCGCGCGCGAGCTGCGGCGCGGCATCCCGGACGCGGCGCGCCGCCGCCGCCTCGTCGCCGCCCTCGCCGCCGCCGGCGCCGCGGTGCTCGTCGCGCCCGCGGTGCGCGACTACGTGCGCGCGATGGCGTCCGCGCAGCCGCTCCAGCAGGTGGCGTCGTCGCAGCGCGCCGTCGCCCACCTGCTCGACCAGAACCTCCCCGCCGACGCGATCGTCGCGAGCTGGCACCCCGCGGTGGCGTACTTCGCCGATCGCGAGTGGCGCGTGCTCCCGTACGAGCCGATCGACCGCGTGCTCGTCTACGCCCGGGCGCAGCAGGTCTCGGCGATCGTGCTGTCGCGTTTCGAGCCCTCGCCGCTCGCGGACCCGCATCCGTTCCAGGTCCTGCTCCTCGATCCCGCCGGACCCGCGCCCGACGTGCGCGCGCCGCACCTCGGCACCGTCGAGGAGACGCCGCTCGTCGTCGTCCGGCGCGTCCTCCCGGCGGAGGCGCCCTGACCGTGCGACGCCTCGCTCGCACCGCCGTCCCCGCGGCGCTCCTCGCCGCCGCCGTCTGGTCGTTCGTCCCCGTCGGCGCGTGGTGGGCCCGGACGCCCGAGGCGTACTACCGGGCGCAGTGGTCGGTGTGGGGGTGGGGATCGCTCGTCGCGCTCGGCATCGCGGCCGTCCTGCTCCTGCTCTCGCACGGCGCCGTGGCGGCGCGCCTCCGCGATGTCTGGCGCTGGCAGCTCGCGCACCTGTCGCCGCGCGACTTCGGGATCGCCGGGGCGCTCTCGCTCGCGGCGCTCGCCATGCTCGCCTGCTTCCTCGTCGCGGAAGGCAACCCGCGCAACGTGGACGGCTTCGCGCAGCTCTTCCATGCGCGGATCTTCCTCGAGGGGCGCGCCTGGCTGCCACCGCCGCCGGAGATGGCGAGCTTCGGGACGCTGCACGTAATCGTCGGGCCGGAGCGCTGGTTCTCGCAGTATCCGCCCGGCCAGTCGCTGCTCCTCGCCGCCGGGCTCGCGCTCGGACGGTGGTGGGCGCTCCTCCCGATCGCCGTTGCCGCGTTCGCCTGGGCGACGTATCGCGTCGCGCGCTGGTGCGCCGACGAGTCCACCGCCCGCCTCGCGCTCCTGCTCGCCTGCCTCTCGCCGTTCGTCGTGCTGCTCGCGGGGAGCGAGATGAGCCACCTCCCGGCCGCCGCGCTCGGGATGCTCGCGGCGCTCGCGGCGACGCGCGTGGACGGCCGGCGCCCGGTGCTCGCCGGGGTGGGCGCCGGGCTGCTGCTCGGCGCGATGCTCGCCTTCCGCCCGACCGATGCGGTCGCCGCGGCGGTCCCGGTCGGCCTGATCGCGCTGCTCGCCGGTCCGCGCCGCGTCCGCTCCCTCGCGACGATCGCCGCGGGCGGCATCGCCGCCACGATCCCCTACCTCTGGTTCAACCGCGCGACGACGGGGGGCTGGCTCGAGGTCGGCTACACGTTTCTCTGGGGGCGCGAGCACAGCCTCGGCTTCCACGACGTGCCGTGGGGGGTGCCGCTCACGCCGCTCCGCGCGGTCGGCCTCGTCGGACTCGACCTTCACCAGCTCAACGTCTACCTCCTCGACCTGCCGATCCCGATCCTGCTCGTCGCGGCGATCGGCCTGCTCGTCGGACGCGAGCGGCTGGGGCCGCGGGATCTCGTGCCGCTCTCCGGCGTCGTCGCGCTCGTCGGCCTGCTGTTCTTCTACTGGCACCGCGACGTCTTCTACGGCCCGCGCTTGCTCTTCAGCGCCGTGCCGTGGCTCCTCGTGCTCTGCGCGCGCGCCCTCGTGCTCCTCGCGCGGAGCGGGCGGGAGTGGCGCGACGGGGTGACGTGGGGCGGGGCCGCGGTGACGACGGTGGCGATCGCGCTCGTCGTCGGCCTGACGACGATCACGCCCGGACGACTGCGCGCCTACCACGAGAGCGCGCCGGTGTCGAACCTCGACCCGGTCGGCGCCGCCGCCGAGGCGGGCATCGGCGACGCGGTCGTTCTCGTCGCCGATGGGTGGGGATCGCGTCTGATCAGCCGCATGTGGGCGCTCGGCGTGCCCGTGAAGCGCACCAGCCGACTCTACATGGCGATCGACGCGTGCACCCTCGACCTCGCCCTCGAGGAGGCGCGCCGCGACCCCGCGGCGCGCGCCCGGCTCGAGCGGACGCTCGATTCGCTCGCCGCGCTCAACGACCGCGGCGTCGAGACGGACGTGACCGACGATCCGCATCTCCGGCTTCCGGCCGACGCCGTCACGAGCGGCCGGCTGCCGCCGATGTGCGTCGAGGAGCTGCGCCTCGATCGCCCCGGCTTCCTGAACTACCCCCGCTTCCTCTGGCTGAACGACGTCGGTCTCGACGGCGACATCGTGTGGGCGCGCGACCAGGGGCGGTGGAACGAGGATCTCGCCCGCCGCTATCCCGGCCGCCGCTTCTATCGTTATGCGCCCGCCGTCGCGGGGGGCGCCCCCGTCTTCACGCCGCTCGACCGGCACGCCCTGGTGAGCACCGATGATTGAGCGCGACCGGGTTCGCGATGCGCTTCCCCTCCTCCTCGTCCTCACCCTCGCCGTGGCGGCGTCGGCGTCCGGGCTGGGCAACGGATTCGCCTACGACGACGTCCCGATCATCCGCGACAATGCGCGGGTGCACGATCTCACGGTCGCCTGGCGGCTCTTCGGCCAGCCGTACTGGCCCCCGCCGTGGACGGGGGAAGTCTACCGTCCACTGACGCTGCTGCTCTTCACGGCGCAGTGGTCGCTCGGCGGGGGATCGCCGCTGCTCTTCCACATCGTCTCGATCGCGCTCTATGCCGGCGTGTGCATCGCCGTCCATCGGCTGGCCGTACTCGTGCTGCCGGACGCCCCGCGGGCGGCGCTCGCCGCCGCGGTCCTCTTCGCCGTGCACCCCGTGCACGTCGAGTCCGTCGGCAACATCGTCGGGCAGGCAGAGCTGCTCGTCGCCCTCTTCGTGACGAGCGCGGTCGCGCTCTACGTCCGCTGGCGACGAGCCGACTCGACGATCCCGCTCGGAGCCGGGCGGATCGCGGCGCTCGCGGCGCTCTTCCTGGGCGCCTGTCTCGCGAAGGAGCACGGCATCGTGCTGCCGGCGCTGCTCGTGCTCGCCGAGCTGCTGCTCGTGCCGCATGCGACCCTCGTCCCCGCGGCGCGGCGAGCGCGTCTGCTCGCGCCCACGGCGCTCGTCCTGCTCGCCGTGGCGGTGGGCTTTCTCGTCGTGCGCACCGTGGTCGTCGGTGGCGTCGGCGGCGCGACGAGCCCCGCCTTCATCGGCCACTCCCTCGAGGCACGGCTGCTCACCGCGGTCGGCGCGGTCCCGCACTGGATCCGCCTCCTGCTCTGGCCCGCCGCGCTCTCCGCCGACTATCTCCCTCAGCACGTGCCGCTGCGCACGAGCCTCGGCGTGGAGGCGCTCGGCGCGATCGTCCTGCTCCTCTCCGTGCCGGTGCTCGCCCTGCTCATGGCGCGGCGCCAGCCGGTCGTCGCGTACGCGCTCGGCTTCGTCGTGGTCGCGATCCTTCCCGTCAGCAACCTGCTCGTGCAGACGGGCATCATCGTGGCGGAACGGACGCTCTTCCTGGCCAGCATCGGCGCGATGCTCCTCGTCGGCGCGGGCGTCGCGGCCGCGCTCCGTCACGCCGGTTCGCGGGGCCGTTCGGCGCTCGCCGTCGCGCTCGCCGCGCTCGTGGTGCTCGGCGCCTGGCGAAGCGCCGTCCGCCAGCCGGTGTGGCGCGATTCGGCGACCGTCTTCGAGCAGACCGTCCGCGATGCGCCGCTCAGCTACAAGGCGCACTGGATGTGGGGGATGACCCGCATCGAGGCGGGAGACACGACGTCCGGGCTGCGCGAGCTGCGGGCGGCGGCCCACCTCTACCCCCACGACGGACTGCTGCAGCGTACCCTTGGCGAGCAGCTGCGTGCGGCAGGGCACTGCCCGGCCGCCTTCGAGCCGCTGGAGCGGGCCCTGGAGCTCAGGTCGGACGAGTCCGAGATCCATGCGCTGATCGCCGACTGCAACCTGCGCGTCGCGCGCTTCACCGAGGCGGCGCGCGCGGCCAAGCGCGGGCTGGCGATCACGCCCAGGGACCCGGCGCTGCTGATGCTCGCGCGCGTCGCCGACAGCGTCCTCGTGGCGCGCGACTCGGCGCCCGCCGGCGCGGTTCCGATACCGCCCGTGACGCCCCGCACGGCTATGCGTCCTCTCGCCGCACGCCCATCGCGCGACCGGTGACCGGACGCGCGGCCGACTCCCTCGCAGACTGCGGGACTTCCCGCAAAACACGTCGGCAAAATCGGCCGACTACTGCGGTGAATGCGGCGTAGGTGCAGCAAAGGCAACAGGTTACGTCGTGGTTTCCGCATGGCCCACGCGTTGCCAAATGCCCAGTCGTGGCAAACCGATCCATCGCACATTCGCACGACTGTCCCACCCCCACTCCTCCCGGGAGAGAACAATGCAGAACCGCAAGGGCTTCACGCTCATCGAGCTCCTGATCGTCGTCGTGATCATCGGCATTCTCGCCGCGATCGCGATCCCGAAGTTCGCGAACACGAAGGAGAAGGCCTACCTCGCCGCGATGAAGTCGGACCTCCGTAACCTGGCGACGGCCCAGGAGGCGTACCTGTCCGACTACACGACGTACGCGACGTCGGCGGTGAACGCGAACTTCACCCCGAGCACCGGCGTGACGATCAGCGCGATCGCCGCCTCGTCGGGCAAGGGCTGGACGGCGACGACGACCCACACCGCGACGGCCAAGACCTGCGCGATCGCGGTCGGCACGAACGACGACGGCTCCGCCAAGACGAACCCGAACAACAACGCGGCGGGCGAGGGCGAGCCGGTCTGCACGAAGTAACGGCTGCCTTCCAGGAACCACGACGCGGGTCGGGCCTTCGGGTCCGGCCCGCCGTCGCATCCGGGGCCCCGGCGCGTCGCATCTGCGCCGGGGCCCGGCTTACGCCCGGGCGGCGGAATCGTCCTTCCCGTGATGCCGCATCCCGTCCCGCCGCGCGCGCCGTCGCTCCCCTCGCTCCGCACCGAGCTCCTCCTCAGCCTCGGCGTGCTCGCCGCGGCGGCGCTGCTCATCGCCGTCGTGAGCGTGCTGCTCTTCGTCGAGCTCGTCGAGACGCGCTACGGGATCGTCTACATCTCCGCCGTCCTCGCCGCCGACGTCGTCGTCTTCGTCGCCTTCGGCGCATATCAGCTCCGCCGGCTCATCCTCGCCCCGGTCGCCGAAGCGGCCGCGGTGGCGGAGGCGATCGCCGGCGGAGACCTCGAGCGCCGCGTCGCCGCGTCGGGAAGCGCCGAGCTGGCGAGCCTCGCCGCGAGCATCAACCGCATGACGGACCGCCTCCTCGAGGAGCGTGCGCACCTCGTCCGCATGGAGAAGCTCGCCGGGATCGGCCGGCTCGCGGCGGGGATCGCGCACGAGATCGGGAACCCGCTCGGCGCGATCAACGGCTACGTCCACCTGCTGCGCCGGGCGCTCGGACGCGAGCCCGGGATGATCGAGACGCTCGACGGGCTCGAGCACGAGGCGCGGCGCATCGACCGGATCGTGCGCGCGCTGCTCGACTACGCCCGTCCGCGCCGGGTCACGCCGGCGCCGGTGGACATCAACGCGTGCGCGCGCGGCGCCGTGCTCCTGCTCGAGACCCAGGGCGCGCTGCGCGGCGTCACCGTGACGCTCGATCTCGACGCGACGGCGGCGCCGGTGCCCGCGCTGCGCCACGACGTGGACCAGATCTTCGTCAACCTGCTGCTCAACGCCGTGGACGCGATGGAGGGCGAGGGGCGCATCGTCGTCTGCACGCGCGCGACCGATGGGCCGGCCCTGCTCGCGCCGAATGCGCGGCGCGCCGGCGACGGGGCGAAGGATGCGCCGGCGCGGGAGCCGAGCGCGAGGGTGCGCGCCTGGCTCGACCGGACGCCGCGCGGACCCGTGCTCGAGGTGGTCGTCGCCGACTCCGGCCCCGGCGTCCCGCCCGGCGACGCCGAGCGCATCTTCGACCCGTTCTTCACGACGAAGCCGCCGGGGAAGGGGACCGGGCTCGGCCTCGCCATCGTCGCGCGCACCGTCGAGAGTCTCGGCGGCACGATCTGGGTCCAGCGCGCGCGCGAGGGGGGCGCGGCGTTCGTGCTGCTCCTCCCGATCGTCGCGATGCGCGGCTCGTCGGGCGTGCGCGCGGTCGAGGCGCCCGCCGGCGCACTGCCCGCGCCGGCGCGCGCGGGAGCGGCGCGATGAGGATCCTCGTCGTCGACGACGAGGCCGGGCTCCGGCACACGCTGACGCAGATCCTCGCCGGCGAGGGGCACGATGTCGCCGCCGCCGCCGACGGCGCCGCGGCGCTCGAGGCACTCGAGGCGCTCGACGCGGACCTCGTGCTCTGCGACGTGCGGATGCCGAAGATGGATGGGCTGGCCTTCCTCGAGCGCTACGTCGCGCGCGGGGGGCGCGCCCTCGTCGTGATGATGAGCGCCTACGGCGACGACGATGCCGCGGTCGATGCGATCCAGCGTGGCGCCTACGACTTCATCACGAAGCCGTTCCGTGCCGATCAGGTGATCCTCGTCGTGCGCAAGGCGATCGAGCGCGAGCGGCTGCGGCGGCGCGTCGAGGAGCTGAGCGGCGAGCTCGAGGCGATCCGCGGCGCCGACGGGTCCCACGGGATCGTGGGCGCGAGCGAGGGGATGCGGCGCATCGTCGAGCTGGCGCGCAAGGTCGCGCGGCACCCGTCCACCGTGCTCGTCACCGGGGAGAGCGGGACGGGGAAGGAGGTCGTCGCGCGGCTGGTGCACCGCGAGAGCCCGCGCGCGACGGCGCCCTTCGTCGCGGTGAACTGCGCGGCGATTCCCGAGCAGCTGCTCGAGAGCGAGCTGTTCGGCCACGTGCGCGGCTCGTTCACGGGCGCCACGGGCGAGCGGCGGGGGCTGTTCGAGGAGGCCGACGGCGGCACGCTCTTCCTCGACGAGATCGGCGAGCTTCCCGTCGCCCTCCAGGTGAAGCTGCTCCGCGTCCTCCAGGAAGGGGAGATCCGCCGCGTCGGGGAGAGCGTCTCCCGTCCGGTGGACGTGCGGCTCCTCGCCGCGACGTCGCGTGATCTCGAGGGGGACGTCGCCAGCGGGCGATTCCGCAGCGACCTGTACTACCGAATCAACGTCGTGCGGCTGCACCTCCCGCCGCTGCGCGAGCGTCGGGAGGACATCGCCCCGCTCGCCCGCCACTTCCTCGCGATGCACGCGCGCCGCCTCGGCGTCTCCACGTCGGCTCCCGCGCTCACGCCGGCCGCGCTGCGTCGGCTCGAGGAGCACGGATGGCCCGGCAACGTCCGCGAGCTCGAGAACGCCATCGAGCGCGCGCTCGTCCTGAGCGAGGGACAGCGGATCGACGCCGAGCACCTCGCGGCAGGGGCGCACCCCGCCGTGCCGCCGCACGCGAACGGCGCGGGCTCGCCGGACGGCGCATCCGCCGACCTGTCGGTCAAGCGACGCACGGAGGCCCTCGAGCGGACGCTCATCGCCGAGGCGCTCGAGCGGACCGGCGGGAACCGCACGCGGGCGGCGCAGCTCCTCGACCTCTCGCACCGCGCCCTGCTCTACAAGATCCGCGAGTACGGGCTCGGGAGCTGAGCCGGGCGGCCCTGCGGCGCGGCGGCGTGACGCCTCCTCCCGCCGTCCGTCCTCCCGGTGCACTCCGCAAGAAGTTGCAATCCGGCAACTCTTTGCGTGGCCCCGCGGTCCCGCGGTCACGCCGAAGTCATTGAATTTCCGCAACATGCGCCATGGCATGGGCTGCGCATGGGGCGGGGGCAACAGGAGCGTTCCATGTTCCAGCGCAGGCCAGGGTTCACGTTCGTCGAGATCCTGCTGGTGATGATCGTGATGGCGCTCGTCTTCGCGATCGCCTTCCCGAAGCTCACCGTCCTCCGGGCGCGCAGCAACGTCGAATCGACGATGCAGCGCGTCGCCTCGACGATCGCCACCGCGCGGCAGTCGGCGATCGCGCGCGGCACCCCGGTGAAGTTCGGCGTCGCGGGCGACGCGGTCTTCGCGGTCGCGTATCCGTACGGCGCGGCGGACTCGATCCAGCAGGCGTTCGACGTCGAGTCGATGTACGGCACGACGCTCGGCGGCGACGAGTTCGAGATCGTCTTCGACCCGCGCGGTCTCGCGACCGGCTTCCAGGACAAGAAGAGCATCATCGTCACCTACGGCGGAAGGATCGACACCCTGTGCGTCCAGAAGCTCGGGCGCGTTCAGACGAGGGATTGCTGATGCGTACCGCTCCGAAGTCCGTCACGCGCGGCGACCGCCGCGGCTTCTCGCTGATCGAGGTCGTCGTCGCGATCATGGTCCTCGCCGTCGGCGTGCTCGGTCTCGCCGCGACGTCCACCGTCGTGACCCGCCAGATCGGCGGCGGCGCGCAGCAGAGCACCGCGGCCAACCTCGCCGCGTCGCGCTTCGAGCAGCTGCGCGGGCGGCCCTGCGGGGCGGCGGCGGGCGCCGGCGCCGCGGTCGTGACGAACGGCATCTCCGAGCTCTGGACCGTCACGGCCATCAAGGATGGCCTCGTCGTCCGCGACTCGGTGTGGTACGACACGAGCCGCGGCGAGCGCGGCTTCGTGTTCGAGACGACCCTCCCCTGCTGAGCGAGACGACGATGCGCATTCACCCCGATGGCGGGCGCGGCGGACGGCGCCCCGGCATGACGCTCGTCGAGCTCCTCATCTCGATGCTCCTGCTGTCGTTCGTCATGGGGACGATCCTCACCGTCGTCATGCGGCAGCAGCGCTTCTACCGCAGCGCCTCCGAGATCATGGAGACGCGCGGGCAGCTCCGCTCGGCGATCTCGATCCTCCCCGTGGAGCTGCGCGGCGTCTCGACGCAGGTCCGCAACGCGACCGGCGCGGTGATCGACTCCGACATCCGCGCGATGGGGCCCACCTCGATCGAGGTCCGCTCGACCTTCGGCGGGGGGGTCGTCTGTGACATCGACGGGAGCACCGTCACGCTCTATCCCGACGAGCTCGCGAGCAACGGGCTCCGGATCGGCGGCTTCCTCTACGAGCCGGGCGTGGGCGACATCGTCTACTTCCTCAACAACGGGGAGGGCGGCTCCGCGGACGACAGCTGGGAGCAGCGCGTGATCGGCGCGGCGCCGACGACGAACGCCAAGTGCACCGCCGGCATCGCCGGCGCGACGGCCGCGGACCTCGCCCTCCCGCGCCGCGAGATCACCCTGTCGGCCGCGCCGAGCGCGGACATCGCCGTCGGCGCGCCGGTGCGCGTCTCGCGCACGGTGGAGTACGCGCTCTACCAGGATGGGG
>DASUSM010000120.1:0-18357 GCA_036375115.1 Gemmatimonadaceae bacterium | reverse complement strand
GACGCGCGCGGGACGGTGCTCGAGGCGCTCGGCAGCGCCGAGGCCGTCGGCGTGTACCTCGGCGGCATCGCGCTCCTCGAGTCGTGGCGCGGCCGCCTCGTGCTCGGCGACCTCCGCAGAGGCATCGCGGAACCGCGGCTCGGCGTGTACGAGGGGGCCGTGCGTCTGCTGCTGCGCGACGGCCGGACCGAGACGGCGCTCGAGGTCGCCGAGCGCGCGCGCGGGCGGATGCTGCTCGAGCTGATGGCGGACCGCGACCGCCGGGGCGTCCGGACGCGCGCCCACCGCGACGCCCTGCTCGAGCGGCTTCAGGAGGCGGACGAGGCGCGCCGCAGCGTGACGCGTGAGGAGGTCCGCGCACGATACGCCCGGGAGGTGGAGCGGCTCATCGCCGAGCTGGACTCCGTCGAGGCCGTGCACCGCTCGCTCGAGGCGACGGCGGCGATCCGCGATCCCGCGCCGGCCACGGCGGAGGCGATTCGACGCGGACTGCTCGCCCCGGGCACCGCGCTCCTCGCCTGGTTCTGGGGCGACAGCGCCGTCTACGGGTGGTGGGCGACCGCGTCGCAGGTGCGCGGCGCGCGACTCGGCGACGCGGACTCGCTGGCTGCCGTCGTCGAGTTCCTTCGCGGCGCGATCGAGAGCCCGACCACCGGCGACCTCTGGCAATCACCCGCGCGCCGCGCGTACGAGTTGCTCGTGCGCCCACTGCGGCCGTCGGACGAGGAGCGTCTGCTGGTCGTCGCCGATGGCCCGCTCGCCTACGTTCCGCTCGAGGTCTTCGTGCCCGACGACGGCGCGCCGCCGCTCGGCGCCACGCACCTCGTGCACTACGGACCGTCGGCGTCGGTCCTCCTCGCGCTCGCCAGGGCGCCGCGCCTGGTGCGGTGGGAGCGCGCGATGCTCGCGGTCGGCGATCCCGCGCCGGCGGCGGGAGCCGTCGAGCCGGGCGCGGCGGAAGAGCGCGCCGCGCCGCTCCGTCCGCTCCCCTACGCGGCGCAGGAGGCGCGCGCGCTCGACGAGATCTTCGCGGACGAGGGAGCCGACCTCCTCGTCGGCCGCCGTGCGTCGCTCGACCGGTGGCTGCGGATGCGCCCCGAGCGCTACCGGTACCTCCACTTCGCCGCACACGCGCGCGTGAGCGACCGTCGCCCGGCGCGGACTGCGCTCGTGCTGGCGGGAGGGCGGCTGGACCTGGCCCGCATCGGCGCCACGCCGCTCCGGGCGGAGCTCGTGACGCTGTCGGCGTGCGAGACCGCGCTCGGGCGCCGCGTGCGCGGCGAGGGCGTCGTGGGGCTCCCCTACGCGTTCCTCGCCGCGGGCGCGCGCGGGGCGCTCGTCACGCTGTGGCCGGTCACGGACGAGCCCGCATCGCGCATGATGCGCGACTTCTACGTCCGGCTTCGGCGCGGCGCCACGGCGGCGGCGGCGATGCGCGAGGTGCGCCGCGCCGGCCTGGCGAGCGGAGGCCCGGATGGGCACCCCTCGCGCTGGGCGAGCTTCGTCCTCGTCGGCGCCATGTCCCCGGACGAGCCTCGCTGACAGGCGAGCCGGGCGGCAGGACCGCACGAGCGAGGGGACGGTGGGTTATCTTGCACCTCCCGCCGCGGCGCGCGTCGCGCCGCTCCCGTGCTCGCCCCGATGCGAAACGACGATCCCCACCGCCTCGATGTCCCCGATCGGAGCGCGCGCGCGTGCGGGCGGCCGTGACGCGTGAGCGCCGCCGCAGGCCCGGCGAGCGCCCCGCCCGCCCCGAGCCGATCGCGAACGCGCTCAGCGCGTTCCTGAAGCAGGCGGGGCTCACGGAGCGCGTCGAGCAGGCGAAGATCGTCCCGGAATGGCCCTCGCTCGTCGGCGAGCAGATCGCGTCCGTGACCGCGCCGCAGGCGATCGGCCCTGACGGAACGCTCGTCGTCGCGGTGACGACGAACGCGTGGATGACGGAGCTCTCGCTGATGGAGCCCGAGCTCCTCCGGACGCTCAACCGGACGCACGGACGGGCGCGGATCAGGAAGATCCGCTGGCTCCTCAAGCGCTGATCGCGCTGGCTGATAAGGCGTTGGACGGCAAAGCTTTGCGTGGTCTCCGGCGGGTTGATTTCCGCGTCCCGCGCGGTTAAGTTTGGTAGTCTGTCCGCGGACATCGCTTCGGTGTCCGTTCGGACGATCTCTCCTTGGCAGGCGAAAGGACTCGACATGGCGAAGACAGTGGAGAAGCCGGCGGCGAATCAGCAGTACGACGCCGGTCAGATTCAGGTGCTCAAGGGGCTCGAGGCGGTTCGCAAGCGCCCGGGCATGTACATCGGCTCCACGTCGGAGCGCGGACTGCACCACCTCGTCTACGAGGTCGTCGACAACTCGATCGACGAAGCGCTCGCCGGCCACGCCGATGCCGTCGCCGTGACGATCCACGCCGACAACTCCATCACCGTCGAGGACAACGGCCGCGGCATCCCGGTCGACGTCCACCCGACCGAGAAGATGCCGGGCGTCGAGCTCGCCATGACCGTCCTCCACGCGGGCGGAAAGTTCGACAAGAACAGCTACAAGGTGTCGGGCGGGCTCCACGGCGTCGGCGTTTCCGTCGTGAACGCGCTGTCCGAGCAGCTCAAGGTCTGGATCAAGCGCGGCGGGCAGGAGCACTACATGGACTTCGCCCGCGGCGCGACGACGACGAAGCTCAAGTCGCTCGGCAAGGTCGGCGCGAAGGAGCAGGGGACGAAGGTCTGGTTCAAGCCCGACACGCAGATCTTCACGGAGCTCGTCTACAAGTGGGACACGCTCGCCGCGCGCCTGCGCGAGCTCTCCTTCCTGAACAAGGGCGTGACGATCGTCCTGCGCGACGAGCGCGAGGAGACGCCGCGCGAGGAGACCTTCCACGCGAGGGGCGGGCTCAAGGAGTTCGTCCTCTACCTGAACGACAAGCGCAAGCCGCTGCACCAGGAAGTCGTCTACATCGACACCGAGAAGGACGACATCGGCATCGAGCTCGCGTTCCAGTACAACGACGGCTACAACGAGAACGTCTTCTCCTTCGTCAACAACATCAACACGCACGAGGGGGGGACCCACCTCACGGGGTTCAAGAGCGCGCTCACGCGCGTCATCAACTCCTACGCGTCGAAGGGGAACTTCCTCAAGAAGGCGGACTTCTCGCTCACCGGCGACGACGTCCGCGAAGGGCTGACGGCGGTCCTCTCCGTCAAGGTCCGCGAGCCCCAGTTCGAGGGGCAGACGAAGACGAAGCTCGGCAACTCCGAGGCGGAGAGCGCCGTCAAGTCGGTCGTCAACGAGCTGCTCGCGCAGTACCTCGAGGAGCACCCGCGCGTCGCCAACGCCGTCATCGAGAAGGCGGTCTCCGCCGCCCGCGCCCGCGAGGCCGCGCGCAAGGCGCGCGACCTCACGCGGAAGAAGAACGCGCTCGACGTCGGCAACCTCCCGGGGAAGCTCGCCGACTGCTCGCTCTCCGACCCCGCGCTCTGCGAGATCTACCTCGTCGAGGGCGACTCGGCCGGCGGCTCGGCGAAGCAGGGACGCGACCGCTCCTTCCAGGCGATCCTGCCCCTCCGGGGCAAGATCATCAACGTCGAGAAGGCCCGCATCGACAAGGTGCTCTCGAACGAGGAGATCCGGACGATCATCACGGCGATCGGCACGGGGATCAAGGACGAGTTCCGCCTCGACCAGTCGCGCTACCACAAGATCATCCTGATGACGGACGCCGACGTCGACGGCGCCCACATCCGCACGCTGCTCCTGACGTTCTTCTACCGGCAGATGCCGGAGCTGATCGAGGCCGGGTTCATCTACATCGCCCAACCGCCCCTCTACCGCGTGGCCAAGGGGAAGGAGGAGTACTACGCCTACGACGAGACCGAGCGCGAGGCGATCGCCGCGCGGCTTGGCAACGGCGAGGGGCGCGGCTCGCTCAACATCCAGCGCTACAAGGGGCTCGGCGAGATGAACCCGGAGCAGCTCTGGAACACGACGATGGACCCCGAGCGCCGCACGATCCTCAAGGTCGAGATGGAGGACGCGGTCCGCGCGAACGAGATCTTCCAGACGCTGATGGGCGACGACGTCGAGCCGCGCCGCATCTTCATCGAGCAGAACGCGAAGTTCGTGAGCAACCTGGACATCTGAGCGGCGCTGCTGCCGACACGAGCATTTTCCTAGGCATTTTTCAAGCGATTCCCTGGGCGGTGTGAACTGATTCTGGTCGCCGCTCGGAATTGTCAGGATGTCGGTCGACGGTGCGGGACGACGAAGGGGCAACCTCCTCGAGGAGTTTGCCCCTTCAGCTATGCCGGGCCGGGCCGCCGCCTCCGCTTCCTGTTGACAGCGAGAGGACGCGGCCGCACTATCTCTCGACGTCTACGGAAGCCTGGCCGGAGCCCCGCGCGGCCGCGCCGGAGGGCGAGCGACCGCCTCGCCGCGACCTGACCACACGCATTCGGAGCCGCCCATGAGCCTTCTCCACGCGGTGCGCACGCGCCTGCGCCTTGCCCTCGCCCGCCGGGCGGCCGAGGCTCGAATGGCCGAGGAGGTCGCGCTGCACATCGACCTCGAGGCCGACCGCCTCGCGCGCGAGCATGGGCTCGACGCGGGGGAGGCGCGGCGCCGGGCGCTCGTGGCGTTCGGCGGGGTCGAGCGCTATCGGGAGGAGATTCGCGACGGCCGCGGGCTCGCCTGGCTCGGCGGGCTCTCGCTCGACCTGCGGCTCGCGCTCCGCATGATGGCGAAGCACCCGGGACTGTCGCTCGTGTCGGTGCTCGGAATGGCGCTCGCGATCGCGATCGGCGTGGTCGTGTTCGGCTCGGTCGCGGCGGTGCTGGACCCGACCCTGCCGCTCGCGGGCGGCGACCGCATCGTCGCCGTGCAGACCCTGCGCGCCGACGCCCCCGGCGACCTCGATCGGCAGGTGCTGCACGACCTCGAGACGTGGCGCACCGAGCTCACGACGGTCCGCGACCTGGGTGCCTTCCGCCTGGTCGACCGCAATCTGATCGCCGAGGACGGGGTGGCGGGCGTCGTCCCGGTCGCCGAGATGTCCGCGGCGGGGTTCCGCGTGGGCGGCGTGCCGCCGCTGCTCGGGCGCGCGCTGGTGGACGACGACGAGTGCGCGGGCGAGCCGACCGTGCTGGTGATCGGACACCGCGAGTGGCTGCGCTACTTCGGCGGCGATCCGGACGTCGTCGGCCGGCGCGCGCGTTTGGGCGAGACGGTGTACACGGTGGTGGGCGTGTTGCCGGAGGGCTTCCGGTTCCCGTACGACCACGGATTCTGGGTCCCGCTTCGGCTCGAGGCGTCGCGGTACGCGCCGGGCGCCGGACCGTCGATCGAGGTGTTCGGCCGTCTCGCCGACGGAGTCACGCTCGAGCGGGCGCGCACGCAGGTCGCGGCGATCGGGCGGCGCTTGGCCGCGGCGTACCCCGAGTCGCACGGGTACCGCCGGCCGACGGTCGTGCCGTTCGCGCGCTCCGCGGGGATCACGGCGACCGATGCGGAGGACGCGTGGCGGTTGTACCTGCTCCAGCTCGGCGCCAGCCTGCTGCTGGCGGTGGTCGCCACGAACGTCGCGGCGCTCGTGTACGCCCGCACGGCGACGCGCACGGCCGAGATCGCGGTGCGCACCGCGCTCGGGGCGAGCCGGGGGCGCGTGGTCACGCAGCTGTTCGTCGAGGCGCTCCTCCTCTGCGCGGTCGCGGCGACGGTCGGGTTGTCGCTCGCCGGTTTCGCGTTCGGCTGGGTGGAGCGGCTCCTTGCCCAGGGGCCCGGGGGGGCGCCGTTCTGGTTCGACATCACCGTGTCCCCCGGACTGCTCGCCTACGTGGGCGTGCTGACGCTCCTCGGCGGCACCGTCGTGGGCCTGGTGCCCGCGCTGAAGGCGACGGGGCGGCGCGCCTACGGCAACCTGCAGCACTTCGCGGCGGCCGGCGCCGGCATGAAGCTCGGCCCGACCTGGACCGCGCTGATCGTCGCGCAGGTCGCGATCACGGTCGCCATCCTGCCCGCCTCGGTCCATCACGCGAGCGTGCTCCTGCGAACCGGCATGCGCGATCCCGGATACCCGGCCGGGGAGTTCCTGCGCGCGAGCCTGTCCGTCGACCGCGAAGAGGCGCCGATCGGCGCGGATTCGGCCGCCTTCCGGAGCGGGTTCGACGCGCGGTTCGCGGCCCGCGCCGATGCGCTGCTGCAGCGCTTGGCCTCGGAGCCCGGCGTGAGCGCGTCGTTCGTGAGCGCCCACGCGGGCTCTGGGCCGTATCTGCCGTTCGAGATCGAGGGCGACGCGATCGGCGGCGACGTGGCGGCCGCCCCGGGGGGCAGGCAGTCCATGATGCGCGCCAGCATCACGTGGGCGAGCGTCGGTATCTTCGAGCTGTTCGACACGGGCATCGTGGCCGGCCGCGGGTTCGTCCCTGCCGACACGGCCGAGGAGTCGACCGCCGTCGTGGTGGATACCGCCTTCGCCTCGCGCCTCGCGGGCGGCAGCGTCCTCGGCCGACGGATCCGCGTGGTCCTGCCGCAGAGCGCCGGTGCGCCCGGGGCCGAGTCCGCCGCCCCCGGGTGGCTGGAGATCGTGGGTGTCGTCGCCGCTCCTCCGCCGGCGACCGCCGACCCCGACGACGTCATGCACCCCAACGTGTACCGCGCCGCGACGCTCGGCGCGCTGCGTCAGGACGGCCCGCAGGCGGCGGGGCTCAAGCTCAGGATGCGCGTCCGCAGCGGGGTCACCCCGGCTTTCACACGGCGGCTCCGCGACGTGGTCGCGGCGACCGACCCGGGCTTTCGACTGCACGGGGTGACGACCGACGAGGCGGTCTTCCGCTCGGGCGGGCGGATGCTCCGGGTCTTCGCGCTCACCGTGGCCGGCACGACGCTGAGCGTCCTGCTCCTCTCCGTCGCCGGCATCTTCGCGATGCTGTCGTTCACGGTGGCGCAGCGGCGGCGGGAGATCGGTGTCCGCGCCGCGCTCGGCGCCAGCCCGCGTCAGATCGTCGGCGGCATCTTCAGGCGCGCCGCCGTGCAGCTCGGGACGGGCGTCGCGGTCGGGCTGGTCGTGGCGCTCGCGCTCGAGCGGGTCACGGACGGCATGATCCTCGGCTCGTCCGCGGCCGGCGTGGGGTTGCGGGGACCAGAGATCCTCATGCCCATCGTCGCGGCGATCGTGATGACCGTCGGGCTGCTGGCCGCGCTCGGCCCCGTGCGGCGCGGGCTCGCCGTGCACCCGAGGGAGGCGCTGCGCGAGGGGTGAAGCCTCGGCGCCGGGGGCCGGCTCGACGGCGCGCGAACCCGCCCGCGTCGTGCTGGCGGCCGTCGCCGTCGCGGACCGCGCGTTCAGCCATGAGGACCGGGTCCCGTCCATGTACCTCGACTACCGGACGCGCGTCGAGCGACGGGTGCGGTCGCGGCGCCGCTGAGCAGACGGCCAAGCGGCAGCAACAGCGATGGCCGGGCAGCCACTTGGGCCGCCCCGCCATCTCGTCATGCTGCCCAGACCGTGGCAGCCCGAATTACTTCACACGCCCAGAATCGCTGCACACGGCGTGACCACGAAATTGCCTGCGTCCACACGGGAGCCGGGCGTCGCGGCAGAAGAGTCTCCCAACCGACGAGCGGGAAATTCTGGAGCACCTGCTCGACGGTACGGCACCAGCACCCAGATGACGAATGGCGAAGGGGGCGGGACTACGATCCCGCCCCCTTCGCCAATCAGCCGCTTGTCGAGGCAGCATGATGCACGACCGGTCTGTGTCGTCCTATGGGCACACCACACCGCGATACTGCAGTGCGAGCGCCCAAGGGAACACGCTCTGATCGAGAAAGCCGTGCGCCGTGAGGTTGCCTCGCCGCGTACCGTCGTCGAGTCGATAGTGTTCGTTCAGACGGATGAGCGGATCGGCGTCGAAGATGCTGAGCGTCTCGGCCCTTCCGTGCAGCGTCCGGCCGATGAGCTCCGGGATGGACCCGCCCGTGACGACGATCGTCCGCTCCGCCGGAGCGTGGATGACCGCGCCCGTGCGCTGCAAGTCGAAGCTCAGCGTCGTGGCGCTCGTGCCTTCGATGTCGCCGGAGATGGTGCCCGAGAATGTCGGGAACGTACCTGTCTCGGCGATGACTCCGCTCACGACTCGGCAGCTCGACGTGCCGGCGACGTCGAGGGCGGCGCTCGCGGGATCCGGTCCGGTCGCCATCATCGTATCGCCCTGACAGGACACGGAAGCTAACAACGAACCGAGGACAAGCAGGTGCACGCGCTTCATGGCTTCCTCCCGGCTGGAGAGATGCGCTTCCGGAACGACCGTCGTGAAACGAGTTGCGCGAAGCCTAGTGTGCGTCGCAGCCCGCCCAACGCGGACGTAGACGTCCTCGTCGCCGAAAGGCTCGACCACGATAGGTGATCGTGGCGTGCCGTCAAGGGTCAGTCGCTAGGCGCCTGACGTCTGTGGGAGGCGATGCCCTTCGCTGACCTCGTGCTCGCCTCATCGATCTCGAATGTCGTGCCGAGACTCGGACGATGCCTTCCGTGGCCGTGCGCCCGTCGGCCGGGAGGTCCTCGCTGTCGGGTGACTGGCCGTTTTCCTCTCAGGCCGCCGAGCGCGTCCCTTCCCCATGGTGCCGCCCGAACAGGCACTCGGGCTCCCGCTGCGTCTCCACGATCGCGCCCTCCCCTGCGGCCGCGCGCCGCAGCGTCAGCACCGTCACCTCCGGCAGCGCGCCGATGCGGAAGGGGATCCCCCAGTAGTTCGTCCCCGGGTTGATGTAGAGCAGCGCCTCCCCCTCGCGATGCGCGCCCATCGCGTGCTCGAGGAAGGGCGACGCGAGGCTCCAGCCGAGTCGCGGGATCGAGAGCTGGCCGTGGTGGGTGTGTCCGCTCAGCGTCACCGTCCGCACGCCGCGCGCCGCCGCGCGCCGCACGACGTCGGGCCAGAGCACGGGGTTGTGCGCGAGGACGAGCGCGACCGCGCTCGCCGGGATCGGCGCGAGCGTGCGCTCGACGTCGGGCGCCGGCGTCGCCGCATCGCGCCGCTGGCGTCCGGCCGGATCGCCCGTCCCCGCCACCCAGAGCGACGCGCCCCCGCGCTCGACGCGCACCGCGTCGTTCACGAGCACGCGCACGCCCATGCGCTCCATTCCCGCGCGCACGCCCTCCCACCCGGCGTAGACATCGTGGTTGCCGGCGATCGCGTAGACGCCGAGCGGCGCGGAGATCCCACCGAACGCGGCTGCGAAGTGCTCGACGTCGCGCGCGAAGTCGTCCACCTGGTCCCCCGTGATCGCGACGAGGTCCGGCCGCGCGGCGCGCGTCGCCGCCGCGATGCGCGCGAGTTGGCGCCGCGGCGTGTGCGGTCCGACGTGGAGGTCCGACAGCTGGACGACGCGCGTTCCGTCGAGGGCCGCGGGGAGGTGCGGCATCGCGGCGTCGAGGTGGCGCACGACGAGCCGGCGCGACCCGATGTAGCCCGCGAGCATCCCGACGGCGTACACGACGCCGACGGCGAGCATCGCGGCGCGGCCGGCATCGCCGCCCGCCGCGAACGGCGCGCCGGCGATCGCGCCGAGCGCTCCGGCGGCGGCGAGCAGCGGGAGCAGGAGCTGCGCGTACCAGAACGGGCGCAGCACGACGAGCCGCACGGCCGCCGACGGGTAGTCGCCGCGCCCGAGGCCGCGCACGAGCGCCGCGAGCGGCGCCGCCGAGAGGAGCGCGAGCGCGAGGACGGCCGCCCACCCGCCGGGCACGACCGGCGCGAGCAGCGCGCCGACGACGAGCCACATCGCGGCCATCCAGGCGAGCAGCACGCTCACGACCTTCCCCATCGGGAAGCTCGGCCGCGGCGATCGCGGCAGCGCGTCCGACGAAGAGGCGGATGGCCCCGCGGACGACGTCACGTCCGGCACGCGCCGTCCACGCAGGCGTCGTCCCCTTCCCGCTCCGCCGCGACGCCGCCCTCGGCGCGGCCGAGCCGCGCCACCTCCTCGAGTACCTGCAGGAACACCGGCGCCGGCTGTCCCCCTTCGACGAGGTACTTCCCGTCGAAGACGAACGTCGGCACGGCGCGGATGCCGAGGCGCTGCGCCTGCTCGATCTCCGCCACGACGTCGCGGAGCCCGTCGTCGGTGGCGAGGTGTGCGCATACGCGGTCCGCGTCCATCCCCGCGGCGGCGGCGAGCTCGCCGAGCGTCGCCGCATCCGAGATGTCGGCGCCGCGCGAGAAGTGCGCGTCGAAGAGGCGCTCGGCGAGCGCGCGCTGCACGGCGGGGCCCTGCTCGCGCTCGGCGAGGCGGAGCACGCGGTGCGCGCTCAGCGTGTTCACCGCGAGCGCGTCGTCCCAGCGCATCTCGATCCCCTCGCCACGCGCGGCGTCGGAGACGCGGGTCAGCATCTCCGGCACCCGCGAGCCGAACTTCCGGCCGAGCGACTCGATCAACGGGCGCGGCGTGGCCGGCGCGTCCGGATCGAGCTGGTACGGACGGAAGCCGACCTCGACCTGCTCGCCGTCGGGAAACGCCGCGAGCGCGCGCGCGAAGCGCCGCTCGCCGATGTAGCACCACGGACAGACCACGTCCGAATAGATGTCGACCTTCATGCACCCTCGACTGGACTCGGCCGCGCGGCCGCACGCCTCGCGGAATCGAGGCGGCGACCACTGCCGGCACCCGCTGCGACGGGCGCGATTGCCGGGCCAATCGTGGGAAGCGGAGCGAAGTTCCCCGCGGAGTCCGCTCGCTCGGTGTCGGCGGTCACACGATCCCAGACGATCTTGACCAGCGGTGCGATCACCGTGCTGTCGGAGCGGACGTGGCCGCCCGTCGTCCAGATGAGCTCCTTCGGCTCCCGCGCCGCGTCGTAGAGCTGGAGCACCAGCTCGCGCGGCATGCGGTCGTCGTCGGACGCGTTGATCATGACGAAGGGCCGCGGCGAGATCCGGCCGGCCCACCGGTCCGACGCGAGATGCGGCCCGGCGATGATCACGTTGGCGATGCCGGCCGCGGCCCAGCGCACCGGCGCCCACGGGATGCTCCGGCGCATGTTGACCTCGAGCGCCGCGTACGACCCGCCGGATCCGTGGATCGCCCACACCCGGTCGATCCGCTCGTCGAGCGCCCCGGCGATCGTCACGAACGGCGCGCCGAGGCTCACCCCGACCGCCTCGATGCGCGTCGTGTCCACTTCGGGAAGCGTGAGCAGGTAGTCGAGCGTGAGCATCACCGCCGGCGGCGTGTCGAGGAAGGCCCGCCGGATCTTCGGGATCTCGCGCGCGAAGGTGAGCGGGTCCGGTCGGTGGCTCCCCGAGAACGGATACGACATCGCCGCGACGACGGCGCCCTTCGTGTGCCCGAGCAGCCGCACGGCGTCGCGCCCCGTCCGGTGTCCGCCGAGGATCAGCACGACGGGCAGACGCTCGCCATCGCCCGGTCCGTGCCTGACGGTGAGCTCCACCGAGAGCCCGTTCTCGGCGGTCAGGCGCACGACCTGCAACCGGTACTCGCCATCGACGATCGGCGGCTGCGCCTCGACGCGCGCGAGGGTGGAGCGTCGCTCGACGAAGTGCGGCGTCGGATCCCGCGCGAGCCAGGCGCCGAATCCCGCAGCCGCGGCGGCGACGATGCCGAGCGCCGCGAGCCGGCGGCGGCGCGAGCGTCGGGGTGGAGCCGATCGGGAGGCGCGGGACGCCACGACGTCGTCGGCCGCGGCGCGGCTGGCGGAGGCGGTCATGCGGGGTGCGGAGGCTACAGGCGGAGCGGTTCCTCTTCCTCCGCAACATAGCTCTCGGCGCCGCGCGCGGTGACCCGGTGCGAGACGAGCGGAAGCGGCGGCTCCGCCTCGTCGGCGATGACGATCGCCTCGTCGAGCGCCCGACGTCCCATCTCGACCCCGCCCGCGTCGCGCGCGAGGATCGTCGCCAGCGGCTCTCCCGCCTCGACCCAGTCGCCCGGCTTCGCCGTGATGACGAAGCCGACGGTCGGGTCCACCGCGTCCTCGACCTTCGTCCGACCGCCGCCGAGCGCGATGATCCCGCGGCCGACGGCGCGCGGCTCGACGCGGGCGACGAAGCCGCGCCGGCGCGCCGCGTACAGCTCGCAGGCGTCCGCCTGCGGGAGCGCGGCCGGATCGTCGACGACGCCGGGGTTTCCTCCCTGCGCCTCGATGATCTCCTGGAACTTCGCCGCCGCGCGCCCCGTCCCGATCGAGCGCTCCATCGCGCGGCGCGCCTCCGCGCGCGAGGCGTAGCCGTCCGAGAGCACGAGCATCTCGGCGCCGAGCGCGTACGTCACGTCCATGAGGTCCGGCGGCCCCTCGCCGCGCAGCGTGAGAATCGCCTCCTCGACCTCGATGGCGTTGCCGCAGGCGCGACCGAGCGGACGGTCCATCGCCGTCAGCAGCGCGACGACGGGGCACCCGCGGTCCTCGCCGAGCCGGATCATCGTGTGCGCGAGCTCGATCCCTCGCTCGAGCTCCGGCAGGAACGCCCCGGAGCCGCGCTTCACGTCGAGCACCAGGCCCGTCAGCCCCTCCGCGAGCTTCTTGCTCATGATGCTCGCCGCGATCAGCGGAATGGACTCGACCGTCGCCGTCGCATCGCGCAGCGCGTACATCTTCCGGTCGGCCGGCGCGATCTCCGCCGTCTGCCCGATCAGGGCGCAGCCGATCCGCTCGATCTGCGCGCGCGCCTCCTCCAGCGTCAGGCGCGTCCGGAACCCGGGGATGGCCTCGAGCTTGTCGAGCGTGCCGCCGGTGTGCCCGAGGCCGCGCCCGCTCATCATCGGGACGGCGACGCCGAGGGACGCGACGAGCGGCGCGAGGACGAGCGAGACCTTGTCCCCCACCCCCCCGGTCGAGTGCTTGTCCACGCGCGCGCGGCCGAGGTGGGCGAGATCGAGCGTCCGCCCGCTCGCGAGCATGGCGTCGGTGAGCGCCGCCGTCTCCTCGCGGTCCAGCCCCCGGAGGAAGGTCGCCATGAGGAAGGCGGCCATCTGGTAGTCGGGGACCTCGTCGGCGGCGTAGGCACGGGCCAGCTCCCGCCACTCGGCCGGCTCGATCCGCCCGCCGTCCCGCTTCCGGGCGATCAGGCTGGTCGCGAGCATTGACCGCCCTTCGGGGTACTCCTAATGTGTTGCCCGGCACGCGGACCCGGCCGTACCCTACCTTTCGTCCGCACCCCGCTCCCCCCCCACGGAATCACGGAGTCTCCATGAAATCGCCCGTCCTGGCCGCCCTCGCCGCGCTCACCCTGTCCGCATCGGCGCTCGGGGCGCAGACGGCCGTCGATCACCGCGCGCTCGGCGACCGGGATCGTGCGGCGATGAACCTCGCCGGCGCGCTGGCGCACTACGAGGCGGCCGTCGCCGCCGACTCGAACGACTACGAGTCGCTGTGGAAGGCCGCCCACGAGGCGGTGGACCTCGGCGAGTTCAGTCCGAAGGAGCAGCGCACCGCCCTCTATCAGCGCGCCGAACGGCTCGCCCGCCGCGCCGTCGCGGTCCGCCCCGACGACGCGGAGGGGCACTATGTGCTCTCGCGCGCCCTCGGCCGCACCGCGCAGACGCTCGGCGCCCGCGAGAAGGTCAAGTACGCGACCGCCGTGCGCCAGGCGGCGATGGAGGCGCTGCGTCTGAATCCGAAGCACGACGGGGCCATGCACGTCATGGGCGTGTGGAACGCCGAGATCATGCGTCTCAGCGGGTTCTCGCGCATGATGGCGAAGAACCTTCTCGGCGGTAAGGTCTTCGCCGAGGCGAGCTGGGAGAACGCGCAGCGCTACATGGAGCAGTCCGTCGCGGCGCGCCCCGACCGCCTGACCCACCACCTCGACCTCGCCCGGATCTACCGCGATCGGGACATGAAGGACCAGGCCCGCGCCTCGTACCAGGCCGTCGTGAACGGCGCCGCGACCGAGCCGAACGACGGGCACTACAAGGACGTCGCCGCTCGCGAGCTGCGCGCGCTCGACTGAGCGCGCGGTCGCGCCGCGATGGGGTCGTGACGGGTCGTCGAGCACTCTCGACGACCCGTCCGCGCGTCGGGGACCCGCTCAGCCGATGAGGCGGCGCGTGCGGTCGAGCGCGTCCTCGAGCGCCCAGCTGCTCCGGGACAGCCCGCGGCGCAGGCCGCGGCGGCCGCGGCGCGCGGCGTAGCGGGCGTCGTCGCGGAGCCCGCCGACGCGGTCGCGCACGAGGCCGCCCGCGCTGCGGGCGTGATCGAGCAGGTACTCGCGTGTGTCTTCCCCGGCGGCGGGGGCGAAGAGCAGGGCGATGCCGGCCCCGAGGAGCGCGCCGAGGGCGATGCCGCCGCCGAAGGTCGCCAGCCGCGCCCACTCGCGCTCCTCGTCGAACGAGCGTCCGACGGCGCGCGGCGCGCGTTCCGTCGTCGCGCGCGTCGCGGTCGCCGCGGGCCCGTCGTATGGCGCCTCGCGAGAGGTGCGGGGGGCGCGGGTCGCGCGTCCGGAGCCGGCGCCGGCCGGGGTGCCCGCGCGGCGAGTGGTGGAGCCGAGATAAGCCATGGCGGTTGCGGTAAAGGTGGGAGGTTGGCTGGTAAGGAACTTGCTGGTCACGGTGACGCGCGTCACCGAATGGAGAGCGCGTCGGTGCCGATCCTCGTCGGGGCCGGCGCTCTATCGCGCATGTCGCGCGGCGTGCCGGCCCGACTCGGCATCGCGAGACGCCCGACCCGACGTGCCACGACACGACGCACCGCGCGAGCGGTGGGGACACGAATGACTTCGAACGGAAACAACAAGACGGTGCTGCTCGTGGAAGACAACGAGGACAACCGCATCGTCTATTCCACCATTCTCCGACACTACGGCTATCGGGTGATGGAGGCGTTGAACGGGGAGGAGGGGATCGCGAAGGCGCGCTCGGAGCGCCCGGACCTGATCCTCATGGACATCTCCATCCCGATCATCGACGGGTGGGAGGCGACGCAGGTGCTCAAGCACGACCCCGAGACGCAGCAGATCCCGATCATCGCCCTGACCGCGCACGCCCTGGCCTCGGATCGCGAGAAGGCCATGGAGGTGGGGTGCGACGGCTATCTGGCCAAGCCCTGCGAACCGCGCGCAGTCGTGGCGGAAGTCGAACGGTTCCTGGGGCGGGGCGATGGCGCCCGGGCGTGACGCGTCGCCCGGCGGCGAAAGCGATGCTCCCACCATTCTCATCGTCGACGACCACGAGGACAACGTCGAGGTCCTGAGGGCGCGCCTCGAAGCGTGGGGGTATCGGACGGCGACGGCGATGGACGGCGAGACCGCGCTCGTCCAGGCCGCGAAGGTCCGCCCCGATCTCCTCCTGCTCGACGTCATGATGCCGCAGATCGACGGGTACGAGGTCGCGCGGCGGCTCAAGGCGGACGACGAGCTGAAGTACATCCCGATCATCATGCAGACGGCGCTCGACTCGACCGAGGACAAGGTCGAGGGCCTCGAGTCCGGCGCCGACGACTACATCGCGAAGCCGATCGACTTCGCCGAGCTGAAGGCGCGCGTCCGCTCGATGCTGCGCATCCGCGCGCTCCAGACGGAGCTGCGCCGCCGCGAGGCGGAGCTGAACGACTTCAACCACCGCCTGCGCGTGATGGCGGAGACGGACGGCCTCACGGGGCTCGACAACCGCCGCCACATCGAGGAGACGCTGCAGGAGTTCTTCCACCACGCGGACCGGCTCAACGAGCCGCTCTCCGTGGTCATGTGCGACCTCGACAAGTTCAAGAGCGTCAACGACACCTACGGGCATCAGGCGGGGGACGCGGTCCTCCAGCAGTTCGCGGCGATCCTCAAGGCGACGGCGCGCGAGATCGACCGCGTCGGACGGTACGGCGGCGAGGAGTTTCTCTGCCTCCTCCCGGGCACGGTGCTCGACGCCGCCGTTACCTTTGCCGAGCGTGTGCGTAAGGAAGTGGAGGGACACGCGTTCACCTTCGACGGCGGCAGCATTCACCGGACCGCCAGCTTCGGAGTGGCCGGGTGGCCCCACCCCGGCGTCACCTCACCGGATGCGCTGGTGAAGGCGGCCGACGACGCGCTCTACGTCGCTAAGGAGACGGGACGCAACAAGGTCGTGCGCTTCGCCGGGGAGGAGTTCACCGCGCACACCCACGCCGATGACGCCGCCGAACACGACGTTCTCCCCGACCGCCAGCTCGACCGCCACGTCGAGCGAGATCGCGGCGCTGCACGCGAGGATCGCCGAGCTTCAACGTGAGCGCGACCACCTGGTCGCGGTCGTCGACATCCTGCAGGAGATCTCCTCCTCCCTGCACTTCGTCGACATCCTCCAGGCGATCGCCCGCAAGCTCGGCGAGACGTTCGGCCTCGACCGCTGCTCGATCTTCCTCGCCGGGGAGTCCGAGGAGGTGCGGCTCGTCGCGAGCTACGAGGATCCGTCGATCCGGAACCTCGTCGTGGACCTCGAGCGCTATCCGGAGCTCCGGCAGGCCTTCAACTCGGGTGAGACGGTCTTCATCCCCGACGCGGCGAACGACCCGATGCTGCGCGACGTGCGCGAGCAGCTCCACCTCCGCAACGTGCGCTCGATCGTCGTCGTGCCGATCCGCTGGCGCGGCTCGGTCATCGGCGCGATCTTCCTCCGCACCGAGCGCGACGCGCCGGCGTTCTCCGACCACGACGTCCGCTTCTGCCAGGTCGTCGCCTCGCTCGCCGCGAAGGCGCTGCGCAACGCGCACCGCTTCGAGTCGCTGATGCGCGCGACGCAGGACGTCTCGCACGCGCAGCGTCGCGCCGAGCTCCAGCGCATCGCCCTCATCGCCTTCTTCCGCCGCCTCCTCGACCGCTACTCGAACACCGAGGACCACATGTGGGCGGAGACCCTCCTCCCGAAGGCCGGCGACGAGGAGCTCGACCGCCTCGTCAACGTGGCGATGAACGTGATCGAGTCGGAAGCGGAGGGCTAGGACGGGGACGGGGGACGGGGGACCAGAGGGAGACGGGGACCAGGAGGGGACCAGGGACCGGGGACCGGAGCTGCGCGGAGTGACGTCGCGGAGGGTCGTTCCTACAACGGACCCGATGCGCTATTCTCTCCGCTGGCCATGTCCGACGATCTCTCTCCCCTCGCCGCCCGCGCCGACGAGCTGCGCCGGCTCATCGAGCGGGCGAACTACGAGTACTACGTCCTCGACGCGCCGACCATCTCGGACGCCGAGTACGACCGCCTCTTCCGCGAGCTGCGCGAGCTCGAGGAGAGGTACCCGACCCTCCGCGTCGCCGACTCCCCGACGATGCGCGTCGGCGCCCCGCCGGCGAGCGTCCTCGCGAAGCACTCGCACCTCGTGCCGATGCTCTCCCTCGGCAACGCCTTCGACGACGCCGAGCTCGCGGCGTGGGAGGAGCGCCTCGTGCGCGTCGCCGGCGACGACGTCCGAGCGGCCGGCTACTCCGCGGAGCTGAAGATCGACGGCGCCGCCGTCTCGCTCACCTACCGCGACGGCGTCCTCGCCACCGGCGCGACGCGCGGGAACGGCGTCATCGGCGAGGAGGTGACGGCCAACCTCCGCACGATCCGCGAGATCCCCCTGCGGCTGCACGGGTCGAGCGTCCCTCCCCTCGTCGAGATCCGCGGCGAGGTCTACATGCAGTTCAGCCGCTTCGAGCGGATGAACGAGCAGCGCGTGCGCGACGGCGAGCCGGTCTTCGCCAATCCGCGCAACGCCGCGGCCGGCGCGCTCCGCCAGCTCGATCCGTCGATCACGGCCGCGCGCCCGCTCCGCTTCTACGGCTACTCCGTCGCCGCGCCGCCGCGCACGCCGCTCCCCTTCCGCACGCAGACCGAGCTGCTCGAGACGCTCGCCGCGTGGGGGATCCCGGTGGCGCCGGAGCGCCGGCGTTGCGCGACGCTCGCCGAGGTGATGGCGCACGCCCACCACGTCGAGCACACGGCGCGCGCGGCGCTCGACTTCGCCATCGATGGACTGGTCGTCAAGGTCGACCCGCTCGGCCTCCAGGACGAGCTGGGCGTCGTCGGCGGACGGGAGCCGCGCTGGGCCATCGCGCGCAAGTTCGCCCCCGACATCGCGACGACGCGGCTCCTCCGCATCGACGTCAACGTCGGGCGCACGGGCGTGCTCACGCCCTACGCCGTCCTCGAGCCGGTGGAGATCGGCGGCGCGACGGTGCAGCTCGCGACGCTGCACAATGCCGACTACGTGCGCGACAAGGACCTCCGCGCGGGGGACCTCGTGCAGGTGAAGCGCGCCGGCGAGGTCATCCCGCAGGTCATCGGCCCGGTGCCCGAGGACGGACGGCGGCGCGGCCGGCGGTGGGTGATGCCGGGCGAGTGCCCGCGCTGCGGCACGCCGACGGAGCGCGACGAGGAGGCGGCGGCGACCTACTGCCCCAAC
>DASUSM010000119.1:0-10272 GCA_036375115.1 Gemmatimonadaceae bacterium | reverse complement strand
TGTTCATCGTCACCCCCGCGAGGAGGATGACGAGCCGGGCCCAGAGCGGCTTCGACTCGAACCAGCGGTGCTCCGGGATGGGCTTCGGGCCGAAGGGGCGCATCGCCTCGGGGTCCCACCCCTCCGGGTAGTCCTCCTGCGCGAGCTTCGCCGCGCCGTCGCCGCCGACGGTCGGCTCCCCGTGCCCCCCCTCTCCGCCGCCCTCGATCCACGCCGTCGCGTCGTCGTGCCGCGAGGCCATGCGCACGTAGCCGCCGAGCGGGAGCGCGGCGAGCACGTACTCGGTCTCGCCGCGGCGCGTCCGCCAGAGCGTCGGGCCGAAGCCGATCGAGAAGCGCGGCGCGTAGACGCCGACCGCCTTCGCGGCGAGGAAGTGCCCGAGCTCGTGGACGAAGATGACGACGCCGAAGACGACGACGATCCCGGCGGTGCTGATGAGCCAATCCATTATGCGTACCGCTCCCTCACGTGTGTCCGCGCGGCCGCGTCGGCCGCGAGGAGTGCCTCGCGCGATCCCCCGGCGCATCCGCCGCAGGCGTCGAGCGCGGACGCGATCGCCCGCGCGATGTCGCCGAAGCGGATCCGGCCGTCGAGAAAGAGCGCGACGGCCGTCTCGTTCGCGGCGTTGAACACCGCCGGCGCCGCCCCGCCCGTCCGCCCCGCGGCGACGCCGAGCCCGAGCGCCGGGAAGTCGTCCGTGCGCACCGCCTCGAACGTCAGCGGCGAGCACGCGACCGGGTCGAACGACGGTACCCCGGAGTCGGGCACGCGGTCGGGGTGCGTGAGCGCGTAGAGGATCGGGAGCTCCATGCTCGGCACCCCCACCTGCGCGAGCACGCTCCCGTCCACGAACTCGACCATCGAGTGTACGATGCTCTGCGGGTGCACGACGACGTCGATGCGGTCGTACGGTAGCCCGAAGAGGTGGTGCGCCTCGATCACCTCGAGCGCCTTGTTGGCCAGCGAGGCGCTGTCCACCGTGATCTTGCGCCCCATCCGCCACGTCGGATGCTGCAGGGCGTCGGCCACCGTCGCCCGCTCGATCCGGTCGTGCGACCACTCGCGGAAGGGCCCGCCCGAGGCGGTGAGCAGGAGCCGCCGCACCTCGTCGCGGCGCCGCCCGGCGAGGCACTGGAGGATCGCCGAGTGCTCGCTGTCCACGGGGACGATCTCCCCGCCCCCGCGCCGCGCCGCGGCGGCGGCGAGCTCGCCCGCGACGACGAGCGACTCCTTGTTCGCGAGGGCGACGCGCTTGCCGCGCTCGAGTGCCGCGAGCGTCGCGTCCATGCCCGCCGCGCCGACGACGGCGTTCAGCACGATCTCCACGTCGTCGCGCGTCGCCGCGTCGACGAGCGCGGCGGTGCCGCGCGCCCAGCGCGGCGGCGCGGCGCCGTTCTCCGCGGCGACGATGCCGACGAACGCGGGGTGCAGCGTCGACTCCTGCTCGGCGAGCAGCTCGGCGTTCGCGTAGGCGGTCAGCGCGGCGACGTGGAACCGCTCGCGCTGCCGCGCGAGGACGCGCAGCGCGGTCGTCCCGATCGAGCCCGTGGAGCCGAGGATCGCGACGCCGCGCGGACCGGCGCGCGTGGCGCCCGGCGTCACTGTCCGGGGACCGGCAGCAGCAGTCGCCACTCGAAGGCCATCGCCGCGACGGGGAGCACGAACAGCAGGCTGTCGAACCGGTCGAGGATCCCGCCGTGGCCGGGGATGATTCCCGAGCTGTCCTTGACCCCGGCCTCCCGCTTGAGGAGCGATTCCGCCAGGTCGCCGATCTGCGCCGCGACGCTGACGAGAATGCCGAAGACGACGATCCCCGCCGGCGCGAGCCCGAGATTGCCGACGGGGACGAGCACCCACCGCACGTAGGCCCAGCAGACGACGACGGAGAGCAGCAGACCGCCGATGGCCCCCTCGACCGTCTTGCCGGGGCTCACCGAGGGGATCAGCTTGCGCCGGCCGAGCAGGCGCCCGAAGAAGTACGCGCCGGTGTCGCTCGCCCAGGTGAGCAGCAGCGGCAGGAGGACGAGCGTCGTCCCCGAGGCCGGCGAGACGCCGGCCGGGTCGGCGTACGGGTGGTAGCGGAGCTGGAGGCCGAAGCTCAGCATCGCACCGGTGTAGAGCACGCCGAAGATCGTCACCGCCGCGGCGGCGAGGGGGCGCCCCTCGGTCCCGCGCGCCCAGATGATCGCCCCGAGGATGGCGAGGAAGGCGATCGCGGCGAAGGAGAGCGGGAGCTCGAGCCGCCCGCTGAGCTCGGCCCAGGCGAGCCAGGGGAGCGCCGCGGCGAGCGGGATCCCGACGGAGTCGAGCGCGTCGATGCCCCCCGCGCGGCCGAGGCGGAAGAGCTCCCACGCCGCGAGCGCCGCCATCGCCGAGAGCAGCGCGGCGAGCGCCGCGCCGCCGACGTAGATCACGCCGAGCGCGAGCGGGACCGCGACGAGCGCGAACAGGGTCCTCTTGGTCAGCTCCGACACGGCGGCGGGGGCGAGGTCAGGCGGTCACGCGGCCGAAGCGGCGTTCGCGCGTCTGGTAGTCGCGGATGGCCTCGAAGAGCTCGCGTCGGCCGAAGTCCGGCCAGAGGACGGGAGAGATGAACAGCTCGGTGTAGGCGAGCTGCCAGAGGAGAAAGTTGGAGATTCGCCGCTCCCCGGACGTGCGAATCAGGAGGTCCGGGTCCGGGCAGTCCGCGGTGAAGAGCCGCTCGCGGAAGGTCTCCTCGTCGATCGCGTCGGCGCTCAGCCGCCCCTCGGCGACGTCGCGGGCGATGAGGCGCGCCGCGCGCACGAGCTCCGCGCGGCCGCCGTACGAGATGAACAGGTTGAGCGTCAGGCGGTGGTTCTCCGACGTCGCGCCGACGACGCGCTCGACGGCGGCGGCGGCGCTCGGCGTCAGGCGCTCGAGCTCGCCGAGGACGCGGACGCGCACCCCCTGCTCGCGCAGCTCCCCGATCTCGCGCGCGATGTACTCCTCGAGGAGCGACATCAGCGCCGAGACCTCCGTCGGCGGCCGGTTCCAGTTCTCCTTCGAGAAGGCGAACAGGGAGAGAATCTCGACGCCGGCCTCGATCGCGCCCTCGACCACCTCGCGCACCGCCTTCATCCCGGAGCGGTGGCCGTAGGGGCGCGGCATCATCCGCTCGCGCGCCCAGCGCCCGTTGCCGTCCATGATGATCGCGACGTGGCGCGGCACCGCCTCGCCCAGCCGGAGCTGGGCGAGGAGATCGGCGGGACTCGGTGCGGCGGCGACGCGGGTCACGGCTCGGCGCGCGCTCCTCAGACCTCCATGATCTCGGCTTCCTTCGCCTTGATCATGTCGTCGATCCGGTGGATGGTGTCGTCGTGCGCCTTCTGGAGATCCTTCTCGGCGTGCTTCTTCTCGTCCTCGGAGACGCCGTTCAGCTTCTTCAGCGCGTCGCGCGCGTGGGTACGCGCGTGGCGCACGGCGATGCGCCCTTCCTCGGCGAGCTTGTGGATGACCTTCACGAGGTCCCGGCGGCGCTCCTCGTTGAGCGAGGGGAGCGGGACGCGGACGACGCCGCCCTGCGTGGCCGGGTCGAGGCCGAGGTCGGACTCCCGGATCGCCTTCTCGACGACCTTGATCTGCCCCTTGTCGAAGGGGGTGACGAGGATCGTGCGCGGCTCCGGCGCGGCGATGCTGGCCACCTGATTCAGCATCATCTGCTGCCCGTACATCTCGACGCGCACCGTGTCGAGCATGGCGGGAGAGGCCTTGCCGGTGCGGACGGAGGCGAACTCCTTCCGCGTGCTCTCCACGGCCCGGTCCATGGCCGTGCGGGCATCCTTCACGATCTGCGGGATGGTGCTCATCGAACGAGAGTCCCCACGCGCTCGCCCCGGACGGCCCGGGCGATGGCGCCGTTGCGGTGGATGTTCAGGACGATCAGCGGCAGCACGTTCTCGCGGCAGAGCGTGATGGCCGTCTGGTCCATCACGCGCAGGTCGGCGAGCATGACGTCGCGGTAGCTGATCTCCTCGTACAACGTGGCCGACGGGTCCTTCTTCGGATCCGCCGAGTACACGCCCTCGACGCTCGTCGCCTTGATGATGACGTCGGCCTTCATCTGGATGGCGCGAAGGACGGCGGCGGTGTCGGTGCTAAAGTACGGGTTCCCGGTCCCGGCGGCAAAGATGACGGTGCGCCCCTTCTCGAAGTGCCGGAGGGCGCGCCGCCGGATGTAGGGCTCGGCGATCTCCTCCATCCGGATCGCCGTCATGACCCGGGTGTCGATCCCCTTCTTCTCGAGCACCTCCTGGACGGCGAGCGCGTTGATGACCGTCCCGAGCATCCCCATGTAGTCGGCGGAGACGCGGTCGAGCCCTTCCTTGGCGAGCTGGGCGCCGCGGATGATGTTGCCGCCGCCGATGACGACGCCGACCTGGGCGCCGGTGGCGAGGACGTCCTTGAGCTCCTCGGCGAGACGGTGCACCACCTCGAAATCGAAGCCGAAGCGCTGCTCCCCGGCGAGCGCCTCACCGGAGAGCTTGAGCAGGATCCTGCGATAGCGGAGCCCGCCCGGTCCGTCGCTCACGCCTCGCCCATCTGGAAGCGCGCGAAGCGGCGGACGACGATGTTCTCGCCCATCTTCGCCGTCGCCTCCTTCACGAGGTCGCCGATCGTCTTCGAGTCGTCGCGGACCCACGGCTGCTCGAGGAGCGTGACCTCCTTGTAGAACTTGTCGATGCGCCCCTCGACCATCTTCTGGACGATGGCGGCGGGCTTCCCGCTCGCCTTCGCCTGCTCCTCGAAGATGCGGCGCTCGCGCTCGACCGTCTCGGCCGGGACCTGCTCCTTCCCGACGGCGACGGGGACCGGCGAGGCGCCGGCGATGTGCTCGGCGATCGAGCGGGCGAGCGCCTTGAACTCCTCGTTGCGCGCGACGAAGTCGGTCTCGCAGTTCACCTCGACGAGCACGCCGACCTTGCCGTTGTGGTGGATGTAGCTGGTGATCTGCCCCTCGGTGGCCTCGCGGCCGGCGCGCTTCTCGGCCCTGGCGATCCCCTTCTTGCGGAGGAGCTCGATCGCCTTCTCGATGTCGCCCTTCGTCTCCTCGAGCGCCTTCTTGCACTCCATCATGCCGGCGCCGGTGCGCTGGCGAAGCTCCTGCACGTCCTTCGCAGAGATCGTCATCGTGGCCATGGAATCTCGTCCTTCATCGTCGTGAGAACGCCGCCGGCCGAGCGGCCGGCGGCGTAGATAGTCTATCGTGGTCGGGCCGTGCGCACTACCGCCGGGCGGGACGGCCGGCGGCGGCGATCACTCCGCCGGCTCGTCCGCCGGCGCGCTCTCGTCGGCCGCGCCCTCGGCCGCCGCGCCCTCACCCGCCTCGCCGCCCTTGAGCCGCGCGGCGATCGCCTCGGGGTTCGCGCGCCGGCGCCGCGGACGACGCTTGCGGCCGCCCTCGCCGCCCTCGCCGCCACGCTCGCCGCCGCGGTCGCCGCCACGCTCGCCGCGCTCGAAGCCGCGGTCGGAGCTGAACGTCTGCGTCTCCCCTTCCTCCGTCTCCTGACGGGCGGGAGCCATGCGGCGCGCCTCCTCGACCGTGTCGGCGATGACCTTCGTGATCAGCTCGACCGAGCGGATCGCGTCGTCGTTGCCGGCGATCGGCACGGTGATGAGGTCGGGGTCGGCGTTCGTGTCCACGATCGCGACGATCGGGATGCCGAGCTTGTTCGCCTCGCTGACCGCGATGCGCTCCTTCTTGGAGTCGATGACGAACATGAGGCCGGGGAGGCGCGTCATGTTCTTGATGCCGCCGAGGTACTTCGTGAGCTTCTCGCGCTCACGCGACATCATGAGCTGCTCCTTCTTCGTGTAGTTCTCCCACTCGCCACCCGCCTCGGCGCCGGCCTCGAGGTCCTTCATGCGGCGCAGCTGCTTCTTGACGGTCTGGTAGTTCGTGAGCAGGCCGCCGAGCCAGCGCTCGGTGACGAACATCGCGCCGCAGCGCTCGGCCTCGGCCTGCACGATCCCGGCGAGCTGCTGCTTCGTGCAGACGAAGAGCACGTTCTCGCCGCGCATGACGACCTCGCGCACGAGCTGCTGCGCGAGCTCGAGCTGGCGCAGCGTCTTCTGCAGGTCGATGATGTGGATGCCGTTCCGCTCGGCGAAGATGAAGCGGCGCATCTTGGGGTTCCAGCGGCGCGTCTGGTGCCCGAAGTGCACGCCGGCGGCGAGCAGCGTCTCGAGATTGGCGGACATGGGGGATTCCGGATGCTGAGGTTTTGATCGTCCGCGCCCGTCGGCGTCTCGTGCGACCGGCGTTGCCGGCACCCGCGGAGACTCGGGGCGCGTGAGAGATGAACTGCGCTGGGGACCGGGGACCGGGGGTCGGGGCCGGGGCCGTGCGTTCCGGCATCCGATCCCTGGTCCCCGGTCCCCGCAGTACTACCGCTTGCTGAACTGGAACCGCTTGCGCGCCTTCGGGCGGCCCGGCTTCTTGCGCTCGACGGCGCGGGCGTCGCGCGTGAGGAGGCCGAGGTCGCGCAGCTTGCGCTTGTGCGCCTCGTCGAGCTTGACGAGCGCGCGGGCGACCGCGAGGCGGAGCGCGCCGGCCTGGCCGCTCATCCCGCCGCCGTTCAGGTTCGCCTTGACGTCGAAGCGGCCGAGCGTGTCGGTCGCCGTGAACGGCTGCTGGATCGAGGAGACGAGCGTCGGACGCGGGAAGTAGTCACCGAGCGTGCGGCCGTTCACTTCCCACTTGCCGGTGCCGGGCTTCAGGTAGACGCGGCAGACCGCTTCCTTGCGGCGGCCGACGGTGTTGATGGTCTGGTCCGCCATTACTCGGTCTCGCTCTTCTTCAGGAGGGTCAGGACCTTCGGCTGCTGGGCCACGTGCGGGTGCTCGGCGCCGGCGAAGACGCGGAGCTTCCGGCGGATCGTCTGGCGCGCGAGGGCGTTCTTCGGGAGCATCCCGTAGACGGCCTTTTCGATGACGCGCTCGGGGTGCTTCTCGATCATCTCGGCGAACGGGGTGAAGCGCTCGTGCCCCATGTAGCCGGTATGCCGGAAGTACTGCTTCTGCTCCGCCTTGCGTCCCGTCACGCGCACCTTGGCGGCGTTGATGACGATGACGTTGTCGCCCGTGTCCATGTGGGGCGTGAACATGGGCTTGTGCTTGCCGCGGAGGATCTTCGCGATCTCGGCGGCGAGGCGGCCGAGGACCATGCCGTCCGCGTCCACCACGAACCACTCGTGGCGAATGTCCTTGGGCGTGGCCGTATACGTAGTCATGAGCGTGTGAGCAGAAGCGTGCCCGCCGGACGCGGGCAGATGAGAACTGGGCGTATTCGTGACAGACTCCTAAGCTAGACAACGCTTTAGGGGATGTCAACTTGGGGGAACGGCTCGGGGTGCAGGGTCAGGGAGAGGGCCGGGGTCAGGGACCGCGGTGGAGGCGTCCCGAGGCACGTCTGACCCTGACGCCGAGCCTGCCCCTGTTCGCCGAGCCGTTACTGGATCTCCACCAGCACCGCCCCTTTCTCGACCGCCTGCCCCGGCACGGCGCGGACGGCCTTCACCGTGCCCGACGCCGACGCGCGGAGCTCGTTCTCCATCTTCATCGCCTCCATCACGACGAGCGGCTGGCCCGCGTGCACGGGGTCGCCGGGGGCGACGTTCACGCGCACGACGAGGCCGGGCATCGGCGCGACGAGGGGCGCCGGACCGGCCGGACCCGCCTCGACGCCGGTCATGTCGCGGATCGCCTGCGTGCGCTCGTCGAGCGCCTCGACATCGAAGCGCCAGCCGTCCACCCAGAGCGCATAGCGCCCGCGGCCGTCCCCGCGACGCACGACGACGCGGTGCGACGACTCCCCCATCGTGACGAGCCGGACGGGAGTCCCGGGGATCTCCGCGAGCCGCGCGGGAACGAGCGCGCCGTCGACGTGCACCCCCTCGCCGTCGAGCTCGACCTCGAGTCGTTCGCCGCCGATCGTGACGACGTACCTCATGCGGCCTCCGGAACGAGCTCGCAGACGGTCTCGACGTGCGCCGTCTGCGGGAACATGTCGAACAGCCTGATCGAGCGCACGCGCCACCCGGGGAGCCGCGCGATGTCGCGCGCGAGCGTGGCCGGGTTGCAGCTCACGTAGACGATCGCGCGCGGCGCGGGGGTCGCCGCCGCGAGGATCGTCGTCACGCGCGCGTCCACCCCGGTGCGCGGCGGGTTGACGATGACGAGGTCGGCGGGAAGCGCCTCGCCGAGACGGTCCTCGACGCGTCCCGCGATGGCGCGCGATCCCTCGGGAAGGAGCGACGCCGTTCGCGCGGACGCGTCGCGATCGAGCTCGATCGCCGTGACGCGCGCCCCCGCCGCGGCGAGCGGGACCGCGGTCGCTCCCGCGCCGGCGTACGCGTCCACGATGCGCGCGGGGGCGTGCGCGGCGGCGACGGCGAGGACGTGCGCCCGCAGCGCGTCCGCCACCTCCTCGTTCACCTGGACGAAGGAGGCACTCGCCGCGGCGGCCGCGCCGCGCTCGGCGAGGAGTCGCGGCGTCCCGCCCTCGCGCCGCCACCAGAGGGCGGCGAGCGAGGGGACGGCGCGGAAGAAGGCGTCGCTCGCGTTCCAGCGCGTGCCCCCCTCGAGCACGAACGACGCGCCGCCGTCCACGAGCCGCACCGCGCCGCGCAGCGACTGCGCCTGCGGGAGGAGGCCGGCGGCACCGAGGATCTCCTTCCAGACGGCGACGACGCGCTCGTCGGTGATCGGGCAGTCGCGCAGCTCGAAGACGGCGGACGCGTCGTGGTAGGGATGCAGTCCGGCGATCCAGCGCGCCCCGCGCCGGCGGAGCGCGAGCGTCAGCTTTCGCCGGTAGCGCCACGGGCGGAGGCTCGGCTGCGTGGGCGGCGGCTCGAGCGCCACGCCGCCGATCCGCGCGAGCGCGTCGCGCACGACGACCCGCTTCGCCTCGAGCTGCGCGTCGTAGGCGAGATGCTGGAGCTGGCAACCGCCGCAGTCGTCGTGCACGTAGTGCGGGCACGGCGGCTCGATGCGGGACGGCGACGGCGTGCGCACGGCGGCGAGCCGGCCGCGCGCGAAGCGCTCCTTCTCCTCGACGAGCCTGACGAGCGCGACGTCGCCGGGCGCCGTCCGCGGCACGAAGACGACGCGCCCCGCGTCGCGCGCCACACCGTCCCCGCCCGCGGCGATCGAGTCGATCGTGAGCTCGACCTCGCGCATCAGTCGCGCAGCCCCTCGAGCCGGGCGGCGCGGCGCCAGCCCTCGCCTCCATCGGCCGCGGCCCGCGGACCCGCTCCCGGCGCGCCCCCGTCGGCGCCCACATCCGCCGGCGCGGCGGAGCGCCGGCGCGTCGCGCGATCGTGATCGGCGAGGAGCGCGGCGGCGATCGCCGCGATGCGCGTCGCCTCCGCCGGCGGCGCGGCGCCGACGAGCGAGGGCAGGCGCCGCTCGAGCCACTGGATCTCGACGTCGCCCCGCCGGTACTCCTCGTCGTCCATCACGCGGAGATGGAAGTCCCGCGACGTCTCGACGCCGTCGATCGTGAGCTCGAGCAGCGCCCGCCGCATCCGCGCGATCGCCTGGTCGCGGGTGCGCGCGTGGACGATCAGCTTGGCGAGCATCGGGTCGTAGTGCAGCCCGACCTCGCTCCCCGACTCGACGCCCGCGTCCCACCGCACGCCGGGCCCGCCGGGCTGGCCGAGGTAGGCGATGCGCCCGGTGGACGGAAGGAAGTCGCTCGACGGGTCCTCGCTCGTGATGCGGCACTCGATCGCCCAGCCTCGCGGCGCGATCTCCTCCTGCGCCATCGGCAGGCGCTCGCCGGCGGCGATGCGGAGCTGCCACTGCACGATGTCGATCCCCGTGACGAGCTCCGTCACCGGGTGCTCCACCTGGAGGCGCGTGTTCATCTCGAGGAACCAGTAGCGGTGCTCGCGGTCGAGGAGGAACTCGCACGTCCCCGCGTTGACGTACCCGGCGCGCTTCGCGAGACGCACCGCCGCCTCGCCCATCGCGCGCCGGATCCCCGGCGTCACGGCGACGCTCGGCGCCTCCTCGATCATCTTCTGGTGGCGCCGCTGGATCGAGCACTCGCGCTCGCCGAGATGGAGCATCGCGCCGTGCGCGTCGCCGAGCACCTGGATCTCGACGTGGCGCGGGCCGACGATGTACTTCTCGACGTAGACGGCGTCGTCGCCGAACGCGTTCATCGCCTCGCGGCGCGCGGCGTCGAGCGACGAGGCGAGCTCGCGCTCCTCGCGCACGACGCGCATCCCCTTCCCGCCCCCGCCGGCG
>DASUSM010000118.1:0-18978 GCA_036375115.1 Gemmatimonadaceae bacterium | reverse complement strand
GGGCGGCGGTCCATCGGACCGCCGCCCCGTCGCCATCCCGCGTCCGCCGCCATCCGCCGAACCCTACGCCACGTCGTCCGAACGGCGCTCGTCGTCGCGCGGCTCCGCTCTGCGCAGCGGCACCTCCGGCGCCTTCCGCATCAGCGACTCGAGCGCCTCGTCGTTCAGCGACCGCCAGTCCTCCGGATATCCCGGAAGCCGCCGCCGCGCCGAGCCGTCGAGCGCCTCGAAGGCGAGCCACCCGCGCGCGTACTCGCCGAGGTAGCGCTCCGCATCCTCCTTGGAGCGCACACGTCCCGGGATCACGACCCACGCCCGCCACTCGCGCCCCGCGGAATCGGTGAACTCGCGCACCGAGTCGGCCGGCGCGCGCTGCGGCTGCCGGCGCATGCGCCGGCGGATCTCGACGGCCTGCTCCGCCGCCCGCGCGGCCGCGTGCAGGCTCTCCTCCAGCTTGAACAGCTCTCCGGTCGTCTCGCTGCGGATGTCGTCCACATCCGCCTCGCACGCCTCCTCGAGGTGATGCACCAGCTCGGCCTCGACTTGGCGGAGCAGCGGTTCGAGCCGGTCCGGCTCCCGAGGCGTCGTCATGGCGATCGTCCTGTGGTCGGTTGCGCCCCGCCGCCGTCGGCGGGGCAAGAGGCCGACGCGCAACGGCCGTGCCGGCCGGGACCGTCCCGCGCCGTGCGCGCGCTCAGGCGCGCTGGTCGGTGTGCCGGCGGCGGTGCTCGCTCGGCGTGGACGAGGAGCGGTCGCGCGGGAAGGCGCGGCCGAGAAGATCGGCGAGCTCGCGGTCCGAGTAGCTCGTCCACTCCGGCGGCCACGCGAGCAGATCGAGCGAGCGCGTCCCCGAGGTGAAGCGCAGCACGGTCCGCGCATCCAGCGGCTGGCCCATCCGATCGCGCAGCTGGATGTACTGTTCCGCGACGGTCCAGACGCGGCCGCCCGGATAGAGAAAGGTGCGCGCGGTCGGCCGCCCGCCGATCGTGACGCTCCGCGGGTCGGTCTCGCGATCCGGAGCCCGTTGCGACCCCGCCGCCTCGTGCTCGTCCCGCACCGCGTCGTGATCGCCTGACGTGCGCGCGCGACCGCCGGCGCGCACCGATTCCGCACGCTGGCAGAGCAGATCGAGCGCTTCGTCGCTCAGCTCCTGCCAGTCGACCGGGACGGGGTACAGTCGCCGCTTCTCGCCGCCGCGCGCCGGCTCGAAGACGAGCCAGCCGTCGACGAAGCCCTGCAGGTAGTCACCCGCGCGCGACGATGGATGGAGCCGGTCCGGCGTGATGTCCCACACCCGCCACTCCTCGCCAGTCCGGTCCGTGAATTCTCTCAGCGGCATGCCCCGCACTTTCGCAGAGGACGTGCCGGTGGATTCGACACATATGTGATGTTTACGTGACTTGCATCACAAACGGATGTGCGCCAACGCGAAGTCCCTGGCCCCTTTGCGCAGCACGAGCCACTCCCCGTGGAGAAGCTCGTCCGTGCGCACGACGCGATCGGACGGGCCCAGCCGCCGCCCGTTGACGTTCATCCCGCCCTGCTCCAGGAGCCGCTTCGCCGCGCCGCGCGAGGCCGCGAGCCCGGCGGAGACGAACAGCTCGAGCGCGTCGAGCGCGTCGAGCGCGCCCTCGGGCACGCCGTCGGGCGGCGTGGCGGCCGGAGCGGCGGCGTCGACCGTCGGCACCTCGCGCGCGAGCGCCTCGAGTGCCGCGCGCGAGAGTTGCCGGACATCGCCCTTTCCGAAGAGGACACCCGACACCTCGCCGGCGACGCGCGCCGCGTCCTCGCCGCGCACGCGCGCGGTCACCTCGCGCGCGAGCGCCTGCTGCGCGGCGCGGCGCTCGGGGTTCGCGGCGGTCTCCGCGTCGAGCGCCTCGATCTCCTCGCGCGACGCGAGCGAGAAGATGCGGAGCAGGCGGCCCACGTCGCGATCCTCGGTGTTCACCCAGAACTGGTAGAAGGCGTAGTGCGAGGTCCGGTCGGGGTCGAGCCAGACGGCGCCCGCCTCCGTCTTGCCGAATTTCGTCCCCGCCGCGGTCGTCAGGAGAGGGAAGGTGAGCGCGTGCGCCGTCGCGCCGGTCGTGCGCCGGATCAGCTCGATCCCCGCGGTGATGTTCCCCCACTGGTCGCTGCCGCCGATCTGGAGCGTCGCCCCCTCGCGCCGGTACAGCTCGAGGAAGTCGTACGCCTGCAGCAACATGTACGAGAACTCGGTGTACGAGATCCCCGACTCGAGGCGCGAGCGCACCGAGTCCTTCGCCATCATGTAATTGACGGTGAAGTGCTTCCCGACATCGCGCATGAAGTCGATCGCGCCGAGCGCGAGCAGCCACTCCGCGTTGTCGCGCATCTGCGCGCCGCGCGGGCCGGAGAAGTCGAGGAAGCGCTCGAGCTGCGCCCGGATCCCCCGCGCGTTCTCCTCCACCGCCTCCCTCGTATTCAGCTGCCGCTCGACGGTCTTGCCGCTCGGGTCGCCGATCAGTCCGGTGCCGCCGCCGACCATCGCGATCGGCCGGTGCCCGGCGCGCTGGAGGTGCACGAGCCCCATCACGGGCACGAGATTGCCGACGTGAAGGCTCGGCCCGGTCGGGTCGAATCCGCAGTAGGCGGTGAGCGGACCGGCGGCGAGCGCGGCGGCGAGCTGGTCCGTATGCTGGTAGAGGAGCTCGCGCCAGGCGAGCTCCTCGAGGAGGGGTGGATGGGCCATCCCCCAAACATAGGGGCCCCGGCCGCCCGCGGCACGGGGCCGCGTTGCCCGCGCGCTTCGACGATCGTTAGCTTGCCAGCGACGCTCGTTCCACTCAGCTCCTGACGACGTGAAACTCCGACGACGCCTCGACGACTTCCGCCGGCGCCATCCGCGGCTCGTACGCGCCTTCCTCCTGGTCGCGATCTTCGGCGTCGCCTTCGTGGCCGGGCTCGGCTACGCGAGCTGGGCGCTCGTCTGCCGCGGCGGCGCCTGCCCGTCCGTCGGCGTCCTCGACGAGTACACGCCGCGCCAGACCTCCAAGCTCTACGCGGCGGACGGCCGCTTCATCGCCGAGATCGGGCTCGAGCGCCGCACCCTCATCCGCCTCGACGAGATCCCGGCCACCGTCCGCGAGGCGTTCGTCACCACCGAGGACAAGCGCTTCTACAGCCACGCCGGCGTCGACTGGAGCCGCGTCCCCGGCGCGGTGCTCGCCAACCTCAAGGCACGCGCCTGGCGGCAGGGCTTCTCGACGATCACGATGCAGCTCGCCGGCAACATCTTCACCGAGCGCATCTCGCGCCGCGACAAGTCCGTCGTGCGCAAGCTCAAGGAAGTGAAGGTCGCGCGGCAGATCGAGAGCCAGTACCCGAAGGACAAGATCCTCGAGCTCTACCTCAACCAGATCTACCTCGGCAGCGGCGCCTACGGCGTCGAGACGGCGGCGCAGCGCTACTTCGGCAAGTCGGTGCGCGACGTCAACCTCGCCGAGGCGTCGATGCTCGCCGCGCTCGCCAAGGGGCCGGAGCGCTACAATCCGCGGCGCTACCCCGACCGCGCGATCCAGCGGCGCAACACGATCGTCGAGCTGATGCGCCGCGAGGAGGTCATCAGCGACGCCGATGCCTCCCTCGCCAAGGCCTATCCCCTCCAGCTCGCGCGCCGCAGCGAGTCGGGCGACGTCGCCCCCTACTTCGTCGAGTGGATCCGCAAGCAGCTCGACGACCAGTTCGGCCAGCAGCTCTACGAGCAGGGGCTCCGCGTCTTCACGACGCTCGACCTCGACATGCAGGCCGCCGCCGAGCGCTCGCTCGAGCAGCAGCTCCGCGCCATCGAGGGCGGGCAGTTCGGCCGCTACGGGCACACGACGTACGAGGCGTACATGGCACGCGCCGCGGGTGGGGGCGACGACGGGCCGAACTCGCCCTACCTCCAGGGCGCGCTGGTCGCCATGGATCCGCGCACCGGCGCCGTCCGCGCGCTCATCGGGGGGCGCAACTTCGACGACTCCAAGTTCAACCGCGCGACGCAGGCGCTCCGCCAGCCCGGCTCCACCTTCAAGCCGATCGTCTACGCCGCGGCGATCCAGAACGGCCGCCCGCCGTCGTACATCATCAACGACGCCCCGGTCTCCGTGCCGCAGCTCGACGGCACCAACTGGGAGCCGCAGAACTACGACGAGGAGTTCCACGGCCCGATGACGATGCGGCAGGGGCTCTACCAGTCCCGTAACCTCGTCGCCGTCAACATGGGGATGGAGCTCGGCGAGCCGACGATCATCGACGAGGCGCGCAAGTTCGGCCTGACGACGCCGATCCCCCCGTATCCCGCGATCACGCTCGGCTCCGCCGACGTCTATCCGATCGAGATGGTGGCCTCGTACTCGGCGTTCGCCACGCTCGGCGTGCGCGCGAGCCCGATCGGCATCCTCCGCGTCGAGAATGCGCGCGGCGAGGTGCTGTGGGAGCCGACGCCGGTGCGCGCCCAGGTCCTCTCTCCCGAGGAGGCCTGGCTCATGGTGGACATGATGAAGGACGTCGTCCAGCGCGGCACGGCGTGGGGCTCCGTCTGGAACGCCGGGTTCCGCATCCCGTCCGGCGGGAAGACGGGGACGACGAACGACGGCACCGACGTCTGGTACATCGGCTACACGGCGGACCTCGTCGCCGGCGTCTGGATGGGGCTCGACCGCCCGCAGCGAATCAAGACCAACGCGCAGGGCGGCATCCTCGCCGCGCCGGCGTGGACGGGCTTCATGAAGGAGGTCTACACGCGAAAGCCCGCTCCGCCCGACTGGCCGCGGCCGGAGTCGATCATCTCGCGCGAGGTGGACAAGATGACGGGGCTCTCGCGCAATCCGTTCTGCCCGACGGAGCTCGTCTACACCGAGCACTACATCCCGGGGACGGAGCCGATCCGCGAGTGCGATGCGCATTCGCCGTTCAGCATCTTCGGCGACACCGGGTCGACGCTCGCGCCGGACACGACGGGGCAGGGAGGCGTGCGCATCACGCCGGGCGTCGTGCCGATCCCGCAGCCGTCGCGCCCCGCGATCCCCGACAGCCTGAACCCGTTCCACATCCCGACGACGCCGGAGCCGGTGACGCCGACGCCGGCGACTCCGGGGCCGGCGACTCCGGGGCCGGCGGCGCCGTCGCCGGCGCCCTCGCTGGCGCCCTCGCCGGCGCCGGAGCGCGCGCCGTTCACGCCGCCGGAGACGGAGAGCCCGGCCGGCCCGCCGCCGCGATGAGCTGGCGCCCGCTCGACTGCCACGCCCACACCACCTGGTCCGATGGCGCGCTCGACGTCGCCGCGCTCGCGGCGCGCGTGCGCGAGCGCGGCGTCCGGCCGAGCGTGAGCGACCACCTCTCCGGCGACGTCGCCTCGGCGGTGACCAGCGTCGAGCTCGCGCGGGCCTACCTCGACGACCTCGAGCGGCACGACGTCCTGCGCGGCGCGGAGTTCTGCTGGCACGACGCGCTCTGGCGTGAGATCCCCGATTCCCTGTCGGCGCGCTTCACGCACCGCATCGGGTCGCTCCACGCGATCCACCTCCCGGATGGGCGGCGCGTGCACATGTTCCAGCCGCGCCTCCCGAGCGGCCTCACGCGTGACGCGTACATGGACGCCCACGTGGCCGAGCTCGAGCGCTTCGCGCGCGAGATGCCGGTGGACATCCTCGCCCATCCGACGCTCCTCCCGCTCCCCTGGCGGTCGATCCCGCTCGAGGAGCTGTGGACGGAGGCGCGCGAGGAGCGGGCCGTCGAGGCGCTCGCGCAGGCGGGGATCGCCTTCGAGATCTCCAACCGGTACCGCCCGCACGAGCGCTTCGTGCGCCGCGCCGCGCAGCGCGGCGTGCGCCTCTCCCTCGGCTCCGACGGCCACTCGCCGGAGCAGGTCGGCGCGGTCGAGGAGCCGCTCGCGGCCGCGCGACGCGCCGGCGTCGCCGACCGCGACCTGTACGACCCGATCGTGCACGGGTCGCGCACGCTCGTGCCGTGAGGCGCTACCACGCGCGGTGGGTCCTTCCCATCGTCGCGCCGCCCATCGAGCACGGCACCGTCGTCGTCTCGGACGCGCGCATCGCCTGGGTCGGGCCGCGCGCCGCGGCGCCCGCCGGTGCGGCCGGATCGGACGTCGAGCTCGGCGACGCGATCCTCCTGCCCGGTCTCGTCAACGCGCACACGCACCTCGAGCTGACGGCGATGCGCGGCTTCCTCGAGCAGCTCGACTTCCACGAGTGGATCCGGCGCCTCACGACCTCGAAGAAGGCCGTGCTCGGAGAGGAGCTCCTCCTCGACTCCGCGCGGCTCGGGATCGCCGAGGGGCTCGCCGCCGGGATCACGACGTACGCCGACACGTGCGACAGCGGCGTGGCGCTCCCGGCGATGCAGGAGATGGGCGTGCGCGGGATCATGTACCAGGAGGCGTTCGGCCCCGCCGTCGGGATGTTCGAGGAGTCGCTCGCCGGGCTGCGCGCGAAGCTCGCCCGGCTCGCGCCGCGCCAGACGGCGCTCGTGCGGCTCGGCGTCTCGCCGCACGCGCCCTACTCCGTGCACCGCGAGCTCTTCGGGCACATCGCGGCGGTCGCCCGCGAGGCCGGGCTCCCGATCGCCGTGCACATCGCGGAAAGCCGCGCGGAGCACGAGCTCGTCGCGGAGGGGCGCGGCGCGTTCGCCGAGATGCTCCGCCGACGCGGCATCCCCGTCGAACCCGCCGCGCGCTCGCCCGTCGCGCTCCTCGAGGCGCAGGGCGTGCTCGGCGAGCGCACCCTCCTCATCCACTGCGTGCGCCTCGACGACGAGGACGTGCGGACGATCGCCCGCCACCGCAGCGCGGTCGCGCACTGCCCGGCCTCGAACGCGAAGCTCGGCCACGGCATCGCGCCGCTCTGCGAGCTGCTCGCCGCCGGCGTGCGCGTCGGGCTCGGCTCCGACTCGGTCGCGAGCAACAACCGCATGGACGTCGTCGAGGAGGCGCGGCTCGCCGCCCTCCTCCAGTGCGCCCGCCGCGGCGACCCGACGTGCCTCTCGCCCGCGACGGCGCTCGAGCTGGCGACGCTCGGCGGCGCGCGCGCCCTCGGGCTCGAGGACGAGATCGGCTCGCTCGAGGCGGGGAAGGCCGCCGATCTCGCCGCCTTTCCGCTCGACGACGCGCGCGGCACGCCGACCGTGGATCCGCTTGCGGCGCTCGTCTTCGCCCTCGCCGGCCGCCGCGCCTCGTTCGTCTCCGTGGCGGGACGCGAGCTGGTTCGGGAGGGGCGCGTGCTCGGCGAGGATGCCGGGCTCCGCGGACGCGTGCAGCGGGCGGGGGAGCTCCTCGTGGGGTGGCTGTCGGGAACGGCCCGGGTGACAGGGTCGGGGTCGGGGTCGGGGTCAGGGGCGGGGACGGCGGTCGAAGCGCTCCGCGGCACGTCGAGCCCTGACCCCGACCCTGGCCCTGACCCCATCACCTGAGCCGTTCAGGATTTCCGCAGGCTCGTTGCCCCGCGTGGCGCCCGTCCGATACCTTGAGTCCTAACCTCAGACGGGACCGATCGAGCATGACGACTGTCTCCGGCCGCACCCCGAAGATCTGGCGCGACGGCGTCCTCGTGAGCTGGGAGGACGCGACGATCCACGTGATGGCCCACGCTGTCCATTACGGATCGAGCGTCTTCGAGGGAGTGCGCTGCTACGAGACGCCGCAGGGTCCCGCCGTCTTCCGCCTGCGTGATCACATGCGGCGGCTCCACGACTCCTGCCGGATCTACCGCATCCCGATGCGCCACTCGATCGACGAGCTGGTGCAGGCGACGCTCGAGACCGTTTCGGCGAACGAGCTCCGCGCCTGCTACCTGCGCCCGATCGTCGTGCGCACCGGAGAGCAGATGGGGGTGAACCCGGCGACGACGCCGGTCGAGACGTTCATCATCGCCTGGCGGTGGGGCGCGTACCTCGGGCACGAGGCGCTCGAGCAGGGCGTGGACGTCTGCGTCTCCAGCTGGCGCCGGGCGCAGCCGGACTCCTTCCCGGCGCTCGCGAAGGCGGGGGGGAACTACCTCGTCTCGCAGCTCTCCAAGATGGAGGCGAAGGGCGACGGGTACGCCGAGGGGATCATGCTCGACGCCTTCGGCTGGGTGGCGGAGGGGAGCGGCGAGAATCTCTTCCTCGTCCGCGACGGCGTCGTCTTCACGACCCCCCTCGCTTCCGGGATCCTCAACGGGATCACGCGCGACAGCGTCGCCCGCATCGCGCGCGATCTCGGCTACGAGGTGCGCGAGCAGATCCTTCCGCGCGAGATGCTCTACATCGCCGACGAGCTGTTCTTCACGGGGACGGCCGCCGAGCTCACGCCGATCCGGTCGGTGGACCGCATCCAGGTGGGCGAGGGGCGCCCGGGTCCGGTGACGCGCGCGATCCAGGAGCGCTTCCTCGGCATCGCGCGCGGCGAGGTGGAGGACGCGCACGGCTGGCTGACGATGGTCCCCGAGCCCGCGTCGGCCGGCGGCGGCGCGTCGCGCGTGCGGTAGCCCGGGGCGCTTCCGCGCGCCCTGCGCGCGCCCTGCGCGCGCCATCCGAGCGCGTCCGCGGCACCGCGCGCGGCGGTCGTGACCGGCGCCCGCACCGAACGTCCATTCAGAGAAGGGCGAGCATCCTCGCTGACGCGTTGCTGGCTTGTCGGCGTCCGCCGCGCGTCGTAGCTTTCAGGCGCGGCGTCCGTCGCCGCGCCACGATGCGGCCATGGGCGACGAATGCCGTCCGCGCCGCATGACGTGGCGGGAGCTCGTGTACCCGCGGAGGTGTGCGTGATCCTTGGTTGTCTGGCACTGAATGCATCGTTCGAGCCGTTGACGATGGTGCCCATGCGCCGCGCGCTCCGCCTCGTCATCGACGGCAAGGCCGAGATCGTCGAGGCGGATGCGGACCGTCTGGTGCGCTCGGAGCGCCTGAGCTTTCCGCGCCCCGCGATCATCCGCCTCACGCGCTTCATCCACGTGCCCCGCCGCTTCCGGCGACAGGTGACGAACACCTTCCTCTTCGCGCGCGATGGCTACCGCTGCCAGTACTGCGGACGCCCGGGCGCGGAGCTGCGGCAGCGCGAGTCGCTCACGCGCGACCACGTCGTCCCGATGTCGCGCGGCGGCACGAACGAGTGGACCAACGTCGTGACGGCGTGCTCGCCCTGCAACACGCGGAAGGCGAACCACATGCCCGAGGAGATCGGGATGCACCCGCTCGTCCCCCCGGTCGAGCCGCACTTCGTGCATCTCAGCTGGGCGGTGCGCCGCCTCACGCCGACGCAGGCGCGCTACATCCGCCTGTTCTACGGCGACGCGGTGCTGCGCCAGCTCGAGGCCCTCGAGCACCGCGGGCACGGACACGCGCACGCGCACGGCGGGCACCACCACCGCGCGCACTGAGCGTCGGCGCGCGCGCCCGACCGGCGCGCGCGCTGCACGCGGCGCGTCACCGCGTCCTGAAGCGCGCCGACCGCTCCCGGTAGGTCCGCTTCTCCCCGCCGATCAGTCGCACGAACAGCGTCCGGACGCCGCGGGTGACCGCGGTCCCCGGGTTGCGCTCGCCGCGCACCGCCGGCCGGAGCTCCCCCTTGAGCCAGCGCTCGACCTCGTCGAGGTCGCCGAGCGAGAGCATCTCGACCTCGAGCACCGCGGCATAGTACAGCCGCTCGGGACGCGCGCCGGGGACGAGCGGGACCTGGAAGGGACGCGCCAGCGCCTCCTGCGCGCCCTGCACGTCGGCGAAGCTGCCGAGCGAGGTCACGACCTCCCCGACGATGCGCGCCACCTGGTACGTGTGGAGCAGCGGATCGTGGCGCACGACGACGTCCCACTCGACCTGCCCCTTGAGGTCGTCGAACAGCCCGTCGCTCGACCAGAGCTCGACGCGGTAGTGCAGCCGCGCCGGAAAGCCGTTGCGCAGCAGGTCGCGCGTCTGGCGGTCGGTGAGCATCCCGAGCGTCCGCACCGTCGGCCCCTGCGTCGCGAGGAACCCCCGCGGCGGCAGCGAGATCTCGACGCGCGCCTCGCGCTGCGCCCCGAGGGGCGCGGCGAGCGCGGCGAGCGCGACGACGACGGGGAGCGCGAGGCGGCGCACGGGGCTAGAAGCGGTGGCGCACGCGCACGAAGAAGTTCACCGGCTCGTCGGCGTCGGACAGCGACTTGGCGGCGTACAGCGCGAGGATGCCGAGGTCGAGCCCGGCGCCGATGTCGGTCTGGAACGTCGAGAGCGAGGGGAGGCGGTCGCTCGGGTACGCGAGCGAGCCGGCGCGCGGACCGACGAGCCAGCCGCGCCCGACGTCGGCGAAGAGGATCCAGAACGCGTCCGTCTGCAGCCCCCAGCTCGCCGGGCCGCGCTCGCCGAAGAAGGGTCCCATCTCGACGTCGCCGCGGTACTCGATCTGCGCGAGCAGCACGCGCTCGCACTGCCCCGGCGCACCCGGTACGGTGGCGTCGCTCGCGCACTGGAGGCGCTCGGCGTCCTCGCCGCTGCGGAAGTCGAACCCGGGGAGCGAGCCGGGTCCGCCGAGCGAGAAGCGCCGCTGCAGCGGAAGCTCGCCGCCGCCGAGCCAGCCGCCGGCGACGAGGCGCAGGTTGAGCTGTCCCTCCGGCGAGAGGCGGTTGTAGCGTCGCAGGTCGAGGAAGCCGCGCCGCCAGCGCACCGATCCCGCCGCCGATGCCGCGCGCGACAGAGGATCCGTCGCGCCGAACGACCGGAAGTCGCCGCGTCCGCTCTCGAAGTCCGCCGTCACGTACCACCCCGACCACGGGTTCTCCACGTCGTTCCGCGTGTCGATCTCGAGCGTCGCCGCGGCGAGGTGGACGAAGCCGTCGTCCACGGCGGGGTTCGGCCGCCACGCGGCGCCGTTGCGGAAGAGCGTCCATGGATCGCTCACGTCGCGCGACCCCCACCGCTCCGCGCCGTACTCGAGGCGGAGCGTCACATCGCGCCCCGCATGCACGCCGATCGACCCCGACGCGCCGTGCCGGTCGTAGAAGTCGCGGTAGTCGCGGTGCAGGAAGAACGTCGCGAGCCCGGCCTCGGCGTCGGTCAGCTCCCAGTCCTGCACGGGCTCGACGACGTCGTACAGGCTGGCGCCGAGGATCGGCCCGAGCCCTCCTCCGATGCGGACATCCGCGCGCAGCGTGTGGCCGATGTCGTCGCCGTCCCAGTCGAAGCCGTCGGCCGTCCGCACGATGCCGAACGCATCCACCTCGACCGTGACGGTGCTCGTCTCGTGCCGCAGCGAGGGGCCGAGGAGGACCGGCAGTCCCTCGACGCGGTTGTACGTCCGCGCGGAGAGGAGACGCGGTCGCCACGATTCCGCGTCGCGCCGGAAGATCCGCGACCACCAGTCGTCCGGCGTGCGGTCGGCGTCGACGACGATGCGCCCCCCTTCCTCGTGGAAGGACATCGGCGACGTATAGACGCGCACGATCCCGCCGATCCGCGCGCTGGAGTCGCGCGCCAGCACGCCGCCCACGATGACGAGGTCGCCCTCGATCTCCGCGCCCTCGCCGACCACGGCGTCGCCGTTCACGACGACGACGTTCCCGCCGATGCGCCCGCGCACCGTGAGCGGGCCGCGCAGCACGGCGACGTCCCCGTCGACGACCTCCCCGGCCGCCACGGTCGCTGCGCCGCGCGCCCGGAGCGCGACGTCGGCGTTGTAGCGCAGCGCGACGTACTCGGCGACCGCGCGCGGCAGGGCCGCCGTGTCCGGGGCGATCCGCGCGGTATCCGTGATCTGGGCCCGCGTCGCGCCGGGAAGGAGCGCGAGCGCGCACGCCAGCATCAGCATTCGCATGACGACCACCTCTGGTGGATGGCGGTCGCCGGGACGGCGGCCGCCGGAGCGCGCCCTCGACGGGCGGCGACTGGAAGGACGAGGGGGACCCGCCTGTACCGCACGGAGGGCGCGGACGTTCCGCTCACGCGTCGCCGGCACCGATGCCGAGGCGGCGCATCCGGCGGTAGAGGTTCGGCCGGTCGGTCTTGAGGCGGCGGGCCGCCTCGGCGACGTTGCCGCCCGCCATCGACAGCGCGCGCGTGATGAGCGTCCGCTCGTACTCGTCGAGCGTCTCGCCGAGCGGCAGGTCGAGCGCGTCGGCCGCGGGCAGGGCGCGGGCGGGGGCGGCCGGCGAGGCGTCGCGCTCCACGTTCAGGACCTCGCGCACGTTCGCGGCGCTGATCGTCTCCCCGGCGTGCAGGATCGCGAGGCGCTCGACGATGTTGCCGAGCTCGCGCACGTTTCCGGGCCAGCGGTAGCGCGTGAGGAGCGCCACCGCCTCCTCGCTCCAGCGCGGCGGCGCCTGGCCGCTCCGCGCGCGGAGCAGCGCCGTGAAGTGCGCGACGAGCGCGGGGATGTCGTCCGGGCGCTCGCGCAACGGCGGCAGGGCGAGCGGGATGACGTTCAGCCGGAAGAAGAGGTCCTCGCGGAACGTCCCCGCCGCGACCATCTCCGTGAGGTCGCGGTTCGTCGCCGAGACGATGCGGACGTCGATGCGGATCGGCTTCCCGCCGCCGACGCGCTCGATCTCCTTCGCCTCGATCGCGCGCAGGAGCTTGGCCTGCGCCTCGGCGCCGAGGTCGCCGACCTCGTCGAGGAAGAGCGTGCCGGTGTGCGCGAGCTCGAAGCGGCCGATGCGGCGGTCGGTGGCGCCCGTGAACGCCCCCTTCTCGTGCCCGAACATCTCGCTCTCGACGAGGTCGCGCGGGATCGCCGCGCAGTTCACGCGCACGAACGGGCGGTCGCGCCGCGCGCTGCGGTTGTGGATCGCCGCGGCGACGAGCTCCTTGCCCGTCCCCGACTCGCCGGAGACGAGGACGCGCGCATCGGTCGGCGCGATCCGCTCGACCATCTCGCGCACGCGGCGCATCCCCTGGCTGTCGCCGATCATCTCGGCGGCGAGCCCGACCTGCGCGCGCAGGGCACGGGCCTCGCGCCGCGCCTGCCGCAGCTCGAGCGCGGAGGCGAGCGCGAGGAGGACGCCTTCGGGGGTGAGCGGCTTCTCGAGGAAGGTGAAGGCGCCGAGCTTCGTCGCCTTCACGGCATCGCTCAGCCCGGCGCGCCCGCTCATCATCACGACGGGAACATCGGGGAGCGCCTCGCGGAGCTTCGCGAGCACGCCGAGCCCGTCGAGGTCGCCGGGCATCATGAGGTCGAGCAGGACCGTGTCCGGCTCGCTCTCGCGGGCGGCCGCGACCCCCGCGCCGCCGTCGGGCGCCTCGCGCACGTCGTACCCCTCGGCGCGCAGCAGCGCGCCGACCATCCGGCGGATGTTCGGCTCGTCGTCGACGATCAGGACGGACGGCACGAGCGCTCGCGTGAGGGCGGGGTGCGTGCCGGGTGCCGGTGGAGCGCGCTCAGCGGTTCGTCCCTCCGGCCGGGATGCGCTGGGCCTGTTGCATCTCCGTCATCAGGCGCGCGGAGTAGCGCTGCCCCTCGGAGATGCGCTCGACCTCGACCGCCACCGTCTCGATCGCCTGCTCGATCCCATCGAGGCGCTGTGCCAGCTCGGCGATCGCCGGCGCCGCCACCGAGCGCTTGTCGATGCGGCGGCCGAAGGCCCGCGCGATCGGAATGCCGACGGCGACGAGCACGATCATCACGAAGAAGGCGACGCTGATCATCACCGCCTCGGGCGGGATCTCCGGCCGGAAGGGGAAGTCCGGCGCCTGCGAGGTGCCGGCGATCGGATCGCCGTCGATCGTCACGTCGCCGGAGGGGCTCACCTCGATGACGCGCCCGTCGTGCGTGACGATGACGCTCTGCCCATCCTCGCCGGCGATGACGGGAACCGGCGGGACCGGCGGCACCGGCGCACCCTGACCGACGGCCGTGCCGGCGCCCGTGCCCTGGGCCTGCGCGAGCGCGGCGCGCATCTCCTCGCGCGCGCGCGCCGCGTCGACGCGCGCCTGCTCGATGCTCTGCCGCACCTGCTCGCGGATCGCCTCGCGCGTCGGCTGCGACGTCTGCGGCGATTGGGCGACCGGGGCGCCCGTGGCGCCCGCGACGAGCTCAATACGCATTGCCTGGTCCTCCGTGCCGGCTCGCGGCGTCGGGAAGTCTCGCCGGCTCGGCGGCGCGGTCCGCGCCGCGCTCGGCGAGCAGCTTCGTCACGAATCGCTGTCCCTCGGACATGCGCTCCACCTCGACGGCGATCGCGTCCACCGCCTGCTCGATGCGCTCGAGCCGCGCCTGCACCTCGCTCGGGACGCGGGGTGCGCCGCCCTCGCGCTCCCAGCGCCTGACGAGGCCGCGCACGAGCGGGAAGCCGATCGCGATCGACGTGACCATCGCGAAGAATCCGAGCGGAACGAGAATCTCTGGCATGGACGTGGTCCCCTCACTCCTCTTCGTTCGGCGCTCCGGTCCCATCGACCGGCAGGATGAAACGTACCTCGGTGCCGTACCCGACGGCGCTCGTGGCGTCCACCGCGCCGTCGTGCGCGAGGATCGTCTGCCGTGCGATCGCCAGTCCGAGCCCCGTGCCGCCCCGCTTGTGCGTCACGTACGGGTCCCAGATCCCCGGGAGCTGCTCCGGCGGGATCCCGCACCCGGTGTCCCGCACGACGATCTCGACCGCATCCCGATCCTGCTCGCGCCGGCGCCGCACCGCTACCCCCACCTCGCCTCCCTCCCGGCACGCCTCCACCGCGTTGATCAATACGTTCGACAGCGCCCGCGCGAGCGCGTCGTGGTGCCCGGGGACGAGCGGCAGCTCCGGCTCGACATCCACCGCGAGCACGAGCCTGTCCGGGACCGTCGCGCGCGCCGTGTATCGCGCCAGCTCTCCGAGATCGACCTCCGCCTTCGGACCCTCCGGCAGCCGCCCGAACTGGGCGAAGCTGCGCGCCATGTCCTCGAGCCGGCGCGACTCGACCTCGAGCACCTCGACCGTCTCCTGCAGCGGCTCCGCCGCCTCGCGGCGCAGCCGGGAGACCGCGAAGCGGATCGGCGTCAGCGGATTCTTCAGCTCGTGCGCGACCCGCCGCGCCGTCTCGCGGAACGCCTCGAACCGCTCCGCCTCGAGCGCCCGCGCGCGCCCCGCCTCGAGCTCGCGCGCCATCACCCGCATCCGCCGCCGCAGCATCTCGAACTCCGGCGCCCCGCGCCGCGTCTGCCGCTCGGGGAGCGGCTCGCGTCGCGCGATGCGCTGCGTCCAGTCCACGAGCTCGGAGAGCGGCCGGCTGAGCTGCCGGCTCAGGTGTCCGGCGACGCGCGAGGCGACGAGCGAGAGGACCGCCACCGCGAGGAAGCCGACGAAGAGGATGAGCGGCACCGCGCGCGTGCTCAGCGCCTGCAGGCGCCTCGCCTGCTCGACGGAGGTGCGCAGCTCCTGCTCGTGCGCGCGGAGCGCCGCCTCGGCCTCCGGTGTGAGCGGCGAGCGGCGCGCTTCCGCGAGCGCGCGCACCCCCGTGACCGCGATGCTGTCCCACGCCGCGCTGGCCGTGACCGCCGACAGCCCCGCGCTGAACGTCCCCGCCCAGAGGACGGTGAGCAGCGCCGATGGGAGGACGGCGAAGAGGAGCAGGATCGCGAAGAGGCGCGCCCGAAAGCCGAGGCGCTTCACCTTCACCATGGGTCAGTACGGCGGGGCGGAGGGAGGGGTTTCGGAAAAGCTAAGAGGTGGAATGGCGCAGGGATAGACTCATGTGGGGATGCGTGGAACGGGAGGCGGGACGCTGGACCGGAGGGAGCGGTGCGCTGGCGAGGGGTCGGCATCCGGCGCAGCTTCGGCGGGCGAGGGTCGGGCGCCTTCGGCCCCGCCTCATCATCCATCATTCCGGTCCGTCCATGCGCACCCACACCACGTACCTCACCTTCACGACGAAGAGGCGGCAGGAGATCATCGACATCACCGACGAGGTCGAGGCGTGCCGCGCCGCGGCGGGGATCCGTGAGGGGATGGTGCTCGTCTCGGCGATGCACATCTCCGCCTCGGTCTTCGTGAACGATCACGAGCCGGGGCTGTGGAAGGACATCCTCGATTGGCTCGAGTCGCGCATCGCGCCGTGGTCGCCGGAGGACTACCGGCACAACAGCGGGACGGGCGAGGACAACGCCGCCGCGCACCTCCGCTCCCTCACCGTCGGCCACGAGGTGATCGTTCCCGTGACGGAGGGACGGCTCGACTTCGGCCCGTGGCAGCGGGTGTTCTATGGAGAATGGGACGGACAGCGCGCGAAGCGGGTGATCATCAAGGCGATGGGGGAATGAGGCGGGGGGTGGGCACCGGATGCTGGCGGGCTGTCTGGCCACCGGTGCCCAGCGCCGAGCGCCCAGCGCCGAGCGCCCGGTTCCAGCGCCTGCCGCCTTACTTAACTCCTTCGCCCATCTTACATTCCAGAGCTAATGCCGCTGACCGCAGTCTGAATGTCGAGCTCCTGGACGCTGGGCCAGGTCTTCGCGACGCGTGCTCGTGAGCATCCGGAGCGGGTCCTGCTCGTCGCCAACGGGCGGACGTTCAGCTATGGTCAGGTGCAGCGCAGCGCGACGGCACTCGCCGCCGCGCTGGCGGAGCTGGGGGTGGAGGCGGGCGACCGTGTCGCCATCAACCTCCCCAACTCGCCGGAGTGGATCATCGGCCTGCTCGCGGCGGCGCGTCTCGGCGCGACCGTCGTGCCGGTGAACCCGAGGCTCAACTACCACGAGCTGAAGTACCAGCTGCGCCACGCGGAGGTCTCGGCCGCGATCACGGCGGAGCGCTACGGCGACGTCGACTTCCTCCAGGAGTTCGAGGATCTCATCGCCGAGCTGCCCGACCTGCAGTACATCGTCACGGTCGGGCGCGAGGAGCTCTGGTACGACGATCGCATCTTCCAGTTCGAGGATCTGCTCTCGAGCGGGGAGGGGCGTCCGGTGCCCGAGCCGGCGACGACGGAGGAGGACGACCTCGCCCTCCTCTACACGTCCGGCACGATGGGCAAGCCGAAGGGCGTCCGCCTGTCGCACCGCAACGTCGTGGAGACGGCGGTGCGGACGGGCGAGGCGCTCGAGGTCGATCCGAGCGACCGCGTGCTCGCCGCCGTCCCGCTCTTCGCCATCTTCGGATTCGGCGTGGCGGTCGGGGCGATCGCCGCGGGTGCGACGCTCGTCCTGCTGGAGACGTTCGAGGCGGCGGAAGCGCTGCGCCTCCTCGAGCGGGAGCGCGTCACCGTGCTCCACGGCGTGCCGACGATGTACCAGCTGCTCATGCGCGAGCCGGGATTCGATCCGGCCCGCTTCCGCCACCTCCGCACGGGGGTGATCGCCGGGAGCGCGGTGTCGGAGGACCTGATCCGCCGCGTGCGCCGCTGGTGCGACGTCCAGGTGGCCTACGGCCTCACCGAGACGGGGCCGACGGTCGCGATCACCCGCTTCACCGATCCGCCGGAGAAGCGCCTGACGACAGTCGGGCGTCCCCTCCCCGGCGTCGAGGTGAAGGCGGTGGACCTGGTCACCGGCGCGCTGCACGGGCCCGAGGCGGTCGGCGAGATCGCCGTCCGCGGGCCGAACGTCATGCGGGGCTACGCCCGCATGCCCGGCGAGACCGCCCGGTCGTTCTCGCCGGAAGGCTTCTTCCTCAGCGGTGATCTCGGCATCATCGACGAGGAGGGCTACCTGAAGATCGTGGGGCGCAGCAAGGAGACGATCCTCCGGGGTGGATATCAGATCTACCCGCGCGAGGTCGAGGATCAGCTCCGGGCGCACCCTGCGGTGGACGATGTCTGCGTGATCGGCGTTCCCCACGACATCCTGGGCGAGCGGATCTGCGCGTGCATCGTTCCCGTCGAAGGGGCCGTCGTCACCGGCGAGGAGATCAGAAGCTTCTCCCGCGACACGATGGCCGACTACAAGGTCCCCGATCTCGTCCGCTTCCTCGATGCCTTCCCGATGACCGGGAGCGGGAAGGTGAAGCGGCGAGAGCTCGAGCGCATGGTGGCGCTCGACCACACCGTGATCCTGAGAAGTTCATGAACAACCGCAATCCGCGGCACCCGTCCCCCAGCAAGCCCCGGCCCTTCGTTCCGCCGGTGCACCGCGGCCCGCAGGCCCACACCCCGTCCTCGGTCCTCGCGGCGCCGCACGTGCACCACGCCCCGAACGCCGCGCTCCTCATCGACTTCGACAACGTCACGATGGGGATCCGCTCCGACCTCGGGAACGAGCTCCGGAACCTCCTCTCCTCCGACATCGTGAAGGGGAAGGTCGCCGTCCAGCGCGCCTACGCCGACTGGCGCCGCTACCCGCAGTACATCGTCCCGCTCACCGAGTCGTCGATCGACCTCATCTTCGCGCCGGCGTACGGGTCGTCGAAGAAGAACGCGACCGACATCCGCCTCGCGATCGACGCGATGGAGCTCGTCTTCACGCGCCCGGAGATCGGCACGATCATCCTCCTCTCCGGCGACTCCGACTTCTCGAGCCTCGTCATCAAGCTCAAGGAGTACGGCAAATACGTCATCGGCGTCGGGATCCGCGAATCCTCGAGCGATCTGCTCGTCATGAACTGTGACGAATACTACAGCTACAACGCGCTCGCCGGCCTCGTGAAGACGAACGAGGAGGAGATCGTCAAGCATGATCCGTGGGAGCTGGTGACCGAGGCGATCCACCGCATGAAGCGCAACGGCGACGTCATGCGCTCCGATCGGCTCAAGCAGGTCATGCAGGAGATCGACTCCACGTTCGACGAGAAGAACGTGGGCCACGCCAAGTTCTCGCGCTTCTGTCTCGAGGCCGCGCAGCGCGGACTGATCAGGGTGAACCGGCTCGAGAGCGGGCAGCTCGAGGTCGACGTGCCCGAGCCGGCGGCGCCGGCGCGCGCGGCGCCGGTCGCCGAAGCCGAAGAGCCGGCGGAGCGGGGCCGACGGGGTCGGCGCGGGCGCGGCCGCGGGCGGGAGCGCGAGGAGCGTCCGGCCGAGGAACGAGCAGTGGAGGAGATGCCTCGCGCGGCCGCGCCGGCCATCGAGCCGGAGGTCGAGGCACGGGGCGACGGCCGTCCTCGCGGCCGGCGCGAC
>DASUSM010000117.1:0-7031 GCA_036375115.1 Gemmatimonadaceae bacterium | reverse complement strand
TCCCGCGTCGCCCCGCCCGCGAAGGCGGGCGACGACCGCGGCGCGCCCCGGCGCCGGCTCGAGGACTCGCGTCTCGATCCCGGCGCCGGCGAGGACGTCCTCGAGGTAGCGCGCCGCGACGATCTCGTTCCCCGGCGGATTGACGGTGTCGATCCGGAGCAGCCGGCGCAGGTGCTCGACCGTCTCGGCGCGCACGCGCGGCCAGTCCGGCTCGTGCGCGCGGTGCGCGTCCGTCACGGCGGTGGTGGAAGGCATCGGGTCGCCTCCCGCTGGAAGCATCGTGCCGTCATTCCTTTCGTCCGCGGCCCCACGTCCTCGTGAGCCGGCGGTCAGTCGCCGCTCGCCGGAGGCGTCGCGGCGAGCGCAGCCTCGAGGATGCGCACGAACGCCGTGTCGCTCTCGGAGACGGGGCCGGTCTTCCGCCAGAGCAGCGTGCCGTCGCGGCCGACGACGAACGACGCCGGCACGCCGATGACCAGGAACGTCGTCGAGACGCGCTCGCCCGGATCGCGCCAGATCGGGTAGGTCATCCCGTAGCGCCGCGCGAAGTCGCGGATCGCCGGCTCCTCCCCGGAGGCGTCCACGCTCACGCCGACGAGCTCGAGCCCGCGCGCGGCGTAGCGCTCGTGCACGTCCTGGAGAAAGGGGACCTCGTCGCGGCAGGGGTGGCACCAGGTCGCCCAGACGTTGAGCAGGACGACCTTCCCCTCGAGGGCGGCGAGCGAGACGCTGTCCCCGTCGAGGGTGGTGGCGCGATACGCGGGCACCGGCGAGCCGACGGCGACGGCGGCGGGGACAGCCCCGTCGCCGCCGCACGCGGACACGAGCGACGCGGCGAGCGCGGCGAGGACGGCGAGGACGGCGATGCGGGCGCCCGCGCGCACGCGACTCACGTCCCGCCTCCGAGCGCCGCGCGAGCGACGCGGACCGTCGAGGGCGAGCCGGGCACCGTCCACGCGGCGAGCAGCTCGCGCCCCGCGACGGCGAGCCGGGGGAAGCCGCTGGCGCGGTCCGCGCTCGAGGTGCCGACGGTGATCGGCGTCCCCGGCTCGCCGTCGACGCGGATCCGGCGCAGCCGGACCTCGGCACCGCGGGTCGTGCGCTCGATCCAGCTCACGAGGGCGTCGCCGCTCGGCAGCAGCACGACGCCGACGCGTCCGGCGGGCGACCCTTCGTCGACGCGCGCGGGCTCGCCGAACGTCGCGCCCGCGTCCTCGGAGAAGGCGACCTGCACCCGCGCCGTGTCGCCGGGTGCGCTGAACCAGGCGACGACGACGTGCTCCCCCGCGGCCGCGATCGACGGGCCGTTCACCGGGCAGTAGTCGATCCGCCAGTCGTCGCGGTGCACCGGCGCGGGCTCGCTCCACTCGCCCTCCACCATGCGCACGACGTGGATGTCGCGCACCTCGTCCGCCGAGCGGTCGCGATAGGCGACGATCGGCCCGCGCGAGGTGCGCGCGACGGATGTCTGGCAGCAGTCGCAGATCCGCTTGTCGAGCCGCACCTCGGGGCCGCGCCGTCCGGCGGAGTCGAGCACGGTGTGTACGAGCATCATCTCCTTCCCCGCCTCGTCCCCGGCGCGCGCGTACTTCCGTCCGTCGAGCCAGACGGCGGCGACGCCGGCGGAGTCCGGCCAGAGCGAGGCGAAGCCGTGCTCCGATTCGGTGCCGTCGCGGTGCGGGACGACGCCGCGCGTCCACGTCGCGCCGCCGTCGTGCGAGAGCGCGATGCGCACGTCGTAGGAGTACTTCCCGGGGCCGCTCCGCTCCAGCCAGTGCGCGGCGAGCCGGTCCTCGCCGAGCACGGCGAGCGACGGGAAGTCGGCCCAGTTGAGGAAGAAGTCCCGCCCCTCGACGATCGTGCGCGGCGGCGTCCAGCCGTCGCCCTCGCGCGCGGCGACGCGGAGCGCCCAGCCGCTGTCCGCCGTCGGCTCCATCCAGGTGAGCCATCCGCGTCCGTCCGGGCCGACGGCGAGATTCGGCTCGGTGCTCCCGGGCGCCGCCGGGCTGGCGATGCTGTCGACGCGGAGCAGCCCCTCGCCCCGCGCGGCCGCCGCCGACGTCGCGTCCCGCTCCTCGCCGCCGCACGCGGCGAGCAGGGCGGCGGCGACCGTGATGGCGACCGTGATGGCGATGGGGAGGCGGGCGGTGCTGCGGGGCGCTGCGCCGGCCGGTGCCGCGTTCGTCATGTCGTCACTCGCGTTGGAGGTTCGTGCGGCGGGGGCGGCGCCGGCGGGCGTCGCACGGCCGCTCACGTCGTCAGCAGCCGCTCCACCGACCGCACGAGCGGGGCGAAGGAGATCGTCCGTCCCGAGACGCGCTCGGCGAGCTCACCCGCCATCTCGCGCTGGCCCTCCGCGAAGAGCGCCTGGAGGATCCACGGGCCGGCCCGCGGGTTTCGCCACCAGTCCTCGTCGAACCGCTCGACGAGCGTCTCGCCGAGGACGGCCTGCAGCTGCCAGGCGCGCAGGTAGCGCGCCGCGTAGAAGCGCTGGTCCACGTCCACGAAGGCGTCCGCGGGATCGTACCGGAAGCGGGTCGCGTCGCTGAGGCGCTGCACGTACGCGTCGGGGAGCGCGTCCCACGACGCGCCGCTCCCGTAGAGCTGCGTCTCGTAGAGGAGCTTGCCGCAGTACCGGCGGAGGAAGTGCAGCTCCTCGAAGCCCGACGCGCGCAGGAAGTCGGGGAGCTCGCGCCGGCCGAGCGAGGTGTAGCGCGAGAGCCAGCGCCGGTCCTGCGTGAAGTGATCGAAGAGCATCGCGTACCCTTCGGTCACCGAGTTGTCGCCGAGCCAGCGGAACTCGAACGGCTGGTCGGCACGCGTGTAGGCGAAGTGGAGGGCGTGCCCGAGCTCGTGGAGGAACGTCGTCCAGTCGGACTGTCCGCCGTGCGGGCGCAGGACGAGGAAGACCTCCTCGGGGACGCGGACCGGCGCGCAGAAGGCGCGGGAACGCTTCCCCTCCCGCTCCCCGGTGTCGAAGACGATGCGCCCGCGCGCCGTCGGATCGATCCCCATCTCGCGCACCTGGCCGCGGATGCGCTCCTCCATCGGCTCGCCCGGGAAGAAGGCGTCGAACTCGCGCGCCCGGAGGAGGGCGAGCGCATCGGCCCGCGTCGCCTCGCGCGGCTCGATGCCGAGCCCGCGCCGCACGAACTCCGGGAAGACCTCGTCCCACATCGCCTGCGTGTCCCGCAGGAAGGCCTCGCACTCGGCGCCGAGCGCGGCGAGGTCGATCCCGCTGAGCGCCGTGAAGGTCGAGAGGTAGTCCTCGGCGATGCCGACCGACTCGACGTACTCCTTCTCGCGCTGGAAGCGATCCCTTCTCAGCGGGGACAGCTCCGCCTGCACCAGCCGCGCCCGCGCGTGCTCGATGCGCATCCGCTCCGCGCGGTCCGCCGCGTTGGCGATGGCGATCGCCGCGCGCTGATAGGGAAGGCGCGACCCCTCGTCGAGGTCGAGCACCGCGCTCGCCTCCCACGCCAGCTCGCGCTCCTCGTGCCCGGCGAGGGCGCTCGACGCGCGCGCGTCGACGAGCCACTCGAGCACGAGCCGCGCGCCGCGCCGCTCGTCGCTCCCCTCCGGGGCGTCACGGAACGCCTCGAGCGTCAGCGCCAGCGCCTCGTCGCCGAACAGCTCGGCGTGGCGCGCGTAGATCGGGCGCAGCTCCGCGCCGCGGCGGAGCCCCGCGTTCGCGAGGTAGTACTCGCGCGAGAGCTCCTCCATGAACGCCTGCCCCTCCCGGCGCAGGCGGTCGAGGGACATCGCGGCGCCGGTCGTCATCCGGCGGTGCGCTCGCGCAGGTACGTCGCCAGCCGGTTCGCGGCGATGCGCTCCTGCTGGAGCGTGTCGCGGTCGCGCACCGTCACCGTGCCGTCCTTCGTGCTGTCGCCGTCCACGGTGATGCAGAACGGCGTGCCGACCTCGTCCTGCCGGCGGTAGCGGCGGCCGATGGCGCCCGAGTCGTCGTAGAAGACGGGCATGAGGGGCCGCAGCTCGTCGGCGATCTTCTTCGCCATCTCCGGCATCCCGTCCTTCTTCACGAGCGGGAAGATCCCCGCCTTGATCGGCGCGAGCGAGGGGTGGAAGCGCATCACCGTACGCCCCTCCGATTCCCCCGGGACCTCCTCCTCGTGGTACGCGTTCACGAGCAGCGCGAGCGTCGTCCGGTCGGCGCCGACGGATGTCTCGACGACGTACGGGAGGTAGCTGCGATTGTTCGCCTGGTCCTGGTACTCGAGCTTCTTCCCGGAGAACTGCTGGTGCTGCGAGAGGTCGAAGTCGCCGCGGTTGTGGACGCCCTCGATCTCCTGGAAGCCGAGCGACCCGCCGAAGTCGAACTGGATGTCGAAGGCCGCGCGCGCGTAGTGGGCGAGCTCCTCCGGCGTGTGCTGGTGGAACCGGAGCCGCTCCTCGGCGAGCCCGAGCGCGCGGTGCCACTCCATTCGCTGCGCCTTCCAGTACTCGAACCACTCCATGTCGGAGCCCGGCGCGACGAAGAACTGCATCTCCATCTGCTCGAACTCTCGCGTGCGGAAGATGAAGTTCCCCGGCGTGATCTCGTTGCGGAACGCCTTCCCGATCTGCGCGATGCCGAAGGGGACCTTCTGCCGCGTCGCCTTCTGGACGTTCAGGAAGTTGACGTAGATCCCCTGCGCCGTCTCCGGGCGCAGATAGACGACGGCGGCCGAGTCCTCGACGGGCCCCATGAACGTCTTGAACATGAGGTTGAAGAGGCGCGGTGCCGTCAGCGTCCCCTTGTTCCCGCAGATGGGGCACTGCGCGTCGGGCGTCCCGGGCTCGCCCTTGAGCTTCGGGTCGTCGGCGCGGAAGCGGCGCTTGCAGCTCGTGCAGTCGACGAGCGGGTCGGTGAAGCCGGCGACGTGGCCGCTCGCCTCCCAGACGCGCGGGTGCATGAGGATCGCCGCGTCGAGCCCCTCGATGTCGCCCCGTGCGCGGACCATCGCGTGCCACCAGCGGTCCTTGAGGTTCTTCTTCAGCTCGACGCCGAGCGGGCCGTAGTCCCAGACGGAGCCGGTCCCGCCGTAGATCTCCGAGGATTGGAAGATGAAGCCGCGCTGCTTGCACAGGGCGACGAGGCGTTCGAGGACGTCGGGGTAGGTGGAGACGGGCATGTCGGGGAGAAGGGTCGAGACATCCTCAATCTACAGGATCGGCGCAGGAGGAACGAGGGACCGGCTGGGGACGGGGGACGGGGGACGGGGGACGCGAAGCCACCCCTCGCGACGCGGTGACGAGAGTCGGAGCAGCGCGACTCGACAGCTTCGCGCGATGATGACCTCCGAGCTCGTCTCTGCCCGCTATTACCGGGACCTGGTGGTCTGGCAGAAAGCGATGGAGCTTCTGGTCGAATGCTACCGCCTCGCGCGCCGGATGCCGCCGGAGGAGAGATTCGGCCTCGCGAGCCAGCTGCGCCGCGCCGCGCTCTCCGTTCCGTCCAACATCGCCGAGGGAAACGGTAGGAGCACGAGAGGAGAGTACCTGAACGCCCTGTCGATCGCCCATGGCTCGCTCATGGAGGTCGAGACGCTGTGCGATGCCGCCGATCGACTCGCACTCCTGCCTCCTGGGGACCTCACCGCGGCGCGCGCTCTCGCCGCTCACGTTGGAAGGTTGTTGCATGGCCTGCAGCGCTCGCTGCGCGGCGCTCGCGCGACTACGACGGAGCCGAGCCCAGGCTCGTCCCCCGTCCCCCGTCCCCCGTCCCCAGCCCGTCCCCGATCTCCGCGCCCCGAGCCCTCCCCCCCACCGCCCCCGCGATCCGCTCCCCATGATCCCGCCCGTTCTCGATGAACACCTTGTTCGCGTCGAGCCCGGCCGTGAGGACGCCGGCGACGAAGACGCCGGGGACGTTCGTCTCCATCGTCGCCGGGTCGTGCGTCGGGATCCCCGTCTCGCGGCTCACCGTGACGCCGAGTCCCTCGAGGAGCGTCGTGCTCGGTGTGAAGCCCGTCATCAGGTAGACGTGCTGCGCGGGGATCGCGCGTTCGCCGTCCGGCGTCGAGAGACGGATCGCGTCCGGCAGGATCTCGAGGACGCGCGAGCCCCAGGCGGCCCCGATGCTTCCGTCCTTCACGCGGTTCTCGAAGTCCGGGAGCACCCACGGCTTCACGTTGCGGTCCGGGCCGTCGCCGAAGTGCACGAGCGTGACGCGCGCGCGGGCGCGGTAGAGCTCGAGCGCGGCCTCGACGGCGGAGTTCCCGCCGCCGACGACGACCGCGTCGCGGCCGAACGCCTCGTGCCCCTCGCGGAACAGGTGCGAGACGTGGGGAAGTCGCTCCCCCGGGACGCCGAGGAGGTTCGGGGTGCCGAAGTAGCCGGTGGCGACGACGACGGCGCCGGCGCGCAGCTCGTGGCGCGTCCCGTCCGCCGTCTCCGTCTCGGCGACGATCGCGCCCCCCTCGCGCCGCAGGGAGACGACCGGCTCGTAGAGGCGGAGGCGCAGCGCGAAGTGCTCGGCGACGAGCCGGTAGTACGCGAGCGCCTCGCGCCGCGTCGGCTTGTCGCCCCCCGTCACGAAGGGGATCCCGCCGATCGAGATCTTCTCCGCCGTCGAGAAGAAGGTCAGGTACAGCGGATAGCTCGCGATGCTCGAGACGAGCGGCCCGCGATCCACGACGAGGGCGTCGAGGCCGGCGCGGCCGAGGGCGATCGCGGCGGCGAGTCCGCACGGCCCCGCCCCGACGACGAGGACATCGGCGGCCGTCGAGTCGGGCGCCGCGCGCCCCGCCATCAGTCCAGCCCGATGATCTGGTCGCGCCGCGTGCCGACGCTGACGAACGTGATCGGCGCCTCCACGAGCTCCTCGATGCGGTCCAGGTAGCGGCGCGCCTGCGGCGGGAGCTGGGCGAGCGCGCGGGCGTCGCCCGTCGGGCGCTGCCACCCCTCGAACCACTCGTAGACCGGCTCGACCGCCTCGAGCGTCGCGACGTCGCCCGGGAACTCGTCGTAGACCTCGTCGCCCGCGCGGTAGCCCGTGCAGATCGCGAGACGGTCGAGCGTGTCGAGGACGT
>DASUSM010000116.1:0-5581 GCA_036375115.1 Gemmatimonadaceae bacterium | reverse complement strand
GACGACGACCACCAGGTCGCCGCGGCGAAGCGCGCCGTGGACAAGCTCAACCAGAAGCGCAACGACCTCATCGAGCGCATCGACGAGGCGGTGATGCAGGCCGTCCGCGCGGCGCAGGGGTCGCGCAATGGCTGAGACCGTGGGCTGGCTCTGCGACAAGCTCAGCATCATCGAGCTGAAGATCTACCACATGCAGGAGCAGGCCGACCGCCCGGATGCCGCGCCCGAGTTCCGCGACCGGTGCAACCAGCGCGTGGCCGTGATGCGCGAGCAGCGCGACGATCTCGCCGCGGAGCTCTCGCAGCTCCTCGCCGACATCGCGAGCGGGAAGGTCGTGCCGAAGGTGTACCGGCAGTTCAAGATGTACAACGATCCGCAGTACCGGCGGACGGGCGGCGGGAGCGCCCCCGCACGGTGAGCTCCTCCGCCGCGCCCCGGCGGACCGTGTTGCACGTCGACACGGAGCGAGGGTGGCGCGGCGGCGAGCGGCAGGTCTTCTGGCTGGCTCGCGAGCTCGCGCGCGACGGGCACCGCTCGATCGTCGCCGGCCGCCCGAACGAGCCGTTGCTCGAGCGCGCCGCCGAGGCGGGGCTCGAGGTCTTCGCCTGCGACGCATCGGGGGAGCTCGACATCGGCGCGGCGCTCGCCATGCGGCGCTTCGTGCTCGACGAGGGCGTCGAGATCGTGCACGCGCACACCGGGCACGCCGTCTCCCTCGCCGCCATCGCGACGCTGCGGACGCCGGCGCGCATGGTCCTCACGCGCCGCGTCGACTTCCGCCTTCGCGGGAATCCCTTCTCGCGCTGGAAGTACGCGCGCGCCGCCGCGGTCATCGCGATCTCGGAAGCGGTCGCGCATGTCCTCGTCGCGAGCGGGATCGACCGCGGGCGCATCACGATCGTGCCGAGCGGCGTGGACCTCGCGCGCCGGATCGAGCCCGCGTCGCCCGCCACCCTGCGCGCCCTCGGCGTGCCGCCCGGCGCGCCGCTCGTCGTCCAGGTGTCGGCGCTCGTCGCGCACAAGGACCCCGTGAACTTCGTGCACGCGATCGGCTTCGCGCACCGGGCCGTGCCGAGTCTGCGCGCGCTGCTCGTCGGCGACGGCGAGCTCCGGCAGCGCGTCGAGGGGGCCGTCACGCAGAACGGGCTCCGCGGCGTCCTCCACATCACGGGATACCGCAAGGACGCGGACCAGCTCCTCGCCGCCGCCGACGTCGTCACGCTGAGCAGCGAGGAGGAGGGGCTCGGCACCGTCCTCCTCGACGCCCTCGCGCTCGGCAAGCCGGTGGTCGCGACGCGCGCCGGCGGGATCCCCGAAGTCGTCGTCGACGGCGAATGCGGCCTGCTCGTGCCGACGCGCGACGGACATCTCCTCGGCGCCGCGATCGCGCGCGTCCTCTCGGATCCCGAGCTCCGGCGCCGCTTCGGCGCCGCGGGCCGCGAGCGCGCGCGGGAGTTCTCCGTCGAGCGGACCGCCGAGCGGACCGCCGCCGTCTACGAGCGGGTGCTCACGCGCCGCTGAGGGCGCGCGGCGTCAGTCGTTGACGGCGCGCCGCCGCGGCTCGGTCAGAGCGTAGACGACCGCGTCGGGGATCGCGCGACTCCAGCGGCCGAGCGCACGGGCCCGCGCCGCGGCCCGGCGGCGCGCGGCGCGCAGGAAGACGCGCGAGACGTGACGTCCCCGCTCCGCCGGCGGGGCGGGGAGGGCGCGCAGCAGCGGGAGCGTCGCCACCCGCAGCACGACGGCGACGGCGAAGAGCGCCCCGTAGGCGACGGCCGGCGAGTAGCGCGCGTCGAGCGTCTCGAGGAGAAACCCGCCCGCGAGCGGCGCCGTCCCCGCGGCCGCGCCGTGCGCGACCGTGTAGAGCACGAGCATCCGGATGCGGTCCGCCGGCGGCCCGCTCGTGCGCACGAGCGTCGTGCTCTGCGCGATCGCCCACCCGCTGTTGAACACGCCCCAGAGCAGGTAGCTCGGCACGAGGAAGGCGGGGTGCACGAGGAGCGCGCCGATCGACCAGATCGGGTCGAGGGCGAGGACGAAGAGGGTGATCGAGAGGAGCCCCTTGCCGCCGAAGCGGTCGGCGAGTCGTCCCCACGTCCGCGCGCCGAGGATCCCCGCCCCCACGAGCAGCGCGTTGAGCATCGTGACGGCGCCGAGCGGAACGCCGAGGTGGGCGATCGCCATCGCCTCCGCCTGCCGGGTGCTGAGCCCCTGCGCGAATCCCCAGGCGAGGGCGAAGCGCACCACGGCCCAGCGATCACGCGGCGCGCAGGCAACGGGCGCCGTCGCCGCGCAGAGCTCCGCCGCGTCGTCGCCTCGAGTGTCGTGCCGCGATGCGGTTCCGCGCTCGTCGCCGCCGTCGAGCGCGAGGCGACCCATGCGCCGCAGCGGGATCGCGACGAGCATGTGCACGAGCACGCCCGCCGCGACCGAGGACGCGCGCGCGACGTGCGGCGGCACCCCGATGCGCTCCATCGCATCCACGAGGACGGAGATGCCGACGCCGATCGCGAGCCCGGAGACCGCGGCCCACCGCGCTTTCACCGCCGTGTAGCGGCCGTAGCTCCCGGGCGTCGTCGATTCGGTATGCAGCGACGCGAGGCTGGCGTCGTACGTCGCCTGGCCGAGGTAGGCGATCGCGAGCCCGGCGACGAGCCAGGCGATCGCGCCACCGCCGGGATAGGCGAAGCCCGCGCATGCGGCGATCGTGAAGCCGAGACGCTCGATCCACGTCGCCGCCGCGGCGACGCTCGCCGACGCGTGTCGCGAGAGGAGCGTCGGGACGGCGAGGTGCGCCAGCCGAGTGATGAAGGGGAGCGCGGCGACGGCGGCGATCGCGAAGTGTCCGCCGCCGAGGGCGAGGGCGAGCCCGGCGCACATGGCGCTGCTCGCGAGCACGCGCGACCCCGTGACGAGGATCGCTTCGACGTGGCCGGGGTGGTCGGGGCGGAATCTCGAGTGGCGCGAGGGCGCCGGGGACGACGCCGGCCGGGCGGGCCGGTGACGCTGAACTGCTGGCACGACGGGAGGGAGGGGAAGCGGTGGAGGAGGCCCTGCGAGCGCCCCGAATCCAATACGATCGGGAGGGTACGGTGGATACGCGGGGGTCGCTGGGGCTCGGCGCTCGGCGCTCGGCGCTCGGCGGGGCCGTGCGTGCTCCGGTGCGGGATGCGAGAAGGGGGCATCCAGCCTGGGACGCCCCCTGTCATCGCATCACGTCGAGCGGCGGGTCTACTTCTTCGCCGTCCACGGCACGCCCGCCTCCCTCGCCAGGCGCTCGAGCTCCTCGTCGGTGATCTTCGCCGCGTACAGCTCCCGCCACTTGCGCGCCGAGCGGACGAGCCGGCCGAAGTTCGCGACCGCGATGCGCGGGCGCTTGGGGGAGAAGGCGACGCGGTCCACATCGAGCACGTAGGCGCGCAGCCCGCCCTCGGGCGCCGGGGCCACGAGCACGTTCTTGATGTTCAGGTCGGGGTGGTGCGCGCCGGCCTCGGTGAGGGCGCGGAGCAGCGCCGCGGTCGCATCGAGGGCGTCGCGCCGCGCCCCCTCGTCCTCGCCGACGAGCACCGCGGCGAGGTCGCGGCTGTCCTGGACGAGGAGTGTCGCGACGTCGCTTCGCGCGAGCAGCGGCCCCGCCGGGTACAGCGCGTAGGCGACGATCTCCGGGGTCGGCACGCCGGCCGCACACAGCTTCAGCGAGGCGTCGAGCTCCTGCGGCGCGCGCGTCGGCGCGAGGAAGCGGTCGCCGGTCAGCGGCGCGAGGAGCCCGCCGTGCTGTGCGTGGCGCACGACCACCGTCGGCCCCCCGCCGGGGAGCGGGACGGCGTAGGCCGGGATGCGGCCGGTGAGCGTGCGCGCGGCGGGGTGTCGCGAGGCCCACGCGTAGAGCGTCGCGGAGGCCATCGCCTGGCGGACACCGCTCGCGGCATCGGTCCTGGCGACCACGTGCGCGCCGCGGACCTCGAATCCCTCGTATCCCTCGGGAGGCGGTGGAGACCCCTCGCTCACGGCCTCACCCGGTAGATCGGCACCGCCTCGCGCTTCCCCTTCAGCTCGAGCGCGGGACACTCCTCGAGCGGCGGCGGCGCCGTGAGTGCGCGGCGCATGTCGTCGGTCAGCAGGATCTCGCCCCCCTCGGCGGCCGAGCAGAGGCGGCTCGCCGTGTTCACCGTGTCGCCGATGACGGTGTACTCGAGCCGGCGCTCGGAGCCGATGTTCCCGGCGAAGGCCTCGCCGAAGTTGAGGCCGATCCCGATCTGGAGCTCCGGCTTCCCCTCCGAGCGCCACTTCTCGTTGAGCGACGACAGCGCGCGCATCATGTCGAGCGCCGCCGTCATCGCGTGGTCGGCATCGCCGGGAGTCCCGATCGGGGCGCCCCACTGCGCCATCACGGCGTCGCCGATGAACTTGTCGAGCGTCCCGCCGTTCCGGAACACGCACTCCACCATCTCGGTGAAGTACTCGGTGAGGAGCGACGCGGTGTCGTCCGGCTTCATCGTCTCGGAGAGCGCGGTGAAGCCGCGGATGTCGCTGAAGAGCACGGCGACCTCGCGCTTCTCCCCGCCGAGCTTCACCGCATCCGGGGAGCTCGCGATCCGCTCGGCGAGCGAGGGGGCGAAGAAGCGCTCGAAGTTGCTCCGCACGACGATCTGCTGGCGCAGCCGCTCGGAGAACTGCGAGTTCTCGATCGCGACCGCGGCGATGCTCGCGAAGGCGATGAGGAAGTCGAGGTCGTCCGAGCCGAAGCGGTGCGTCGTCGTCGTGTTGTCCACGTAGAGCACGCCGAGGACGCGGTTCTCCGTGCTGACGAGCGGCGCGCACGCCGTCGAGCGCACGCGCTGCATGACGATCGACTGCCCGCCGAAGCGTTGGTCCTCGAGCGCGTTGTCCGAGAGGATCGCGACCTTCTCCCCGACCGCCTTGCTGGCGATCGAGCGCGGGATGATGCGCCCCGCGGCCGCGCCCTTCCGGTCGCGCGCGACCTTCGGCAGGAGCGCACCCCCCTCGTCGGTGAGCTCGATCGCGCACCGGTCGACGTCGAAGATGTCGAAGCAGTAGCCGACGATCTTCTCGAGCAGGGCGTCGATGTTCACCGCGCGCGAGAGCCCCGTCGAGACCTCGAGGAGGAGTCCGAGCCGGTGGCGGATGCGCTCGGCCTCGGACGCGAGGAGGGCGGCCCGCGCGCCGACCGGGGTCGCCTCGCCGAGGACGACGTCCTGGGGACCGCTCGCGCGGATCGCCGCGGCGAGCCCGCCGCGCGAGGCGCCGACGGGGAGCTGGCGGATGATCGTCGCGCCGATGCGCGGCGTCGCTCCTTCCGGGAGATAGGACGGCGCGGTGATCTCGCTCGTCTCCTCCTTCAGCCGGAAGGCGACCTTGCCGAAGGTCACGACGTCGCCCGGCGAGAGCCGCGCGGCATCGACCTTGAGCCCGTTGTGGTAGGTCCCGTTGCTCGAGCCGAGATCGCGCACGTGCACCCCGTCCTCGTCGCAGCTCACCTCGGCGTGCCGGCGCGAGATGGTCGGGTCGAAGACGGGAATGTCGCTGTTGAGCGCGCGGCCGACGACGAGGGGGACGCCGG
>DASUSM010000115.1:0-8214 GCA_036375115.1 Gemmatimonadaceae bacterium | reverse complement strand
CGATGCGCTGATCGGCAACTGCGTGGGCGACCTCTTCCCGGCGTCGTCGCTCGGGCTCTTCACCGACAACCTGCGCCGCGTCGCGGAGGCCGGCGAGCTCGAATGCTGCGAGGCCTACTCGCCGCTGCTCGGGGGGTGGGCGCAGGCGCACTTCACGGCGTACCCCGACGGCATCGTCGTCTCCTTCCGGGACGTCACGGAGCAGCGGCAGAGCACCGAGCGCTATCGCCTCGTCTTCGAGGCGAGCCCGATCCCGATGTGGGTCTACGACGTCGAGACGCTGCGCTTCCTCATGGTGAACGACGCCGCCGTGCGCGCCTACGGGTGGTCGCGCGAGGAGTTCCTCGCGATGGACCTCACCGCGATCCGGCCGGAGGCGGAGCGGGAGGTGCTGCGTCGGTACGTCGGCGAGATGCCCTCGGGCTTCAACCAGTCCAAGGGGCACTGGCATCATCTCACCCGCTCGGGCGCGGTGCTCGACGTCGAGATCACCTCGCACTCGATCGAGCTCGATGGGCGGCCCGCGCGGCTCGTCCACGTCACCGACATCACCGAGCGCCGGCGGCTCGAGGACGAGCTGCGCCAGGCGCAGAAGATGGAGGCGGTCGGTCGCCTCGCCGGCGGAATCGCGCACGACTTCAACAACCTCCTCACGGCGATCACGAACTACTCGGAGCTGCTCCTCGACGAGCTCGGCTCCGAGAGCCCGCTCCGCGCCGACGTGCGGGAGATCCGCGCCGCCGCCGACCGCGCGGGCGCCCTGACGCGCCAGCTCCTCGCCTTCGGCCGCCGGCAGGTGCTCCAGCCCACGACGCTCGACGTGAACGAGGTCGTGGCGGAGCTCGAGCGAATGTTGCGGAGGCTCCTCGGCCCCGAGATCGTCTTCGGCGTCGCGCTCGACGCGGCCACGGGCTTCGTCTCCGCGGACCGCGGGCAGCTCGAGCAGGTGCTCGTGAACCTCGTCGTCAACGCGCGCGACGCGATGCCGGAGGGCGGGACGCTGACGATCGAGACGAGTCCGACGACGATCCGCGCGGGGTGTCCGACGGAGCTGGCGCCCGGGGACTACGTCCGCATCGCCGTCCGCGACACGGGGACTGGGATGGACGAAGCGACGCAGGCGCGCGTCTTCGAGCCGTTCTTCACGACGAAGGAGGCGGGGAAGGGGACGGGGCTCGGCCTCCCGACGGTCTACGGGATCGTCGCGCAGTCGGGGGGCGCGGTGTCGATCGACAGCGCGCCCGGGAAGGGGACGTGCATGACGATCCTCCTGCCGCGCGTGGCGGGCGCCGCCCGTCCGGCGTCGCGTCGGTCGTCGGGCTCGATGGCGGCGGTGCCGGAGCCGGCCGCGCTCGGCACGGTGCTCCTCGCCGACGACGAAGAGTCGGTGCGCATCGCGGTCGCGCGCATCCTCCGCAAGGCGGGGTACCGCGTGCTCGTCGCGGCGAGCGGGAGCGAGGCGCTCGGCGCCGCGGAGGGCTACGGCGCGCCGATCGAGATCCTCCTCACCGACCTCTCGATGCCGGGGATGAACGGCCAGGAGCTCGCCGCGCGGATCCGGGAGATGCGCCCGGAGACGCGCGTCGTGCTGATGTCCGGACACGGCGGGGACGAGCTCGCGCGCCGCGACCTCGAGCGCGACGGACTGGTCTTCCTCCAGAAGCCGTTCACGATGCAGGGGCTGCTCGGGGTGCTGGCGTCGCGGTAGGGACGGAGCATCGCAGGGATGGTGGCGCTCGGCGCTCGGCGCTCGGCGGGGCGGTCGGGATTTCGCGCTATGGGGGAGCCATCTCTGAAGAGAAAGCTCCCCCTGTTGCTGTGTGTTTCACGCGGAGGCGCGGAGATCCGCGGAGCAAGGCGCCGCGCGCGGGTCGGGTGCGTCGCGCCACGAGCCGTGAACTGCTTCGGGGAACTGCTCGGCGCTCACGCCTCCTCGCGCCGGCGCACGAGTCCGTCCAGGGCGCACCCCTCGAACATTCATCGGCCCGCCACGACGCGCTCTCGCCCCCTCACGGAGCGATCCGCGTGGATCCGCTGAATCTGCGTGATCCGCGGTTCACCCCTCGTCGGTGTGGCCGGCCCGAGCGGCCGTTCGATCCGTCGCCCTGTTCCGAGTCCGCTCGATCCGTCCCCGCCTAACGCTCCCCGTCCACCCGCACGATCTCGATCTCCCGCGACACCGTCATCGGTTCGACGCCCGGCATTGTCACGGTGACGTCGATCCGGTAGGCGCCGGGCTCGAACTGGGCGAGGTCGAGCGTGAGGGCGCCGAGCGCGGCGCCGTCCGCGCCGGCGAAGGTCTGCGGGAAGCGGATCTGCGTCGGCGTCGCGGCATCGCGGAGGCGCAGCCGCTGCGCCAGCCGCTCACCGGCGCCGGGGAGCCGCTCGACCTTCACGGCGACGTTCGCCGCGGTGACGTCGGCGAGGCCGTAGACCTCCCAGACGACGCCGATGCGCGGCTCGTAGAGCCGCGTCGTCGTCAGCGCGCGCGGCAGCGCCTCCTCGATCGTCGCCGGCGGTCCCGCGTCCTCGGCGTCGATGAGCATCAGCTTCGACATCCGCACGGCCGCGCTCACGCGGTCGCCGAGCCCGTAGCGCGACCGCGCCGCGGCGCCGCGCGCCGGGTTCATGAACTCGACGCTGACGAGCCGCGCCGAGCGCGGCGCCATCACCGTGAGGATCCCCTCCATCGGCGCGCCGTCGAGCCGCGCGACCACCGGTGTGTCGGCGCCGGTGCCGTCGCTGACGACGATCCCCGCGACGAGCTCCTCCGTCCAGAGGAAGGCGTCGCGCCGCGCGTCGTACGCCACCGTCACGAGGAGCGAGTCGCCCCGCTCGAAGACGACGAGCTGGTGCTCGAGCGGGCGCAGCGGCGAGGCGTGGCGCGGCGCGTAGCGCGAGGGGACGCCGGCGCGCTCGAGCCGCCAGTCGCCGTCGGTCGCGCGCGCCGGTTCGGCGATCGCCTCCGCCGAGGGGAAGTGGTGGTACGACGGCCACAGCTCGTGCCCCGAGATGCCGGGGTCGCTCGTGTTCATGAGGTCCGACGACGGCGTGCGCGTCCACCACCGCGCCCAGCCGTAGCGGAGCATCATCTCCTCCTGCGAGCGCGACCAGCGCCCGTGCGGCGTCATCGTGCGGTCCTGGAGCATCGCCATCACGCGCCGCGCGAAGTGCTCGGTGCGCAGGTCGTTCCCCGGGATCATCTGCAGCGGCTTGCCGAGCCACCAGAGCCGCTGCTGCATCGACGCGCGCTCCCGGCATCCGAGCTTCCGGTAGCGCTTGCGGAGCTCGCCGTCGAGGAGGTCGGAGAGGTCGGTCCACTCGCACCGCTCCTTCTCCGGCATCGCGTCGAGGGCGACGCGGAAGGCGGAGTCGGCCTGCGCGAAGCGGCCGGCGGCGTGCAGCGCGAGCCCGGCGAGCGCGGCGCACCACCCGGCGTCGGCGCGGCAGGAGCGCGCGACGCCGACGGCCTCGCCGAGGCGCTCGTCCTCGAGCAGGTAGCGGATCTGCTCGCCGACGATCCAGCCGTCGGCGGGAGAGAGGGCGGAGAGGCTGTCGAGCCGCGCGATGAGGCGGCCGCGCTCGACGGCGATCTCCTCGGGCTCGGCGGGCCGGTGCGGGCGCTCCGACTCGTACCAGTAGCAGAAGCGGCCGAAGTGGGCGTCGCACCGTCCGCGCGGCCCGCCGTAGGCGATCGGCAGCCGGTGGCGGCGCCACTGCTCGAAGCGGCCCTGCGCCTCGTACGCCTCGTCGCGGATCTCCGCGGGGTCGACCCCCGGCGCCCCCGGCACGGGGCGCGATGCAGGCACGAGCGCGGGGGCATCGACGGAGTCGACGTGGCGAAGCACGCCGACCGCGCTCCGGTCGATCGGCACGAGCGCCGGCGCCAGCTCGGGGCGCGCCGCGCAGGCGGCCGAGCCGAGCGCGGCCGAGACGAGCGCGGCCGTGACGAGCACCGCGCGGCGCGCGAGGCGGGTCGGTCGAGGCATGAGGTGTCGGACTCGCTGGATCCGGGGCGCGCGGACCGCCGCCCCCGTCGTTCCCACGATGGCGTCGCTGCCGGGCCATCGCCAGTCCTCGCTTCACGTGCCGTGCCGCGCGGCGCCGGGTCCGGCGCCCGTCAGCGACCGGCCGTCGCACTCAGACGGACGCCAGCCGCGAGCCGCGCGACCGGCCTCCCCGTGAACGACGGGCACGAACGAAAAGGAATCGGATGCATCCGATGCATCGGATGCATCCGATTCCCATTCTCGTTGCGACCGTATCCGGCGGGAGATTCGTCGCGCGCTCACGCCGGGCGATGCCCCGCCGGCGCGGCAGCCCCGCCGCACGCTTGTTCGCGATCTGTATCGCCCGCGCGGCCGCTCTTGCCGCCGCGCTCGACGGGCCGGAGAATTGAGGCCCCCGCCGCACCCCCTGCCCGACCCCACCCCAGTCGCCTCGCGACCAGGAGAACCACGCATGCGATCGGCTCGACGTTCCCTGCTCCTTCCGGCGCTGCTCGCGGCCGCCGCCACCGCCGCGTCGGCCGCCGCCGCGCCGGCGTCGGCGCAGAGCGCCCGCTCCGCCGCCGCGCGCTCCGCGCCGGAGGCCTCGATCGAGATCCCCTTCGAGCGCTTCACGCTGCCCAACGGGCTCACGCTCCTCGTCCACGAGGACCGCAAGGCGCCGATCGTCGCCGTCAACATCTGGTATCACGTCGGCTCCAAGAACGAGAAGGAGGGGCGCACGGGCTTCGCGCACCTCTTCGAGCACCTGATGTTCAACGGCACCGAGAACTACGACGACGACTACTTCGGCCCGCTCGAGAAGGTCGGCGCGACGGACCTCAACGGCACGACGAACAACGACCGCACGAACTACTTCCAGAACGTGCCGACGCCGGCGCTCGACCTCGCGCTCTACATGGAGTCGGAGCGCATGGGCCATCTCCTCGGCGTGGTCTCGCAGGAGAAGCTCGACGAGCAGCGCGGCGTCGTGCAGAACGAGAAGCGGCAGTCCGAGAACGAGCCCTACGGCAAGGTGGACGAGCTGATCGCCGAGAGCACGTACCCGGCGGGGCACCCCTACTCGTGGGAGGTCATCGGGTACATGGAGGACCTCCAGGCGGCCACGCTCGAGGACGTGAAGGAGTGGTTCGCGAGCTACTACGGCGCGGCGAACGCCGTGATCGTCGTCGCCGGCGACGTCGATGCCCAGACGGCGAAGCGGAAGGTCGAGACGTACTTCGGCGACATCCCCGCCGGCCCGCCGGTCGCCAAGCAGCAGTCGTGGATCGCGAAGATGAGCGGCTCGCGGCGCGCACGGATGGAGGACCGCGTCCCGCAGGCGCGGATCTACAAGGTCTGGAACGTCCCGCCGACCGGCGACGCGGAGACCGACGCGCTCGACCTCGTGGCCGACGTCCTCGCCTCGGGGAAGACGTCGCGCCTCTACGAGCGCCTCGTCTTCGACGAGCAGCTCGCGACCGACGTGAACGCGTACGTGTACGGGCGCGAGCTCGGGAGCCAGTTCTACATCCAGGCGACGGTGCGCCCCGGCGGCGACCTCGCGGCGGTCGAGCGGGCGATCGACGAGGAGCTCGCGAAGCTCCTCCGCGAGGGGCCGACGGCCGCCGAGGTGCAGCGTGTGAAGACGCAGTTCCGCGCGAACTTCGTGCGCGGCATCGAGCGCATCGGCGGCTTCGGCGGGAAGTCCGACATCCTCGCGAGCAACCTCGTCTACCGCGGCGACCCGGCGGCGTACAAGACGACGCTCCAGCGCAACGCGGCGGCGACGCCGGCGCAGCTCCGCGCGGCGGCGGTGAAGTGGCTCTCCGACGGCGTCTTCACGCTCGAGGTGCACCCCTTCCCCCAGTACGCGACGGTGGCGTCGAGCCTCGACCGCACGAAGATGCCCGCGGTCGCGGCGCCGGCGCCGCCGGACTTCCCCGCGGTCGAGCAGGCGACGCTGTCGAACGGCCTCCGCGTCGTGCTCGCGCGGCGCGACGCCGTGCCGCTCGTCAACCTCCGGCTCCTCGTCGATGCCGGCTACGCGGCCGACCAGTTCGGCGCGCCGGGGACGGCGAAGCTGGCGATGGACATGCTCGACGAGGGGACGACGACGCGCGATGCGCTCGAGATCGCCGCGGAGCTCGGCCGGCTCGGCTCGACGCTCTCGACCGGCTCGAACGTGGACATGTCGTTCGTGAACATGTCGGCGCTGCAGGAGCAGCTCGACCCGTCGCTCGCCCTCTTCGCCGACGTCGTGCTCCGGCCGGCCTTCGCCGCGGCCGACTTCGAGCGGCTCCAGAAGCAGCAGCTCGCGGCGATCCGGCGCGAGAAGGTGACGCCGATCCAGATCGCGCTCCGCGTCTTCCCGGCGCTGCTCTACGGGCAGGGGCACGCCTACGCGAACCCGCTCACCGGGTCGGGGACGGAGGAGGCGGTGCAGGGGCTCGCGCGCGAGGACCTGCGGAAGTTCCACGCGACGTGGTTCAAGCCGAACAACGCGACGCTCGTCGTGACGGGGGCGACGTCGATGGCGGAGCTGCGCCCGAAGCTCGAGCGCGCCTTCCGCGGCTGGTCGCGCGCCGACGTCCCGGCGAAGAACATCTCGACCGTCGCGCAGAAGCCGTCGTCGCAGGTCTACCTCATCGACCGTCCGGGGTCGCAGCAGTCGATCATCTTCGCCGGCAACGTCGCGGCGCCGAAGGGCGCGCCGAACGAGGTCGCGATCACGACGATGAACGACATCCTCGGCGGGAGCTTCACCTCGCGCGTCAACATGAACCTGCGCGAGGACAAGGGGTGGTCGTACGGCTCGTTCACGCTCCTCTTCGACACGAAGGGGCAGCGGCCGTTCATCGCCTACGCGCCGGTGCAGACGGACAAGACGAAGGAGTCGCTGCAGGAGGTCGTGAAGGAGCTGCGCGGCATCGTCGGCGACCGGCCGGCGATGCCGGAGGAGCTCGCGAAGGCGCAGGCGAACCTCACGCTCAGCCTCCCGGGACAGTGGGAGACGAACGGCGCGGTCGCGCTCTCGCTCTCCGAGCTCGTGACCTTCGGCATGCCGCTCGACTACTACGACCGCTACGCGCAGATGGTGCGCGCACTCACCGTGCCGGAGGTGAACGCGGCGGCGAAGGACGTCGTCCACCCGAATCAGCTCGTCTGGGTGGTCGTCGGCGACCGGTCGAAGATCGAGGCCGGGATCCGCGAGCTGAACCTCGGCGACGTGCACCTGCTCGACCCGGATGGGCGTCCGCTCGCCTCGGCGACGCCGTGACGGGCGGTCGGACGGCGGGTGCCGCGCGGCGCCCGGCCGTCTAACCGCCGCGCGCATCGACTCGTAAGTTCCCGGCGGGCTCCGCGGATCGTCGCGGGGCCCGCCGGTTCGTTCACCTCCACTCCGCTCCCGTGCGCCCGTTCTCCCTCGCCGCCGCCCTTGCCATCGCGCTCGCGGCCTGCGGCCGCCCCGTCGTGCCGCCTCCCGCCTCTCCCGCCGCCGACGGCGCCGCGCGCGCGCCGGAGCGCACGTTCGACATCGCCTACCGCCTGTCGATGCCCGATCCCGCCTCGCACCTCTACGTGGTCGAGATCGAGATCGGCGGCATCGCCGGCGTGGACACGCTGAAGCTCCAGCACCCCGTCTGGTCGCCGGGACGGTACGCGCGGATGGACTTCGCGAAGAACGTGCAGGACTTCGCCGCGACCGACGGCGGCGGACGCCCGCTCGCCTGGGACAAGGAGCACGGCTCGCTCTGGCGTGTCGCCAGCGCCGACGCCGACCGGGTGCGCGTGCGCTACCGCGTCTACGCGAACACGCTCTCCGGCACGCACAGCGTCCTCGACACGCTGCACGCGAACTGGAACGGGCCGTCGATCTTCATGTACGTGGTCGGACACAAGCCGGACCCGGTGCGCCTCATCGTCGAGACGCCGGCGGGGTGGATGCTCATGAACGGCGCGGCGGACGATCCCGCGCAGCGCGAGTTCCGCTTCCCCACCTACGACCACCTCGTGGACACGCCGACCGAGGTCGCGCCGTCGTTCACCGTGGACTCGATCACCGTGGATGGGCGGCTCTACCGCGTCGTCGTGCACCACGCCGGCTCGCGTCGCGGCCAGACCGATCGCTTCGTCGGCGACGTCGAGAAGATCGTCCGCTACCAGAACAGCGTCATCGAGCCGCCGCCCCTCGCCCGCTACACCTTCCTCGTCAACATCGGCTTCC
>DASUSM010000114.1:0-6733 GCA_036375115.1 Gemmatimonadaceae bacterium | reverse complement strand
GCTCGCACCGCTGCTGCACCGTCGCGCCGATGTACTCCGAGAGCAGCGCCTCGACCGCCCGGCAGAGCTCGGGCCGCCGCGAGACCGTCGCCGAGAGCGGGCAGCCGCCGCAGCCGCGGATCACCAGCGCGTCCTCGCCGCGCTCCAGGAGGGTCTCGCCGCCGAGCGAGTCGAGCAGCGCCGCGCCCGCCCGCGCCCGCGCCTCCAGATCCCCCGCCGGCGGGCGGCCGAGCTCGGAGGCGAGGCGCCGTCCGACCGCCTCCATCAGCGCGTCGCTTCGATCTTCGGGGAGCTGCGCCACGAGCTCGTCGAGCAGCGCCCCGAGCACCGGCGCGTAGGCGCGCGAGAAGAGCGGCTCCGCCGCCGGGTGGATCTCGTACAGCGTGGCCGGCTTCCCCGCGCCCGGTCCCCGACGCACGCCCTCCTGCCGGACGAGGCCGTCGCGCTCGAGCGTCGAGAGGTGCGCGCGGATCGCGTTCGCCGTCAGGCCGAGCGCCTGGGCCAGCTCGTCCACCGAGTGGGCGCGCCGGCGCAGGAGGGCGACGATCTGCCCTCGCGTCGTCTCGAGAAAGCGCCTGCCGAGGTTGCCGGCCGACATGGGGAGGCTCCAGGTGGATGACGCAGGCCAAGTTAGGGTGAGGACGACGATTCGTCAAATATCTCAAGGAAATACTTGACAAATTGCTTCCGGACCGCGATCGTTGCGGTAACCCACGAACGGAGGCCGGTATGCGCAGGACCACCATCGCCGTCGCCGCACTCGCCATCGCCACTCCCATCGCCACCGCCGCCGCCGTCCGCTGGATCGAGCGCGATGCCGCCGCGCCGCTCGCCGACGCTGTTCCGCTGCCGGCCCGCGATCTCGACGACGCCACCATCGTCGCGATCTTCGATGCCGCGAACACCGCCGACATCGAGACCGGGCGGCTCGCGGTCGAGCGCGGTCACTCGAAGGAGGTGCGCGACTTCGGCGCGATGCTCGTGCGCGACCACGAGGCCGTGCGGCAGATGGGGCGCGACCTCGCCGCGCGGCTCGGGGTCACCCCCACGCCGCCCGCCGACGGCTCCGGCGCGGCCGCGCACGCGGCCGCGATCGCCTCGCTCCGAACGAAGAGCGGAGCCGAGTTCGACCACGCATTCCTTCGGCACGAGGTCGAGTTCCACCGGGGCGTCATCGATGCCGTGGAGACGACGCTCCTCCCCGCCATCAGGAATGCCGAGCTGAAGGCGCTCGTCGAGAAGGTCGCGCCGGCGTTCCGGGCGCACATGCTCGCCGCGGACCATCTCGACCGGCAGCTCGCCGGCGCCTCGGGGAAGTGACCTCGACGGGGCGACGGCGCCGTCGCTCGGACGCCGCAGTCGCCTCCCCACCATTTCCGGAGCGCATCGCATGAGCGCAGAGCCGACACCGCCGACCGGTCCCGATCTCACGCGCGGCGTCGCCGCCAGCGACGTCGCCGAAGGCGGGACCCTGCTCGGCCACGCCGACGGCGAGCCGGTGCTCCTCGCGCGCTGCGGCGGCGAGCTCTTCGCCGTCGGCGCGCGCTGCCCGCACTACGGCGCGCCGCTCGCCGAGGGAATCGTCGTCGACGGCACCGTGCGCTGTCCGTGGCACCATGCCGCCTTCGACCTGCGCACGGGCGCGGTCGCGCGTCCCCCCGCGCTCGACGGCCTGCCCTGCTGGAAGGTGGAGCAGCGCGATGGCCGGGCCGTCGTCGTCGGCAGGATGGCACCGCCGGCGTCGAGTCGCGCGCCGGTCGCGCTCGAAGGCGCGCCCGAGTCCGTGGTCATCCTCGGCGGCGGCGCGGCCGGCGCGGTCGCCGCGGAGACGCTGCGCCGCGAGGGGTACGACGGTCCGGTGACGGTCGTCGAGGCGGGGCCCGACGCGCCCTACGACCGCCCGAACCTCTCGAAGGATTTTCTCGCCGGCTCGGCGCCCGAGGCGTGGATCCCGCTCCGCGACGACGCCTTCTATGCGCGGCAGCGCATCGACCTCCGGCTCGGCAGGCGCGCGGCCGCGCTCGACGCGGGGGCGAAGCGGATCACGCTCGACGATGGCACGACGCTCGGCTTCGGCGCGCTCCTCCTCGCCACGGGCGCCGATCCCATCACGCTCGACATGCCGGGGGCCGGCCAGCCGGTCCACTATCTTCGCACGCTCGCCGATGCGCGCGCGCTCGTCGAGGTCGCCTCGCGCGCCACGCGCGCCGTCGTTCTCGGGACCAGCTTCCTCGGGCTCGAGGTCGCCGCGTCGCTCCGCTCCCGGGGCATCGACGTGACCGTCGTCGGACCCGACGCGCGTCCGCTCGAGAAGACGCTCGGCCCGCAGCTTGGCGACGTCGTGCGCGCGATCCACGAGCGCCACGGCGTCGTCTTCCGCCTCGGGCAGACGGTCTCCGCGATCGGGCGGTCCGCCGTCACGCTCCGCAGCGGCGAGCACATCGCGACGCGCTTCGTCGTCGCGGGCATCGGCGTGCGCCCGAGCACGACGCTCGCCGAGCGCGCCGAGCTCGCGACCGGCGACGGCATCCTCGTGGACGAGTACCTCGAGACGAGCGCCCCGGGCATCTACGCGGCGGGCGACGTCGCGCGCTGGCCGGACCCGCGCACCGGAGAGCGCATCCGCGCCGAGCACTGGGTCGTCGCTCAGCGGCAGGGACGGACCGCCGCGCGCAACATCCTCGGTGCGCGCGAGCGCTTCGACGCCGTCCCCTTCTTCTGGAGCCGGCACTTCGACGCGACGATCTCGTACGTCGGTCACGCCGAGCGCTGGGACACGATCGACGTCCGCGGGGACATCGCGGGCGGCGACGGCGAGGTCGCCTACGGCCTGAAGGGTCGGACGCTCGCCATCGCGACGATCGGACGCGATCGCGCGAGTCTCGAGGCCGAAGCGGCGATGGAGCACGCCCTGCCGGCCGCGCGCTGACGCCGCCGGGCCGGCCACCCGCGCCCCGCCCGCGGGGCCCCGGGACCCGCCGATTCGTGCCCTCCCGGGCCCTCGAACGTCAGATTGGTGACAATCCCCCGCGCAGCGCCCCGCCCTCCCACCCGGTGGGCCACACCTCCGCGCGACCATGGTCATCGCCGACGAGCACGTCGAGTCCGCGCACGCCGCGGGCCTCCGCTACGTGACGGACGCGACGCCCGGCATCCGACGCCGGCGCCGCGGTCGCGGCGTGACGTACATCGGTCCCGACGGCGCGGTCGTGACCGACCCGGCGGAGCTCGAGCGCATCCGCCGGCTCGCCATTCCGCCGCGCTGGACCGACGTCTGGATCTGCCCGCTCGCCGAGGGACACATCCAGGTCACCGCCCGCGACGCGCGGGGACGGAAGCAGTACCGCTACCACGCGCGCTACCGCGAGGTGCGCGACGAGACGAAGTTCGGGCGGATGCTCGCCTTCAGCGAGATCGTCCACCTCATCCGCGAGCGCGTCGAGCGCGACATCGCGCGTCCCCATCTCTCGCGCGAGAAGGTCCTCGCCACCGTCGTCTGGCTCCTCGAGCGCACCCTGATCCGCGTCGGGAACGTCGAGTACGCGCGCGAGAACGGCTCCTTCGGCCTCGCCACGATGCGCCGCCGCCACGTCGCCGTCACCGGGGCGACGCTGCGCTTCGAGTTTCGCGGGAAGAGCGGCGTGCCCCACTCCGTGACGGTCGCCGACCGGCGCATCTCGCGCGTCGTGCAGCGCTGCCAGGAGCTGCCGGGACAGGAGCTCTTCCAGTACCTCGATGCCGACGGGCGGCGGCAGTCGGTGGACGCCGAGGACATCAACGCGTATCTGCGCGAGATCACCGGACGCGACGTCACGGCGAAGGACTTTCGCACCTGGGCCGGCACGATGCTCGCCGCCGCGGCGCTGCGCGCGCTCGGTCCCGCACCCTCCGAGAAGGCGGCGAAGGCGAACATCGTCCGGGTCGTGGACCAGGTGTCGAAGCGCCTCGGGAACACGCGCGCCGTCTGCCGGAAGTACTACGTGCACCCGGCGGTGATCGATGCCTACATGGAGGGCTTCGTCATCCCTCCCGCGCCGCCGGCGATCGAGGGAGAGGGCGGGCGGCGCGAGCGCGACAGCGTCGCGCTCCTGCGGCGCGACGAGGTCGCGGTGGTCGAGCTGATTCGCCGCCGCTCCGTGCGCGAGCCGGCGCGCATCGCCGTCGCCTCGTAGCGCGCCGCGGCACGCCGCGCCGCGACGCCACGAGCGCCGCCGGGACTGCCCCGGCGGCGCTCGGGCCATCAGGGTCCGTGCGCAGCCCTCAGGCGTGCGGCGCCCACGCCTTCTCGCCCGGCTCGTACGGCACGCACGGGTCGAACCGACCCGGCGACTCGACGTAGCGCATCGCCTGCGTGTAGCCGATCTCCGAGGTGAAGTAGCCGAGCAGCGCCAGCTCCTTCATCATGCGGAAGTAGTGCGGCGGCGCGTCCTCGGTGACCGCGGCGGCGGCGCCGGCCTCCTCGGGCGCGGCCTCCTGCCGCTGGTCGGGGAGCGGCTCCGCGGCCTCCTGCTCCGCCTCCTCCTCGGCGGCCTCCGAGCCCCGCGCCCGCTCGCGCGCGTCCTGCTGCTCCTTCGCCTCGCGGTCCAGCCGCTCGAGCAGCGCGAGCCGCTGCGCCGGCGTCGCCTCCATGAAGCCGGCGCCGTTCGCCGCGCGGCTCTCCTCGTCGAGCGTCCGCATCCCCTCGCGGAAGGCGCGCCGGTCGCGCTCGTCGTAGCTGTCCGTCACCATCAGCGCCATGAAGGCCCCCGTCCGCGCCGCCTTCGCGCCCGGCGTGGACGTCTCGGGGAGGATCGTGTCGGCGACCTCGTCGAGGAAGGCGATGTCGTCCGCCGTGAACTCGCCGTGGCCGGCGGCGGCATCGCGGCGCGCGCGGTCGTCGGTGCACGCGGTGAGCAGCGCGCCGCTGCCGATCAGCGCGACGCCGCCGAGCAGCGTCGTCACGCGCAGGATCGCCTCGCGGCGGGTGATCAGGTCCTTCGCTTCCGGCTGGTTCGACATGGGTCGTGTCTCGTCTGATGTCGTCGGGCGGTTCAGAGGTTCCGGCGAGTGAGCTCGTTCACGGCGAAGTCCGCCGCGCGCGCGGTGAGCGCCATGTACGTGAGCGACGGGTTCTGGCACGCCGCCGACGTCATGCACGCGCCGTCGGTGACGAACACGTTCGGCGCATCCCAGACCTGGTTGTTCCCGTTCAACACCGACGTCTTCGGGTCGCGTCCCATCCGCGCCGTCCCCATCTCGTGGATCCCCATTCCCGGGAAGTACTCGGCCTCGTACGTGCTGACGTCCTTCACGCCGCACTGCTCGAGCATCTCCGCCATGTCGGCCGTCATGTCCCGGCGCATCAGCCGCTCGTTCTCACCGATCGCCGCGTCGATCGCGAGCACCGGCAGCCCCCACTTGTCCGTCTTGTTCGGGTCGAGCGCGATCTTGTTGTCGTGGTTCGGCAGCATCTCGCCGAACGCCGTCGCGCCGATCGTCCAGTCGCCGGGCTGCGCCATCCGGTCCTTGAACTCTCCGCCGACGCCGAGCTCGGCGACCGCGCGCCCCCACCCCTCGCGCGACGCGCCGCCCTGATAGCCGAAGCCGCGCAGGTAGTCACGCCGGTCGCCCGCGACGTTGCGGTAGCGCGGGATGTAGAAGCCCGTCGGGCGGCGCCCGTAGTAGTACTGCGCGTCGAGCCCCGGCTCCTCGAGCCGCCCCGAGGCGCCGAGGCGGAAGTGGTGGTCCATGAGGTTGTGCCCGAGCTCCCCCGAGCTGCTCCCGAGCCCGCCCGGCCACACGTCCGTCGCCGAGCGCATGAGGAGCCACGTCGAGTTCAGCGCCGACGCGCAGAGGAAGACCACCTTCGCCTGGTAGTCCGTCGTCTGCTCGCTCACCGCGTCGAGGACGCGCACCCCCGTGGCGCGCTTGCGGTCCTTGTCGTAGAGCACCTCGGTGACGATGGAGAACGGCTGCAGCGTCAGACGCCCGGTCTTCACCGCCGCGGGGAGCGTCGACGACTGCGTCGCGAAGTAGGCGCCGTACGGGCAGCCGAGCCAGCACGCGTTGCGGTGCTGGCACGGGGCGCGGTCCCCGATCTGCTGCGTGAGATTCGCCGTGCGCCCCGGGATGATGCGCCGGCGCCCGTTGAACAGCGTCCGGAGCCGTCCCGCGACGATCTCCTCGCCGCAATTGAGCGGCATCGCCGGCTGGAACTGGCCGTCGGGGAGCTGCGGCAGCCCCTCGCGCGAGCCGGAGATCCCCGCGTGCCGCTCGACGTGGTCGTACCACGGCGCGATGTCGCGGTAGCGGATCGGCCAGTCCACGGCGATCCCCTCCTTCGCGTTCGCCTCGAAGTCGAGGTCGCCGAGCCGGTAGCTCTGGCGCCCCCACATCAGCGACCGCCCGCCGACCTGGTAGCCGCGGTACCAGTCGAAGCGCTTGATCTCCGTGTACGGATTGTCCTTGTCGGAGGCCCACCAGTCGAGGTTCTTCTCGTTCAGCGGGTAGTCCCGCTTCAGCACGGGATACGCCTCCTCCATCGCCTTCGTGCGCCCGCCGCGGTGCGGGTACTCCCACGGCCCCTTCGTCGCGTTGACGTAGTCCTTGACGTGCTCGACGTTCTTGCCCCGCTCGAGCAGCAGGACGCGGAGCCCCTTCTCGGTGAGCTCCTTGGCGGCCCACCCGCCGGAAATCCCGGACCCCACTACGATCGCGTCGTATTCCGCGGCTTGGCCTTGCATCGTGTCGGCTC
>DASUSM010000113.1:0-3356 GCA_036375115.1 Gemmatimonadaceae bacterium | reverse complement strand
CGAGGATCGCGGCGAGCTCGCGCTCGGCCATCGCCGCGTAGGCGCGATACTCCATCCCGGTGACCGCGCGCCCGTCGTTCACGTCGCGCACGGTGCCGACGAAGAGGACGGCGGCGCCGTTCGCGGGAGAGCCGACCTCGGCGAGAAGGGCGGCGGCGTCGAGCGGCCGCTCGACGATCGCGGAGCGCATCAGCCGCCGGCGACGGGAGGGATGACCGCGATCTCGTCGCCCGGTGCGACAGGATCGTCGGCGCCGGCATAGCGCTGGTTCACCGCGACGAGCGGCGCCGGCGGGAGCCGGTCGCCGCCGGCCATCGCGCCGAGGCGGGCGACGACGTCCCGCACCCGTGCGCCGGGCGCGAGCGCGAGCTGGACCGAGCTCGCGCCGAAGGCATCCGCGTACGAGGCGAAGAGCAGCACGGTGACCGTCATGTCGATCTCGTATCGGGTTGTCCAAGCGGAGGTTCCATGTCTCGACCTGATGCGCCCTCGAACGACGCGCGCCCCGGCTCCCTCGCGGGGTCCGGGGCGCGAGCGTGAACGACGATCAGGCCTCCGCCTTCTCCGGCAGCGCAGCGTCCTCGTCGCGGTCGGAGTCGGAGACCGCCTCGCCAGCGACCATCGCCCGTAGCTCCTTCGACGGCTTGAAGACCGGAACCGGGCGCGCCGAGACCTCGACCGGGGCGCCCGTCCGCGGGTTGCGCGCCATGCGCGTCTTGCGGTTGCGGATCTTGAAGGTGCCGAAGCCACGCACCTCGATGTTCTGTTGTTCCTTGAGGGCGTCCTTGATCGCCTCGAGGAAGCAGTCGACGACCCGAGCGCAGTCCTTCTTGGAAATCATCGGCCCAGCCGTCCGGGAGATCTGGGCCGTGACGCGCTCGACCAGGTCCGCTTTTGTCATGGATTCGCCCCGAGGTAAGCCGCTCGATGTCGCTCGAGCGTTGACCCGAACTTATGAGCTTACCTGTTGTGTGTCAAGCGTTTGGACCACCCGACTGGACCGTTCGCGGAGGCTCTGGAGGAACTCCCCGAAGAGGGGTCGGGCGTCGTGCGGGCCCGGCGCGGCCTCGGGGTGGTACTGCACCCCGAACACGGGGAGCTCGCGGTGCCGCAGCCCCTCGACGGTCCCGTCGTTCAGGTTGATGTGCGTCACCTGGAGCGCCGGCGCACCCGGGATCCCCTCCTCGCCGCCGCGCACGGCAAACCCGTGGTTCTGCGACGTGATGAGGATCCGCTCGGAGCCGACCTCGCGAACAGGGTGGTTCCCGCCGCGGTGCCCATAGGGGAGCTTGACCGTCTCGGCGCCGAAGGTGAGGCCGAGGAGCTGGTGTCCGAGGCAGATGCCGAAGACGGGCACGCCCCGGTCGGCGATCGCGCGGATGGTCGGCGGCGCGTACTCGATCGCCGCCGGATCCCCCGGCCCGTTCGAGAGGAAGATGCCGTCGGGGGCGAGCTCGAGCGCCGCGTCCGCGCTCGTGTCCGCGGGGACGACCGTCACGCGGCACCCCTCCTGCTCGAAGAGTCGGAGGATGTTGCGCTTGATCCCGAAGTCGTAGGCGACGATGTGGTGCGGCGCGGCGGGGTCGCCCCACGTGTAGCGCTCGCGCGTCGAGGCGCGGGACGCGAGATCGAGCCCCTCCATGGAGGGGCACGCCTCGAGCGCAGCGCGCACATCGTCGCTCGGCGCCTCGCCCGGCGCGATCACGCCGCGCATCACGCCGGTCGTGCGCAGATGACGCGTCAGGCGGCGCGTGTCCACGCCGTCGAGGACGGGGACGCCCGCGGCCGTGAGCCAGCTGCGCAAGTCGCCGTCGGCGCGCCAGTTGGAGAAGGTATCCGAGAGCTCCCGGACGACCACGCCGGCCACCTGCGGACGGCTCGACTCCGGGTCCTCCGCGTTGACGCCGTAGTTCCCGATCATCGGCGCCGTCATGACGACGATCTGACCGCCGTACGAGGGGTCGGTGAAGACCTCCTGGTATCCGGTCATGTTCGTCGTGAAGACGACCTCCGCGACCGTCGGCGGCGTCGGGCCGCGCAGCCGGCCAAGAAAAAGGGTTCCGTCCTCGAGGAGGAGGAACCCGGGAGCCGACTCGTGCGCCGTCATCGTCACGGCTGGGGCGCGGGGGTGTTCGGCACCGGCTCGAGCGGCACCGCGGGAGTCGTCGTGGCGGGCGCGGTCTGCACCGGCGCGGGCGCGGGCTGATCGAAGGCGCGATCGAGCACCGACTCCGGGGCGCGCGCACGGACCGACATCAGCGAGATGATGAAGGCGAGGAGGAGGAAGATCCCGCCGCACCACCAGCTCAGCTTCGAGAAGAGGTTGCCGGCCTGCCGCAGCCCCATGAACGCCTCGGCCGAGGTGGTCGCGCCACCGAAGCTCGCGGCGAGCCCGCCCCCCTTCCCGCTCTGCACGAGGATCGCGAGGGCGAGGATGAGGCTGTCGATGACGAGGAGTACGACGAGGAACGTGACCATCTCGGGTGCCGTGAGGGTGGAAAATTCGCTAAGCCATAAATCTCGCTCGACTTACGCGCTCGCGTCAAGACCCGGGAGCCGCCGTCCCGACGATCGTCGCCCACCCCACGGCGTCCAGGCTGGCGCCCCCGACGAGCACGCCGTCCACCCCCGGCGCGGCGAGGAGGGCACGCACGTTCTCGGTGTTCACGCTCCCCCCGTAGAGGATCGGGAGGGTGAGCGACTTCTCGGCGACGAGATCGCGGAGCGCGGCGCGGATCGTCGCGTGGGTCGCGCTTGCATCGGCCGGCGTCGCCGTGCGTCCCGTGCCGATCGCCCAGACGGGCTCGTAGGCGACCAGCATCGACGCGATCTGCGCGGGCTGGAGCTGCGCGACGCCGGCCCGGAGCTGCCGGAGGACGACCGCGTCCGTGTCGCCACGCTCGCGCTCCTCGAGGAGCTCGCCGACGCAGAGCACGGGGATGAGGCCCGCCTTCGCCGCCGCCGCGCACTTCCGTCCGGTCTGCTCGTCCGTCTCGCCGAAGACGTGGCGCCGCTCGGAGTGGCCGACGAGGACGAACCGGGCGCCGGCGTCGCGCGCGATCCCCGCCGACGTCTCGCCGGTGAAGGCGCCCTTGTCCTCCGTCCAGATGTTCTGGACGCCGACCGGAATGTCCCGCCGCGACGCGAGCGCGGCAACGACGGTGGCGACCGAGATCGCCGGTGGACACAGGATCACCGTGCGATCGGCGCGCGGCGTGAACCGCGCGGTGAACTCGGCGACGAACGCGCGGGCCGCGGCTGGCCCGTGATGCATCTTCCAGTTCGCGACGAAGATCGGCGTCGCGGTCATGATGCGCGATCCGCGAGCGCGGCGACTCCGGGGAGCTCCTTCCCTT
>DASUSM010000112.1:0-10463 GCA_036375115.1 Gemmatimonadaceae bacterium | reverse complement strand
GTGCGCGGTCGTGGCCGTCGCGCTCGTCCTGGGGGTCACCGGCGTGACCGGTGGCGAGGTGGCGGCCACGCTGCTGTTCCTCCCGGTGTTCGCCGCCGGACTCCTCGCCGGGCGCACCGCGGGGTACGGGGCCGCCGCGGGGGCGACCGTCGTCTACGTCCTGTTGCGGCGCAGCGACCTGTCCGGGGCGGGCCTCGCCAGTGCCGGGGTGCTCACGCTCACCCGGGCCGGCGCGTACGTGGTGGCCGGCCACGTCGGCGCGCTCGATGGCCTGCTCTATGGTCTCGGTGGTGATGACGCCGAAGATGGTCGGGACGCCGGTCTCCAGGGCCACGGACGAGATGCCGTTCGAGGCGCCGCCCGCGACGTAGTCGAAGTGGGCGGTGGAGCCCCGGATCACGGCCCCCAGGCAGACGAGGGCGTCGTAGCGGCCGGTCTTCGCCATCTCCCTGGCCGCCAGCGGTATCTCGTAGGAGCCCGGCACCCAGACGACGTCGACGGACTCCGCCTCGCCGCCGTGGCGCCTGACGGCGTCCAGCGCCCCTTCCAGCAGCGCCTTCACTATAAAGTCGTTGAAGCGGGCGGCGACGATCCCGTAGCGCCGTCCCCTGCCCGACGGCTCGCCCGAGAACTCCGCCATCAGGAGGCGAGCAGATGGCCGAGCTTGTCGCGCTTGGCCTTGAGGTAGGTCGCGTTGTCGTCCGTGGACGGCGCCTCGATCGGCAGCTTCTCGTCCACGCGGAGCCCGTACCCCTCGAGCCCGACGAGCTTCTTCGGGTTGTTCGTCAGCACGCGGATGCTCTTCACGCCGAGATCGAGCAGGATCTGCGCGCCGATGCCGTAGTTGCGCAGGTCCGGCTTGAAGCCGAGCTGCTCGTTCGCCTCGACCGTGTCGGCGCCCGCGTCCTGCAGCTCGTACGCCTTGATCTTGTTGAGGAGGCCGATCCCCCGCCCTTCCTGGTCGAGGTAGACGATGACGCCGCGCCCCCCGCGCACCATCGTGTCCATCGCCGTCTCGAGCTGCCAGCCGCAGTCGCAGCGGCGCGAGTGGAAGACGTCGCCCGTGAGGCACTTCGAGTGCATGCGCACGAGGACGCCCTCGCCGTCGCCGATGTCGCCGTGGACGAGCGCGACGTGCTCGTGGTCGTCGACATCGTTCCGGTAGCCGACGACCCGCCACGTCCCGCGGTCGGTCGGGAGCCGCGCCTCGGCGACGCGGTGGACGAGCCGTTCGTGCTTGAGGCGGTGCGCGACGAGCTGCGCGACGGTGACGAAGGTGAGCCCGTGCGCCGAGGCGAAGGCGTCGAGCTGCGGGCGCCGGGCCGTCGTGCCGTCGCGGTTGAGGATCTCGCAGATCACGCCGGCCGGATAGAGCCCGGCGAGCCGCGCGAGGTCCACCGCCGCCTCGGTGTGGCCGACGCGCTGGAGGACGCCGCCGCCGCGGGCGCGCAGCGGGTGGACGTGACCGGGGCGGCGCAGGTCCCCCGGCACCGTCGCCGGGTCCACGGCGACGCGGATCGTCGTCGCGCGGTCCTGCGCGCTGATCCCCGTCGTCACCCCGAAGCGCGGTGCGGCGTCGATGCTGACGGTGAACGCCGTGCGCAGCGCCTCGGTGTTCACGTCGGACTGCGACGGGAGGCCGAGCTGGTCGACGCGCTCGGGGGTGAGCGCGAGACAGAGCATCCCCTTCTGCTCCATCATGAAGTTGATCGTCTCCGGCGTCGCCAGCTGCGCCGCGCAGACGAGATCGCCCTCGTTCTCGCGGTCCTCGTCGTCGGCGACGACGACGCACTTCCCCGCGCGGATGTCGGCGATCGCCTGCTCGATGGTCCCGAATGGCATTGCTCTCTCCCGTGGCCCGCCCGGCCGTTCGCTCACGGCCGCGGACCGCTATTCACGAAGCGCGCCCGCCGCCCGCTGCGGGCCGGCGAGCCGCCGCACGTACTTCCCGATGATGTCCGCCTCGACGTGCACCGCGCTCCCCGCGCCGAGCGCGCCGAGCGTGGTGTGTCGCAGCGTATGGTCGATCAGCGAGAGCTGCACGGTGTCGTCGTCCGGCAGGGCGTTCACCGTCAGACTGACGCCGTCCACCGCGATCGAGCCGTGGGGCACCATAAGCTCGGGGAGCCCCTCCGGCAGGGCAAGATCGACGAGGCGCGCATCCCCCTCCTGCCGCACCCGGACGACGCTCGCCACGCCGTCCACGTGCCCCTGCACGAGGTGGCCGCCGAGGCGGTCGCCGAGTCGCATCGCGCGCTCGAGGTTCACCCGGTCGCCGACGCGCCAGCTCCCGATCGTCGTCCGTCCGAGGGTGGTCTCGACCGCCGCGACGACGAACCACCCCGCGCCGTGCTCCAGAACGGTGAGACAGGCCCCGTTGACGGCGATGCTCTCGCCCTCGGCGACCCCCTCGTAGCGCGAGCGGATGCGGAGCTCGCGCCCGGCCGGCGTGGCCGAGACGCGATCGATCGTTCCGACGTCGTCGACGAGACCGGTGAACATCAGGGCGCGAGGTCCGAGAGGGCGTAGATCGTCATGAGGTCGTCGCCGAGCTCGCGGCGCTCGAGCACGGGGAGCCGCGGCGCCTCGCCCACCGCGATGGCGGGCGCCCCGGCGAGCGCTGCGAGCGCGCCGCCGCCGAGGATGATCGGCGTCTGAAAGATAACCAGCCGGTCCACGAGCCGGTGCCGGAGGAGCGCGCCGGCGATTCCCGCGCCCCCCTCGACGAGGAGCGATCGGATCCCCCGCTCGCCGAGCGCGTCGAGCGCCGCGGGGAGGCCGTCCGTCACGAGGACCTCGACGCCGGCCCGGCGCAGCGCGTCGGCCCGCGCCGCGTCGGGTCGCTCGGCGACGACGACCACCGCGGCGTCGGCGACGCCTCGCGCGAGCCGCCCGTCGAGCGGAAGCCGCGCCCCGCGGTCGAAGACGATGCGGGCGGGGGCGACGCGCGGCGCGGGGACGCCCCGCACCGTGAGCAGCGGGTCGTCGCAGAGCGCCGTCCCGATCCCGATCCCGATCGCATCGTGCCCGGCCCGGAGGTGGTGCACCTGCGTCCGCGCGGCCGGACCGGTGAGCCACCCGGAGCTCCGCGCCGCGTCCGTGAGCGCGCCGTCGATCGAGAGGGCGAGCTTCAGCGTGACCCACGGCCGGCGCGCGCGGAGCGCGTGGAAGAACGGCGCGTTGAGCTCGCGCGCCTCGTCGCCGAGCAGCCCCACGTCGACCGCGAGCCCCGCCGCGCGGAGTCGCGCCGCACCGCCGCCCGCGCGCGGGCTCGGATCGGCGGCCGCGACGACGACGCGCGCGATCCCCGCGGCGAGGACGGCGTCGGTGCAGGGCGGCGTCTTTCCGTGGTGGTCGCACGGCTCGAGCGTGACGTGGAGCGTCGCGCCGCGCGCGTGCTCCCCGGCGGCACGCAGCGCGTTCACCTCCGCGTGCGCCTCGCCCCAGCGCTCGTGCCACCCCTCGCCGAGGACCTCGCCCCCGCGAGCGACGACGGCGCCGACCATCGGGTTCGGCGCCGTCTGCCCCCAGCCGCGGCGCGCCAGCTCGAGCGCCCGCCGCATGTGCGCGAGATCGTGCTCGCGCGACCCTCCGCCTGCCGCCATGCCTATCGCTGGTAGCGCACCCCGAGCGCCGCGGTCCACCGGGCCGCGCCGGGCTGCTGGCCGACGAACTCGTTGTAGCTCTCGACGCGCCCGCCGCTCACGCGGCCGAGCTCGAGAACGAGCTCCGTTCCGCCGACGGGGAGCGATGCGTCCACGAAGTATGCGCGCCGCACCAGCGTCTGCGCAAAGCCGTCCGGAAACGGGCTGCCGCTGCAGGACGTCCCCGCGTCGCAGTCCGACTCGCCGAGCGAGACGAAGACGTCCGCGCGCGACGCGTACCGCTCGAGCCCGAACCCGCCGGCCAGCCGCAGCGGGCCGAGCGCCGTTCCGCCGACGAGGCGCCAGGCGTCCGTGCGCACGGCGACGTCGCGCACCTCGACGCGGCTGTCGCCCGACGTCCCGACGATGCTCAGTCCGGGGAGGTCGCGGTGCAGCCAGGTGGCGACGAGCGACGGCGAGCCGTGCACGCCCTCGACGATGCCGAGCCGCAGCCCGTAGGCGAGCGCGATGCGCCCGGCGTCGAGCGAGAGTCCCGCCGCGTCGATGGACGGAAGGAACGAGGCGCCGACGAGGAGGTCGAGACCGCCGACGCGAGACCCGCCCGCCGTGACGATCCCCCGCTCGACGCCGATCGCGCCCGATGCGAGCGGGAGCGCGACCGGCTGGTCCACGATCGGAATGCGGTGGCGCTGCGCGCGCCCCGTGTCGGGCGCGAGCGCGTCCACCGCGGGGAGGCCGCCGAGCATCGAGTTGATGCGGAGCTCCATCGCCCACCGGCCGCGCCCGCCGAGCGTCGCGGCGTCGCCGAGCAGCGCGTTCCCGCCGGCGACGACGCCGCCGAGCTGGGGTGCGAGGAAGCGGAAGAGGTCCGCCGCCTGCTGACAGGCATCCTGCATCAGGAGCGCGCCCCCCGCGCACTGCGGGTCGAGCGCCGTGCCCTCCTGCGCGCGAAGCGGCGCCGCCCCCGCGGCGACCAGCAGGCCGGCGAGGACGGCGCCGCGTCGGATCATCGTCGCTCCGTGCTAGAAGCCGATGCGCAGACCGACCGAGCCGTAGAGGCGCGAGTCGTCGGCCGGCGTGTCGAAGCGGTTGTACGTCTCGACGTCGCCGCCCTGCACCATCCCGACCTCCGCGACGACCTTGGCGAGGAGGACGTTGAAGTAGACGTCGGCGAAGTAGCTCGTGCGGGTCAGCTCCTGCCCCATCTCCACGTCGCCGGTCGAGAAGCCGCCCGCCGTCGCGTTGATGATCGTGCCGGAGTCGTAGCGGTCCTGGCCGCCGCCGAGCGCGAGCCCGAAGACCAGGAAGTTCTTGCTCGCCGTGATGCGCCACGCCGTCGTCTCGACCTCGAGGTTCCGCACCTCGATCGACTCGGTGCCGGCGTCGGCCATGATGCTCACGACCGGGAGGTCGCGCTTGAAGATGCTGACGGCGAGGCCGGGCGTGACGAGCGACTCCTGGATGAGCCCGATGCGCGCGCCGTAGCCGATCTTCAGCGAGCCGTCGGGCACCGTCACCTCGATGCCCTCGTCCGAGTACTCGGGGAGATACGAGGCGGAGAGCAGGAGATCGACGCCGCCGACGTTCGTGATCCCGATCGGGAGCCCCTTGAAGACGCCGATCGCGGCGTCCACGGCGGGGAGGCCGAGCGCCTGGTCCCCGGTCTCGTAGTCGCTCTGCACCGCGCCCGTGAGGTTCGGCTGCACGTTCTCGACCTTCGGCAGCGACCCCATGAGGGCGTTGACCCGCAGGCCGATGGCGAAGTGCGGGAAGCCGCCGAGCGTGCCGCCCTGTCCGAGCGTCGCGTTGCCGCCGGCGATGACGGTGCCGAGCTGCGGCGCCATGTAGTTGAACAGGTCCACCGCCTTCTGGCAGGCGTCCTGGGTGACCTGCGCCTGGCTGCCGAGCGCCCCGTCAGGGCAGCTCGGGCTGACGGACTGGGCGCGCAGGATCGTGCCGCCGCCGAGCGTCATCGCCGCGGCGAGAAGGAGCGACTTCCGCATGATTCCGGGGGGTTCTAGTTGAGGAGCACGCGGCCGGAGCCGGGCGCGGCGTGACCGAGCACCCACGCCTCCACGCCGACCGCGCGGGAGCTCTCCAGTACCCCATCCGCCTCGGAGGGGTCGGCGATCACCACCATACCGACGCCCATGTTGAACGCACGAAACATCTCCGCGCGGGGGACCGCCCCCGCCTCCTCGAGGACGCGGAAAACGTTCGGCACCGTCCAGCTGGCCGTCTCGACGACGGCGTCCACCGACGGCGGGAGCGCGCGGTCCAGGTTGCCGGGGAGTCCGCCGCCGGTGATGTGCGCCATGGCGTGGATGTGATCCAGCACCGGTCGCAGCGCCGCGAGATACGAGCGGTGCACGGCGAGGAGGACGTCGGCGACGGAGCCCTCCCCGCCCGGGAACGGCGCGTCGTGCGCGAGGCGCAGTCGCTCGGCGACGATCCGCCGCGCGAGCGAGTAGCCGTTCGTGTGCAGCCCCGAGCTGGCGAGCCCGAGGAGCACGTCCCCCGGCCGCACGCGGTCCGCACCGAGCACCCGCCGCTCCTCGACGGTACCGACGATGAAGCCGGCGAGGTCGTAGTCCGGCGGCGTGTAGACGCCGGGCATCTCCGCGGTCTCGCCGCCGATCAGCGCGCAGCCGTTCTCGCGGCACCCGGCCGCGACGCCGCGCACGACGGCCTCGACGACCGCGGGCTCGAGCGTGCCGAACGCGACGTAGTCGAGGAAGAAGAGCGGCGTCGCCCCCTGCACGAGGATGTCGTTCGTGCAGTGGTTGACGAGGTCGTGCCCGATCGTGTCGTGGCGGCCGCTCTCGATCGCGACCTTGATCTTCGTGCCGACGCCGTCCGCGCTCGCGACGAGCAGCGGCGACTCTCCGGCCGGCGCGCGGAACATCCCCCCGAACCCGCCGAACGCGCCGCGCGCGCCCGCGGTGAGCGTGGACTCGACGTGCCGGCGGATGCGCTCCTTCGCCTCGTTCGCGGCGTCGATGTCCACGCCCGCCGCGCGGTAGTCGAGGCCGCGGGTCATGCGGGGAGCTCCTCCTCGAAGGCGACGAGACGGCGGAAGTCGCGCACGCGGCGCTCGATCTCCGGACGCTCCACCTCGAGCAGCCGGTCGATCGAGAACTTCTCCACGGCGAAGGAGCCGAGCGCCGAGCCGTAGACGACGGCGCGGCGGAGGTTCTGCTCGCCGAGGTCGCCGGTGCACGCGAGGTAGCCCATGAACCCGCCGGCGAAGGAATCGCCCGCGCCGGTCGGATCGAAGACGTCCTCGAGCGGATAGGCGGGCGCGAAGAAGATCTCCTCGCGCGTGAACATGAAGGCGCCGTGCTCCCCCTTCTTGATGATCACGAGGCGCGGCCCGCGCGCCATGATCCACTTCGCCGCCTTCACGAGGTTCGCCTGCTCGGTGAGCTGGCGCGCCTCGCCGTCGTTGAGCGTGATGAGGTCGACGTGCGAGAGGAGCTCGAGCAGCTCCGGCCGGCGGCTCTCGATCCAGAAGTTCATCGTGTCGCAGGCGACGAGGCGCGGGCGCTCCACCTGCCGTAGCACGTCGAGCTGGAGCCGCGGATCGATGTTCGCCAGGAACACGAAGGGCGCGTTGCGGAACTGCGCGGGGATCTTCGGGGAGAAGTGCGAGAAGACGCCGAGGTGCGTCTCGAGCGTCTCGGCGGAGTTGAGGTCGTGGCGGTAGCGGCCGCGCCAGCGGAAGCTCGCCCCGTCGGCGCGCTCGAGGCCGGCGAGGTCGACGCCGCGCCTCGCGAGGGGCTCGAGGCGCTCGACGGGGTAGTCGGAGCCGACGACGCCGACGAGCTGCACGGGGGCGAGGAGGCTCGCCGCCGCGGAGAAGAAGGTCCCCGAGCCGCCGAGGACGTCGGCCGCCTTGCCGAACGGCGTCTCGACCGAGTCGAGCGCGACGGAGCCGACGACGAGTACAGTCATGGGAGAGTGGACGGAGGTCGGTGCGAGGAAGTCGGGAGGAGCGGAACGGTGGTCGGGAGGGCCGGCTCGGCCGGCGCGGGTGCACGGCGCGAGCGCCGTCCGTCCGCCCTCACATCCTGTCCGGTGCCGAGATGCCGAGGATGTCCAGCCCGTTGCGGAGCACCACCTGGCTCGCGCGCGCGAGAAGCAGGCGCGCGCGCCTGATCGGCTCGGGCTCGTTGAGCACGTGATAGTCGTGGTACCACGCGTGGACGAGCTTCGCCGTGTCGTGCAGGTAGTTCGCGATGCGGTGCGGCTCCAGCGCCGCCGCGGCGCCGGCGACGAGCGCCGGGAAATCGAGCAGCGCCTTGATCAGCTCCTGCTCGGCGTCCGACGCGAGCAGCGCGAAGTCCACGCCGTCCGCCGTGATCGCCGCCGGGTCGATCCCGCCGACGCGGAAGATCCCGCTCATCCGCGCGTGCGCCATCTGGATGTAGTAGACCGGGTTGTCGAGCGACTGCGACCTCGCCAGCTCGACGTCGAAGACGAGCTGGGAGTCTCCCTTCCGCATGAGGAAGAAGTAGCGCACCGCGTCCTTCCCGACCTCGTCCACGAGGTCGCGGACGGTGACGTAGCTGCCGGCGCGCTTGGAGATCTTCACCTCCTCGCCGCCGCGCATGACGGTCACCATCTGGTGCAGCACGTACTCGGGGTAGCCCTCGGGGATCCCCATCGCGAGCGCCTGGAGTCCCGCGCGCACGCGCGTCACCGTGCTGTGGTGGTCGGCGCCCTGCACGTTGATCGCGCGCCCGAAGCCGCGCTCGAACTTCGTCACGTGGTACGCGACGTCGGGGAGGAAGTACGTGTAGCTCCCGTCGCGCTTGCGCATGACGCGGTCCTTGTCGTCGCCGAACGCCGTCGTCTTCAGCCAGAGCGCGCCCTCGTGCTCGTACGTCATCCCCTGCCCGGCGAGCCGCGCGACCGTCCGCTCGACGGCCCCGTTCGAGTACAGCGAGGACTCGAGGAAGTAGGTGTCGAAGCGCACGTCGAAGGAGCGGAGGTCGAGGTCCTGCTCCTTGCGCAGCTCGCGCACGGCGAACGTCGTGATCGCCGCGACGTCGGCACCGCCGCGGTCGTCGGGGTGCCCGGCGACGTAGCGCTCGGCGATCTCGCGGATGTACTCGCCGTGGTAGCCGCCCTCGGGGATCGCCGCCGTCGCGCCCGCGAGCTCGTGCACGCGCGCCTGCACACTGCGGCCGAGGTTCGCGATCTGCACGCCGGCGTCGTTGTAGTAGTACTCGCGCGAGACGGACCACCCCGTCCACTCGAGGAGGCGGGCGATCGCGTCGCCGAGCGCCGCCTGGCGCCCGTGGCCGACGTGCAGCGGACCGGTGGGGTTCGCGGAGACGAACTCGACGTTCACGCGCCGCCCGTCGCCGGTCGTGGCACGCCCATAGTCGCGATCGCCGCGGACGACGCCGGCGAGCAGGCGCGCCATCAGCGCCGGATCCACGTGGAAGTTGACGAAGCCCGGCCCGGCGATGTCGACCTGGGACACGCCGGCCTTCTCGCGGTCGAAGTGGCGCACGACTTCTTCGGCGAGCTCGCGCGGCTTCCGCTTCATGGGGCGCGCGAGCATCATCGCGAGGTTCGTCGCCCAGTCGCCGTGCGACGGGTCGCGCGGGCGCTCGAGCACGATCTCCACCGAGTCCGGCGCGCCGATCGCCTTCGCCGCGCGCGCGAGCTCGTCGCGGATCGCCGCGTCGCTCGCCATCACTCGCTCGGCTTCTTCGGTGCGCTCGGCTTCGCCGCCGCGGGGGCCGCGTCGGACTTCGTCCCGCCCGACCCGGACGAGGACTCCGCGGCCTTCGACGTGCCGGATTTCGCGTCGCCCGACTTCGCCTCGCCGGCCGTCGCCTCGCCGGACTTCGCCTCGCCCGACTTGGCGTCGCCCGACTTCGCATCGCCTGACTTCGCATCGCTGCCGTCACCGCGCTTCTTCGCCTCGCCGCGGTGCGCGTTCTTGCCGTAATCGGTGAGGTAGAAGCCCGAGCCCTTGAAGAGCAGGCCCGCGCCGCCCGAGATCTGGCGCGCGGCCGTGGCGCCGCACTCGGGGCACGGCAGCTCGGCGACGGCATCGCTCATCTTGCCGTAGAACTTCTCGAACTCGTGCCCGTGCGGGCACGCGAACTCGTAAGTGGGCATGTTGGCGGAACTTAGATCGGCGGAGGGAGCACGAAAGCTAGCCGTCCCGGGCGCGCGGTTCAAGGACGCCCCGCGCCGTCGTCCGGCGCGGCGGCCGCCTCGCCGCACGGGACGACGCGCGCCGCATCGGTCGTCACGTCATCGTGCGGGGCGATAGCGATCCCAGCGCGCCGCCAGCGTGTCCGCGACCTCGCCGACCGTCGCCCGCGTGCGCACGGCGTCGATGACGAGCGGCATGAGGTGGGGACGGTCGCGCGCCGCCGCGCCGTACGCGGCCGCCGCGGCGCCGAGCCGCTCGAGCGCGGCGGCGACGGCGCCGGCATCGCGTGCGGCGCGGACCGCGGCGAGCCGGTCGCGCTGCTCGCGCTCGAGCTGCGAGTAGTCCGGGGCGGGGATGATCGGCGGCTCGCGCCCGTCGTCGAAGCGGTTCACGCCGACGATCACGCGCTCGCCGCGCTCCACGGCGAGCTGGTGCTCGTAGGCGCTGCGCCCGATCTCCTCCTGGAAGAAGCCGGCGGCGATCGCGCGCTCGGCGCCGCCGAGCGCATCCACGCGCTCGAGGAGCTCCATCGCGCGGCGCTCGAGCTCCGTGGTGAGATGCTCGACGTAGTAGCTCCCGGCGAGCGGATCCGCCGTGTTGGCGATGCCCGATTCGTATGCCACGACCTGCTGCGTGCGGAGGGCCAGCGTTGCCGCCTCGCGCGTGGGAAGGGACAGTGC
>DASUSM010000111.1:0-10609 GCA_036375115.1 Gemmatimonadaceae bacterium | reverse complement strand
CAGAGCGCGAACTCCTCGTCCGTGAAGGACCGCCAGTCGAGGTCCGCCAGCTCGCGCTCGGTGCGCTCGGCGTCGTACTCGCCGTCGAGGAGGGCCCGCGCGCGGCGCACCGCCGCGAAGCCGTCCGCCATCTTCCGCATGTGCCCCTCGAACACGCCGATCGCGAGCGAGGGACTGTCCTGGAAGAGGTGGTTCGCCCAGGGGAAGGGATACGGGTTGTAGGGGTAGGTGCTCGCCCACACCGAGGAGCAGCCGGTGCTGTTCGCCATCGCCATCGAGGCGCGCCCTTGCCCGCTCGGCCCCTCGACGTAGCGCCAGCGGAGCGCCCGGAGCTCGCGGAGCGAGCGCGCGAGACGCTCGACGTCGCGCCGCTTCTCCTCGTCCAGCGGCACGAGCACGCGGTCCGCATCGACGCCCGCGAGCGCCGCGACGTCCACGTCGGAGGCCAGGATCTCCTTCGCGCGCGCGTCGAGCGCGGCGATCGTCTCGTCGAGCGCCTGCACGTGGCGCTCGACGCGCGGACGCATCATCGCCTCGATGCTCGAGACGACGAGATGCACGGCGGTCTTCTCCCCGCACCCCATGCACGCGCCGTCGCCGCCGGCCATCGAGCGGTAGCTGTCCTTCTTCAGGAGCAGCGTCGGGAGCACGCCGATCCCTTCCTCGATGCTGGAGACGTTCACGAAGCGCGGCGGCGTGTCCGGCAGCCGCTGCCAGAAGCTCCAGTCGGCGCGCAGGGTGGCGAGCGTGTCGTCGTCCTGCCGCACCGAGACGAGGGCTTCGTCCGGGCAGACCTCCACGCACAGGTTGCACCCCTTGCACGCCTCGGGGTTCACCGTCACCGAGAGGAGCCCGCCCGTCCCCGGCGCCTTGCGCTCCGGTCCGTCCCAGAACGCGCCGGTCCGCGCGAACTGGAATCCGCCGATCGCCTCCGTGACGCGCGAGAGCTCCGCCTCGATCGCGCCGCGCTTCGCGACGTCGAGGCCGAGCTTCGGCGCCAGCGCCCCCCACGCCCGTGCGAGCGAAACCGGGAAGCCGTCGTACCCGTCGGCGACGACCCGCCGCAGCTCCTTGCCGAGCGGCTTGAGCACCGGACGCAGACGATCCACCGGTCCGTGCACGGCCGCGGCGGCCACGGCGGCGGCGAGGATGTCCTCGGGGTCGCTCACGAGCCCCGGGATCGCGGCGTCGGGGCACTGCGTCCAGCACTGCGCGCACCCGGTGCACTTGGAGGCGACGAACTGCGGCACCTCCATCCGCACGTCGGTCATGTCGCGCACGGCGCTCGTCGCGGCCGGGATCGCGCTGATCGCGGCGAACGGGTCGGCGAGCACGTCCTGACCGAGCTTGCACGTCGCGCAGACCTGCTCCCAGAAGCGCCCCGGATTCCCGATCCCCGGCTCCGCCTCCGGCACGTCGAGCAGCGGGGGGATCGTCGGCACGCGGCCGGCTTCGGCCTCGGCGGGCACGTCGCCGGGCCGCACCTCGCGCAACTCCTGGTAGCCGCGGCGAATGACGCGGAGGTTGTCCTCGACGACGCGCTCCCCCTTCGCGCCGAACTTCTTGTGGAGCTGCGCGCGGATCCCCTCGAACAGCGTCTCCTCGCTCAGCGACTCCTGCTTCATCAGCGGGGACGTGGCGAAGAAGGCGCCCATGAAGGCGGCGCCCTGCATGCGGTAGCGCAGCTCGGCGTCCGATGCCTCGCTCGCCGCGATCGCGAACGCGTCGATCGCGAAGAGCTGGATCTTCCGCTCGCGGATCGTGCGACGGGCGCGCGCGGGCAGCGTCTGCCAGATCGACTCCGGATCGAGCTCGCTCTGGATGACGAACACCCCGCCTTCCCGGAGTCCGGCGAGCGGGTCGGAATGGCGGAAGACGTTCGGGTCGGGCGACAGCACCACGTCCACGCGGCGCAGCTCGCAGTTGAGCCGGATCGGCTCGTGCGCGAACGCGGCGTAGAACGTCGTCGGCTGCCCCTTCTTCTCCGAGCCGTACTTCGGGTTGGCCTTCACGCGCATGCCGAGCAGCTCGAAGACGGTCATCGACAGGTTCTTCCCCATCGTGATCGCGCCCCAGCCGCCGACCGAGTGGATGCGCACCGCGACGGTTCCGGCCGGCATCAGGTCGAGCTGTCCGGAGGTCGGCAGGGCGAGGCCGGCGAGGTTCGGGTAGCTCTCGAGGAGCGTCTCCTGCCAGATCTGGAGCTTCGGCAGCGTCGTGTCGGGACGCACGAAGTCGATTCCGAGATAGAACTGCCGGCGGCGCGCGGCGCCCGGGAGCATGTTCTCGACCGCGGCGGCGATGTCGCCGGGCTGGAGGTCGCGGCTCCCGAGGCCGAAGCAGCCGGAGAAGAAATCGGGGACGTCGTCGGCGTCGAGCGTCGCGAGCGCCGGGAAGGGGAGCGGCGGCGCCGCGCGGCCGCCGTCACCGGCGCCGCCATCCTGCGGCACGTCGCGTCCGAGGACGAGGTCGGCGATGCCGCGCGGCCTGCGCGAGGTGCGGGCGGCAGCCGCCGCGCGGCCGTTCTCCACCCCCTGCGCCATCGCCGCGCGGAGCTCGCGCAGCAGCGGCGCGTCGACGGCGAGCGGCTGGTCGGTTCGCTCGAGCACGACGACGCCGCGCTTCCCGGCGAGCAGCCGCGTCACGAGGTCGGCCGGGAACGGCCGGAACATCGCGAGGTCGAGCACGCCGACGCGGAGCCCGCGCGCCGTGCGGAGATGATCGGCGACCGCTTCCGCGTTGGCGACGACGGAGCCCTGCCCCGCGATCACCCACTCGGCGTCGTCGAGGCGGTACCCGGACGCGCGGGCGTAGCCGCGACCGGTGAGCGCCGCGAACTCCGCGAAGGCGCGGTCGGCGAGCTCGGCGAGGTGGTCGAAGTAGAACGGGCGCTGCGCCGCGACGCCCTGTGCGTAGCTGTCCTGGTTCTGCACGACGCCGAGCATCGCCGGGTGGTCCACGTCGAACAGCTCGGGGATGCGGCGGCGCCGCTCGCCGAAGACCAGCCGCTGCGCCGGCGTCGGCGACTCGATGAGGTCCGCGGGATCGCCGAGGAACTCGCGCACGAGCTCGCGCTCCGGCAGCCACAGCGGCTCGATCACGTGGCTCGTCAGGAAGCCGTCCTGCGCGAGGATACCCGGGTTCAGCGAGAGCTCGGCGATCCGGTGCGCGATCAGGTTCAGGTCCGCCGTCCCCTGCACGTCCTTGGCGAACAGCTGGAAGAAGCCGGTGTCGTCGACGGCGTGGTAGTCGTCGTGACCGGCGTGCACGTTGAGCGCGTGCTTGGTGATCGCGCGCGCGGCGATGTTGAGCACGTACGTCAGCCGCTTCCCGACGGCCGGGTAGAGCGACTCGTGCATGTACACGACGCCCTGCCCGCTCGAGAAGTTCGCGGCGCGGAGGCCGGTCATGCTCATCCCCGCGGTCACCGCCGCGGCCGCGTGCTCGCCCTCGGGCTCGAAGAAGAGGAGCCGGCGCCCGTTCACGTTCCGCTTCCCCTCCGCGACGGCGGCGGCCCACCCTTCGCCCATCTGCGTGGACGGCGTGATCGGATAGGCGCCCGCGCCCTCGCTCGCCGCCGTCTCCATGAGCACGACCGCGGTGCTCCCATCCATGGCGTCGAGCGTTCCCGGATAGCGCGGCGCATCGGTGGCGGAGGTGAGCTCCGCGGGGCTGGCCAGCGTCGAGGGCTTGATCACCGTGCGCTCCCGGTCGGCGGCTGCGCCACGCGTGCGCGGCCGGTAGGTGGCTCGAGCCCGGCGGAGGCGAACTGCGCCCCGCGGAGCCAGACGATCGCTCCCGTGGGACACCGCGCGATCGCCGCCGCATCGGCCCGATCGTTGAATCCGTAGTCGATCACCGCGACGCCGCTCGCGACGCTGATCAGCCCCGCCGCGGCGTCGACGACGCACTTGCCGCACGCCGTGCAGGCGACCGTGCAGTCGTCGAGCACGTCGTCCCCGGCGATCAGGTTTCGGCACTGCACGAGGAGCTGCCGGTCGAGCGGCATGATCGCGAGGAGCTCCTTGGGGCACGCCTCGACGCAATCGCCGCAGGCCGTGCACTTCTCGATGTCCACGACCGGGATCCCGTCGTCGCGCATCGTCATCGCGTCGAAGGTGCAGGCGCGGACGCAGTCGGCGAGGCCGAGGCATCCCCAGGCGCACCCCTTCCCGCCCCCGGCGACGGCGGCCGCGGCGGCGCAGCTGGGATAGCCACGGTACTCGGCCTGCTGGACGGCGACGTGGCGTCCCCCGGCGCACAGCATGCGCGCGACCGTCTTCACCGCGCTCCCGGCGTCCACGCCGAGGTACGCCGCGATCGCCGCGCGCCCGTCGGCGCTCGCGACGTTGCACCCCGCCGGCTGCGCTTCGCCCGCGACGAGCTTCTCGGCGAAGGCGCGGCACCCCGGGACGCCGCAGGCACCGCAGTTCGCGTTCGGGAGCATTCCGGCGACGACGTCGATGCGCGGATCCTCCCACACCTTGAGCGTGCGGTTGGCGACGGCGATGAGCGCGGCGAAGAGCAGGCCGGCCCCGCCGAGGATCGCGACGGAGACGAGGATCACGGCGCTCGCGCCCCCACGCCCGCGGCGCCGAGGCCGGTCTGCGCGACCAGCCAGGAGGCGAGCGCATCGACCGAGCTGTCCGCCGGCGCGTCGCGCGCGATGGCGCCGAGCCGGGACAGCTCCGCGAGCTGCGCGAGCTCCTCGCGCTGCTGCCACGTGGAGCGTCCACCGATCGCCCGGCGCGGCGCCGCGTCCGGCAGGTGCGAGACGACGAGGCGCTCGGCGAGCGTGCGGCCGGCGCGCGGGTCGTGCGCGAAGCGGGCCGCGCCGTCCGGCAGCAGCGCCGCCACCGCGGGGCCGTCGAAATCTCGGAGCGCGACGAGCGCCTCGGCGTCGGCCGCCTGCAGCACGAGCGTCCCCGGCGTCACCAGGCGGAGCAGCGGCGCGGGCGTGGACGCGCCGCGCACGACGAAGACGAGCCGCGCGCCGCCGTCGAGGACACCGGCCGCCGATGCCGCATCCAGGTCGGCGCCGTCCACCGCGATCACGAGCGGCGGCGCGAGGAGGCGCTCGCCGCGGTTCCATCGCCCGTACGGGAAGGCGCCGAGGCCCGCCTCGTGCTCCTCCGCGCGATAGGCTCCGCCGCGCAGCGCCTGGAAGGCCAGCACGGCGCCGAAAAGGCGGCCCGCGTCGGCGAGCGCGGCGTCGATCGTGCGCCGGACGTCGCCGCCGCTCGGCAGGTCGTGCACGAACAGCGCGTCGCCCCGCTCGAGCAGGTCGTCGAGCACGCTCGCGCACCGGCCGATCCGCTCCGCCGCATCGGCCTCGAGGATCTGCGCGCCGGTGAAGAGGGCGGCGAAGCGTCCGCTGTCCACGCGGCCGTCGGCGAAGCGACCGAGCTCCAGCGCCGCGCGCGCGGCGCCGCCGTCGCTCTGCGCCCGGCGCGATGCGAGGTGCTCGCGCATCGCGTCGCGCGCCCGCCCGACGGCCGCGCGATAGCGCTCCGCCTGGGGCGAGAGCGCCTCGAGCGCCCGCCGGATGCGGCCGTCGGCCGGCGCCGCCGTCGCGACCTGCTGGTCAGACCGCATACTTGTCGAGCTCCGCGGTGAGCAGCGCGTGACGCTCGGCGGCGGTGCGCGGGGGCACGCGGCGCAGCTCGTCGTAGCGCGGGTTCGTCTCGTTCCGGTAGAAGACGCCGAGGCGGATGCGCTCGCCCGGCATGGCGAGCGTGCGGGCACGGTCGAGGTCGCGCGGGTCGTGCGTCAACCGGTGCTTGTACGTCTTCTCGAGCTCGGGCACCGTCACGCCGTCGTCGTGCACGAGCAGCTCGGTGAGGTCGGGCTTCTGCACCGCCTGCTGGTAGATCCCCGGCGTGTAGACCGGGCAGCGCTGGAGGATGCGCACGAAGGCGAGCCCCTCGTGGTGGTACGCCGCCCGGAGCGTGGCGAAGAGGTGCGCCGGCATCCACTCCGCCGTCTGCGCGACGAAGGAGACGTTCGTGATCCCGAGCGTCGTCTCGATCGGATTGAGTGGCGGCAGGAAGCTCCCCTTCGGCTGCGTGTTCGTCGCGTGGCCGCGTGGCGTGGTCGGCGAGGTCTGGTTCTTCGTCAGCCCGTAGATCGCGTTGTCGAGGAGGAGCGCGACCATGCGCACGTTGTACCGGATCGCGTGCAGCCAGTGGCCGGCGCCGATCGACGTGCAGTCGCCGTCGCCCATGACGACGAAGACGGTGAGGTCCGGCCGGTGCAGCTTGATGCCGGTGGCCACCGGCAGGGCGCGGCCGTGAATGCCGTGGAAGCCGTAGGTCTTGAGGTAGTGCGGGAAGCGGCTCGAGCAGCCGATGCCCGAGACGAACACCGTCTGCTCCGGCCTGAGCTGCTCCGCGACGAGCAGCCGCTCGACGGAGGTCAGGATCGAGTGATCGCCGCAGCCGGGACACCACCGCGCCATCGCGCCCTCGTAGTCCGAGAGCTCGAAGAGGCGGTCGTCGTCGCCGACGGTCGAGAAGAGCGGGCAGGTCGTCAGGCCGTCGGTCATGCGGCACCTCGCGGCGAGGAGGGGCGGTCGCCGGGCGCGGCGCCGGCGGCGCGGAGTCCCGAGAGGATGGCGTCATGGATCGCGGCGGGACGGAGCGGCTCGCCGGGGACGCGCGTCCAGCAGTCCACGTCGACCAGCGTCGCGGCGCGGAGCAGCCAGGCGAGCTGCCCCAGCCGGCGGTTCTCCGGCGTCACATACGGCGCGTCCGGCTCGTCGCTGTAGTTCAGCTCCACCGTGCAGACGCGCCGGAACCGCCGCAGGACCGCCGGGAGCCCCGGCGGCAGCGGCGAGAGGAACGTCAGGTGCAGCGACGAGACCGCGTGTCCCGCGGCACGGGCGCGGTCCACCGCTTCCTCGATCGCGCCCTTCGTGCTCCCCCACCCGACGATCAGCAGGTCGCCATCGTCGGCCCCGTGGAGCTCCGGCGGCAGCAGCATCGACTGCAGCACCGCCAGCTTCCGGCTGCGCATCGCGGAGCTCTGCTGATGGACGCCGGCGCTGTAGGCGACCTTGCTCCGCGCATCGTGCTCGAGTCCCGTCAGCGTGAACATCCCGTTCGGCTGTCCGGGGACGATCCGGCGCGAGAGACCGGTCTGCGGATCCCAGTCGTAGGGCTTCGCGCCCTCCGGCACCGGATCCTGGTCGAGCGCGATGCGCATCCACCGCTCGTCCGGGACGGGACGCGGGAAGGGCTGGACGCCCGTCGCGAGGTTCGCGTCGGAGAGGACGAAGACGACGGCGCGGAAGGCCTCGGCGATGCGCCGCGCGGTGACCATCACGTGGAAGCACTCCTCGATGGTCGCCGGCGCGAGCACGACCTTCGGCGCGTCACCGGGCTGCCCGAAGAGCACCGCCAGCAGGTCGGACTGCTCGACCTTCGTCGGGAGCCCCGTGCTCGGCCCGCCGCGCTGCACGTCCACGACGACGAGCGGCGTCTCCGTCATCACGGCGAGCCCGATGAACTCCGTCTTTAGCGCGAGCCCCGGCCCGCTCGTGATCGTGAGCGCCACCTTCCCGGCGTACGACGCGCCGATCGCCACGCCTGCCGCGGCGATCTCGTCCTCGCTCTGGTGGACGATCCCGCCGAAGCGGTCGAAGACCTCGCTCAGGTAGTGCGAGGCGGAGGTCGCCGGGGTGATCGGGTACATCGCGCAGAGCTCGAACCCCGCCGCGAGCGCGCCCATCCCGATCGCCTCGTTGCCGTTCATCACGACCATCGGCGCCGCGGGCGGCGTCGCCGGCACGTCGATGCGGAAATCGAGGTGGTCCTCGGCCCACCGGTACCCGAGCTCGAGCAACGCGACGTTCGTCGCGTAGACCTCCTCCGACTTCTTGCGGAACGCGTGGGCGATCTGCTCGCGGATGCGCTCGAGGTCCCGCGCGTAGATGCACGCGAGCATGCCGAGCGCGAACATGTTCTTCCCCTTCCGGGGGTTGTCGACGAGGGTGAGGCACTCCTCGCCCATCGGGACGGGGATGATGCGATAGCGCCGCGTCGCCAGCTCGGCGAGCGCGGCGCTCCACTGCTGCCGCACGTCTTCGTCGGGGTGCGATGCCCACGAGTCCTCGAGGAGGACGATCGCGTCCTCCGCGAGCGCGTTCAGGCGGTGGCGGGCGAGCAGCACCTGCTCGTTGAAGGCGACGACGAGGTCGGTCTCGTCCCCCCAGTTCGTGATGCGGCCGGACCCGATGCGGATGCGGTTGCCGCTCGCCCCCTCGGGGATGCGCGGCGGCGGCTGGATCTCCGCCGGGATGATCTCCACCGTCCAGACCCCGTTCCCCATCTTCGCGGAGACGGCGCCGAAGATCTGGCCGCACTTCTGCGCGCCCTCGCCGGAGTCGGAGACGATCTCCACCGTGTGCTCCGACCGGTGGAGGATCGTCGGAGGCTCGCGGCGCGGGGCCGTTGGCTCCCCGGTGCGCGCAACGGTCGTCGTGGGCATGAGCGTCGTCGGCTCCTCCGCGCGTCGGTGTCGTCTGCCGGACGGGACGCGCCGACTCGAAGCAGTCGGCGGCCCATCGTGCGACACCATGCGATGCGCAGGGCGCGGAGTCGATCGGGGATCGGCCGACGCTCGGGGGGTGGGAGCCCTGAAATTTCCCGGGCGCCGTGTAGGGGAAACGCCGAGCGCGGATTCGCCCGATCGCGCGGCGGCTGGACCGAGCGGCGGGGAGAGGCCCTCCGGCCCCTCCCCGCCGCTCGTCCGTCACCCGCGCGTCACTCGTAGCGGAAGTCGCGCACCCGCTGCCAGAGCTCCGGCACCTCGCGCCCGTTCACCCACATGTTGATCGCGCGGAGCCTGTACCTGCGGACGAGGTCGAGCTTCGCGTCGAGGCTGCGCACGTCGTTGTCGAGCACGAGCCACTCGAAGACGCCGCCGTTCTCGACGTACCCGATGAGGACCTTCTGCCGGTCGTCCCACTCGAGCGGCCGCGCGCCGAGCTTCTCGACGAGCGCGAACGCGTCCTCGCGCGAGATGCCGCTGCTCGTCGTCCCCGCGAGCAGCAGCGGGTAGTTCACCGTGTCCGCGCGCGCGTGCCAGCGCGAGCCAGACATCGTGATGCCGAGGCTCAGCTTCTCCGGCGGGATGTACTTCAGGAAGTGCTGCACCACCTGCTCGAGCCAGGGGAGCCCCTGCGACGGGCCGGGGGGCGTACGGCGCGTGTGCTGGCCGTACGACATGATCTTCACGTAGTCGCCGATCTCGCCGAGCGCCTGCAGGTCGAAGGCGCCGCGCCAGTCCTCCATCATCCACTGGGTGTACGTCGTCGGCCCGCCCGACTCCTCGGCGCGGTGGACGACGGCGATGCTGATCTTGCGCCCCTCCCTGTGCAGCGCGTCCGCCGCCTCGCGGTAGAAGCGCGTCAGCGCATCGCGGTCCTCGACGTGGATCGCCTCGATGTCCACCTGCATCCCGTAGAGGTCGTAGCGGCGGCAGATCTCGACCATCCGGTCGATGACGCGCTTCTTCACCTGCTCGTCGTTGAAGATGCTGTGGGCGACGGCGCGGCTGAACAGCCCGACGCGCTTGTCGAGGTTCTTGATCTGCGGCATGAGCTTCACGCCGTGCGCCTTCGCCAGCTCGAGCACGCGCGGCTCGAGCTCGCCGGTGACGTTGCCGGCGGAGTCCACGATGAAGGGCTCGGGGGAGAGGATCGTCACCTGGCCGATGTGCTCGCGCAGCGCGTCGAAGGCGGCGGGTCGGTAGGCGAAGTGGAACTCGAGGCCCTGGGTCCCCGCCTGCTGCGCGTGGGAGGCGGCGGGCAGGGACAGAAGCGCGGCAAGAGCGGCGAGTACGATTCTCGGGAACGTCACGCATTCCTCCGTGGATGCTGCGCGGTGTGTCGTGCGGAGCAGCCATCTTCTCCCGCGGCGGGATGCCTGTCAATGTGGAACGTGCGGCGGCGCCGGTCCCGCCGCCCGTCGACAGGAGGTGAGACGACATGAGCGGACGCGACGACGAGTACGTGCTGCATCCGATCGGCTACGTGCGCTCGGCGCTGCGCGATCCCGCGTCGGCGCCGATGCAGGGCTCGGAGGGGGCGCCGGACGCCTGGATCGACGTCGATCCCGCGCTCGCGCCGGCGCTGCTCGGAGTCGCGGCGGGCGACGCCCTCGTCGTCGTCACGTGGCTGCACCGCGCCGATCGCGGCGTCCTTCGGGTGCACCCGCGCGACGATCCGCGAAGGCCGCTCACGGGCGTCTTCGCCACCCGGTCTCAGGACCGCCCGAACCCGCTCGGACTGCACCGCGTCTCGGTCCGCGAGGTCGCGGGCCTGCGGCTGCGCGTCGGGCCGCTCGAGGCGATCGACGGCACGCCGGTCGTCGACCTCAAGATCGCGCTCGGCGGGGAGGCGGACCGGTAGCCGCCGCGGCAGAGCCCGTCGCCCTGGTCCGCGCGGACGGCGGGGCGCGGCCGCGATGCGGTGGCGCGGGCGACGGCGCCCCTGGTCGGCGCTCGTTCGTGCGCGCATCGTATCGATGTCTCGACCTGGAGGAAGCGATGCACTCGCTGCTCGCTCGGCTCGTCGCGCTGGTCGTCGCACCGAGGGGTGACGGCCGGC
>DASUSM010000110.1:0-15928 GCA_036375115.1 Gemmatimonadaceae bacterium | reverse complement strand
GATGAGCATGAAGTTGAAGAGCACCGAGCCGACGACGCGCCCGACGAGCACGCCGCCGCTCCCGCGCCGCTGGAGCTGCTGCTGGAGGGCGCGCAGCTTCTCGTGCTCGGCCCGCCCGACGACCTCGTTCGCGCCGATGATCTTCTCCCGCGCCTGCACCTCGTGGAGGTTCTCGTCGACGCTGCGGCGGAGGGTCTCCCGCGCCGCCGCCGTCGCCGCGGAGTTCTCGACGAGCGTCGGCCGGAAGAAGGCGCCGAGCAGCTTCGTGTAGACGGCGTCGGCGATCTCCGATTGCGGATCGGGGTTCGAGGCGCGCGCGCGGGCGAGGTAGTCCGCGAAGGTGAGAATGCCGGCCACCGGCACGGTCGTGTCCGAGGCGGCGCGCCGGACGAGGATCTCCCCCTGGAGGCTGTCGAGCGCGCCGCGCGCCGCGACGCCGGCCTGGAGGCGCCGCTGGAGCTCGCGGCCGACGGCGCGCGTCATCGCCTCGCGGCGGCGCGGCGCGGCGAGGTACGCCGCCTCCTCGCTGCGCAGCTCGACGCCGACGCCCGCGGCCGCCTGCTGGACGGCGGCGACGATCTCGGGCGACGTGCGCGACGTCGGCGCCGCGCGCGCGATCGCCTGGTCGAGCGCGGCGAGGGCCCGCTGCGCCGAGTCGAGCGCGGCCGGGCGATAGTCGAACACCGGCTCCGCGGTGCGCGCCAGCTCCTCCCGCTCGCGCTCGAGCTGATCGGTCGGCTTCTTCACGGTGTAGGCGAAGGGCGCGATGACGTTCTCGGTCGCGACGGCGCCGACCTCGTAGAGCGGGACCTCGACCGCCGGCGCCGACGGGAAGAGGACGTACGTGAGCACGGCGAGGGCGAGCGCGACGAGGACGCGGAGCCCGTGAAAGCGGGCCATCGCGCCGCGGTCGCCGGCGGTCGGCGTCGGCGAGAGCCGCTCGAGCTGCTGCCAGAGCGTCACGTCAGTCTCCCGCGTCCTCGGCGTACGCCGCGATGATCTGGCGCACGAGCCGGTGGCGGACGACGTCGGCTTCCGTGAAGTAGTGGAAGGCGATCCCCTCGATCCCCGGCAGGATGCGCTCGACCTGGAAGAGGCCGGAGTCGGCGCGGTTCGGGAGATCCACCTGCGTCTTGTCGCCCGTGATGACGATCTTCGAGTTCACGCCGAGCCGGGTCAGGAACATCTTCATCTGGAGGCTCGTCGCGTTCTGCGCCTCGTCGAGGATGACGAAGGCGTCGCCGAGGGTGCGGCCGCGCATGAAGGCGAGCGGGGCGATCTCGATGATGCGCGACTCGAGGGCCTTCTGCATCCGCTCGGGCGGCATCATGTCGTCGAGCGCGTCGTACAGCGGCCGCAGGTACGGGTCCACCTTCGCCTGCATGTCGCCGGGGAGGAAGCCGAGGCTCTCCCCGGCCTCGACGGCCGGCCGCGCGAGGACGATGCGGCGCACCCGCTTCCGCGTGAGCGCGTCGACGGCCGCGGCGACGGCGAGGTACGTCTTCCCCGTACCGGCCGGCCCGATGCCGACGACGATGTCGTGCTCGGCGATCTTCCGCAGGTAGTCGGCCTGTCCGGGCGTCTTCGGCTGGATGATCCGGCGCACGCCGGGGAGGGCGATGCGCGGGACGCCGTCGTCGCCCTCGAGCGGGACGCCGTCCTCGCTCATCCGCAGGACGTCGTCCGGCGCGAGCGGCACGCGCTGGCGCGCCGCGTCGATCATCCGCTGGGCGATCGGCATCGCGCGCTCGACCGCCTCGGCGGCGCCGACGATCGTCATCGCCTCTCCGCGAAGCCCGACGCGGACGCCGGCGATGCGCGAGAGCTCGAGGAGGTTCGCGTCGTTCACCCCGGCGAGGGTGAGGAGGTCCGCGCCCTCCGTCGAGAGCTTCTGCGTCGCGGTCGCGTCGCTCATGCGGTCGCCCCCTCGACCTGGATGTGCAGCTCGGCGAGCCCCTCGGGCGCGACCGGCGTCGGCGCACCCTCGAAGAGGGCGCGCGCGGTGGTGGTCTTCGGGAACGCGATCACGTCGCGCAGCGAGGACGCGCCGGCGAGCAGCATGGCGATCCGGTCGAAGCCGAGGGCGATCCCTCCGTGCGGCGGCGCCCCCGCGCGCAGCCCCTCGAGCAGAAAGCCGAAGCGCGAGCGCGCCGTCTCCTCGTCGATCCCGAGCAGGGCGAAGATGCGCCCCTGCATCGCGGGATCGGCGATGCGGATGCTTCCGCCGCCGAGCTCGGTGCCGTTGAGCACGACGTCGTAGGCGAGCGCGCGCACGCGCTCGGGGGCCTCGTCGAGCAGCCCGACGTCGCGCGGGTCCGGCGCCGTGAACGGGTGGTGCACGGCGCCGAGCGCGCCCGTCTCCGCGTCGCGCTCGAAGAGCGGGAACTCCGTCACCCAGAGAAAGCGCCGCTCCCCTTCGGGGACGAGCGAGAGCCGGCGGGCCACCTCCTGACGCACCCGGTCGAGCGCCGGATTCGTGATCCGGTCGGGACCGGCAACAAGGAGGGCGAGGTCCCCGTCGGCGAGACCGAGCACCGCCGCCGCGTCGGCGGGGAGCGACTTCGCCGCGGGGCCCTCGAGCCCGTCGGCGGAGCGCTTGAGGCGCAGGAGCCCCGCGGCGCCGGCGGCCTTCGCGAGCGCCTCGATCTCGTCGAGCTGCTTGCGCGAGAGCGTCGCGCCGCCGGGGACGCGCATCCCCCGCACGCGCCCCCCCTTCTCGATCGCGGCGCGGGCGAACGTGACCTCGGAGCGCGCGAAGAGGCCGCTCGCGTCGAACAGCTCGAGCCCGTAGCGCAGGTCGGGGCGATCGATGCCGTAGCGCTCCATCGCCTCGGCGTACGTCATGCGCGGGAACGGCGTGCGGACGTCGAAGCCGCCTTCTTGCCAGAGCGATGCGACGAGCCCCTCGGCGAGGGCGAGGATGTCCTCCGCGCCGACGAAGGAGGCCTCGATGTCGATCTGCGTGAACTCCGGCTGCCGGTCGGCGCGCAGATCCTCGTCGCGGAAGCACCGCGCGATCTGGAAGTAGCGGTCGAAGCCGGAGACCATCAGGAGCTGCTTGTAGAGCTGCGGCGACTGGGGCAGCGCGTAGAACTCGCCCGGGTTCACGCGGCTCGGCACGAGGTAGTCGCGGGCGCCCTCGGGCGTCGGCTTCGTGAGGATCGGCGTCTCGATCTCGAGGTAGCCGCGCTCGCTCAGGAAGCGCCGCGTCTCCTGCATGAGCCGGTGGCGCAGGACGAGGTGCGCCTGGAGCTCCGGGCGCCGCAGATCGAGATAGCGGTGTCGCAGGCGCAGCTCCTCGGAGGCGAGCTTCTCGCCGGTGCCGCGCGCGACGGGGATCAGCGGCGTCTCGGCCTCCGAGACGACGCGCAGCGCGGTGCCGCCGACCTCGACGTCGCCCGTCGCCATCTCGGCGTTCCGCATCTTCTCGGGACGCGCGTGAACGATGCCCTCGACGAGGACGACGCTCTCGGCGCCGAGGTGGCGCGCCGCGGCGAGGAGCTCCGGCGCGGACTCCGGGCCGAAGGAGACCTGGACGAGCCCGGCGCGGTCGCGCAGATCCACGAAGACGAGCGCGCCGAGGTCGCGCACGCGATGCACCCATCCGCCGAGCCGGACGGCGGCGCCGGCGTGCGCGAGGCGGAGGTCGCCGCAGAGGTGCGTGCGGAGCGACGTCGCGAGCGCGGTCGGTTCGATCGTGGAAGCGGGCGTCGAGTTCACGTGTAGCGTTCCGAACGAGAGAGAACGAGCGCGACCCCGGCGCCGGCGAGCAGGCCGAAGGCGTCGGCGACCCAGTCGAGCGGATCGGCCGCGCGCCCGGGAATGAACGACTGGTGCCACTCGTCGAGCGCCGCGAAGACGAGGGCGCCGAGCAGGGTCGCGGCCACCGGCTGCCACCCGCGCGTCCGCTCCCAGGACGCTCGCGTCGCGAGGAAGCCGAGCACGCCGTACAGCGCGGCGTGCACGAGCTTGTCGATCCCCGGGGCGTCGTCCATCGACCCGGGCGGCATGGGGATCGACGTGAGCAACAGCACGACTGCCGCCCAGAGGACGGGCGGCCTCCATCGTCGGGGGATCACGCCGCCTCGGCTCCGGCGAGGACCCGCAGGAACTCGTCCCCCGAGCGCGCCTCGCGCAGCTCCTCCCGGAGGCCCTCCCGCCGGAGCACGCGCGAGATCCGGCTGAGCGCCTTCACGAGCGACCCGGCCGCCGTCTCCGGCCCGACGAGGAGGAAGAGGAGCGTCACCGGCTTGCCGTCGAGCGCGTCGTACGCGATCCCGCCCGGGGCGACGCCAGCGGCGACGATCAGCTCGTCGAGCTCGATGCTCTTGCCGTGCGGGATGGCGATGCCGCCTCCGATGCCGGTGGAGAGGAGCTGCTCGCGCTCGCGCACGGCGCCGGCCACGGACTCCACGACATGCGGCCCGCGCTCGTGCACGGCCAGCTCGACGAGCTCCCGCAGGACTTCATCCTTCGTTCGGCCGGCGAGCGGTACCTTCACCCTGCCGGCCGTGATCAGATCCGTCAGCTGCAAGAGAGCTCCGCTGGGGCGTGGTGCAAGCGCGTAAGGTAATCGCAAGGACGGGCGGTCGGAAGAGATTTCCTTGACCATCACGCTCGCGGCCGGTAGTGTCAAAGTCATGCGGCACTTGATTTTCGGCGGCCTGATCGCGGCGCTTGGCGCGGCGCCCGTCCCGGCCCAGGAGGTGCCGGGCCGCGATCTCCTGCTCTTCCCCATCGGCACCCTCGCCGAGCCGCAGGCGCTCGCCACGTCCGCGGGGCTCTCGTTCTGGAACCCCGCCGCCGCCGCGCTCGACGATTCGTCGCGCGCGCGCGGGACCGCCGCCGCGCTCACGACGCCCGCCGATCAGGGAGTGTCTCTGCTCCTCGTGGACGTCTCGGCGCGGCTGCCGGCGGGGCTCACCGCATCGGTCTCGGCCGTGCACGGGTCGGTGACCGACCTGCTTCGCACGACCGACTCCCCCGCCGGCGGGGTCGAGATCCCCTACGACACCTGGGTGCTTTCCGCGGGGGTGGCGCGCCGGCAGGAGCATCTCACCGTCGGGCTCGCGGCGCGGCATCGCATGGGACGCCTCGATGCGGAGCGGCGCGGCGCGCTCGGCCTCGACGCAGGCGTCGTGGCCGACGGCCTGCTCGGGGTCGACGCGCGCGTCGCGGCCTCCTCCTTCCTCTGGCGCCCCGCGTCGTCCTCGGACGAGCGGACGACCTACTCGCTCGCCGCCGACGCGCGGGTGTGGGGCCCCGACACGCACCATCAGATCCGCGCGGGGTATTCGTTCGGCCACACCGAGTCGCTGGCGCGCGAGCATTACCTGTTCGGCTCCGGCCGGTGGGACGGCGTCGAGGTGCGCGTGGGCGTCGCCGCGCGCGATGCGTTCGGCGCCGAGACCCACCGGCTGCGGCTCGCCGTCGGCCTGCATCGTGCGCGCTACCTCGTCGGGGTCGCGCGCGAGCAGGGCGGCGCCGGGCTCGACCCGATCTACCAGTTCACCCTCAGCACGACCCTGCCGTGAGCGAGACCGAGAACCTGCTGAACCTGGTGCCCGCCGACGCCGAGCGCCGGCTGCGCGAGTTCGCCGTCGAGGTCGGCGAGAGCGCCTACCGGGGGTCGCAGGTCGTGCGTCACCTGTGGACGAGCCCGGTCGCGGGCTTCGAGGAGATGACCGACCTCCCGAAGGCATTTCGCGGGCGGCTCGCCGAGCGTTTCTCGATGCCCCGGCTCGAGATCGCGGCGCGCCAGACGTCGAGCGACGGGACGCAGAAATTTCTCTTCCGCCTCGCGGACGGCGAGGCGATCGAGACGGTCGCGATCCCGGAGGGAGACCGGCTGACGCTCTGCATCTCCTCCCAGGCCGGCTGCGCGCTCCAGTGCTCCTTCTGCGCGACGGGCGCGATGGGGTTCAGCCGCAACCTGGAGCCGTTCGAGATCGCCGGCCAGGTGCGCGAGATGCGACTGCTCGACCCGCCGATCCGCGTGACGAACATCGTCTTCATGGGGATGGGCGAGCCGCTCATGAACTGGAAGGCGGTCGACCCCGTGCTGACGATCCTCAACGATCCGAAGGGGCTCGGCATCGGCGCCCGGCACATCACGATCTCCACCGTCGGCGTGCTCCCCGGCATCGTCGCGCTCGGCGAGCGCCCGGAGCAGTTCCGCCTCGCGCTCTCGATCCACGCGCCGACGGACGACCTGCGCCGGCGGCTCATGCCGATCAACACGAAGTATCCGCTCGACGACGTCATCGCGGCCGCCCGCGCGTTCGAGCGGCGCGTGACGTTCGAGTACGTCATGCTCGGCGGGGTGAACGACCAGATCGAGCACGCCCTCCAGCTGGCGAAGCTCGCGCGCGACTGCGGCGCGTTCGTCAACCTCATCCCGCTGCACCCGGGGGGCGCGATGGGCTTCACGCCGACGCCGCCGGAGCGCATCACGTCGTTCGCGCGGGAGCTCCGCCGGGAGGGCGTCGAGGTGGCGGTGCGGAAGAGCCGCGGGATCGACATCGCGGCGGCGTGCGGCCAGCTACGGGTCGAACGGCTCGGCCGGCGGCGACCAGGACGCCCCGAGCAGCACGGTGACATCCAGGTAGCGTGACGTGTCGGGGCGCGGCTCGACGCGCGCCCCGCCGAGCGCCTCGGCGACGAGCGCCGCCCATTCCGGGTGGCCGGTGCGGTCGAGCACGACGGTGCTGTCCTGGAGCGCGTCGGCGTTCCCCATGCCGACGACATCGAAGCCGCGGTCGCGCAGGTGCCGCGTCGCGCGCCGCGCGAGCCCGCTGGTGCGCGTCGCGTTGAGCACCTCGACGCGGATGCGGGTCCCCTCGGGCGCGCGCGCGCCGGCGAGCTCCATCCTCGCGAGGGACGGCGCCATCAGCCACCAGCCGAGCGCCGCGACGAGCGCGAGGGCGGCGAGCGCGAGCAGGATCCTCGTTCCCCGCCTCATCGCACCTCGTCCCAGAGCGCGATCGTCTCGGGGAAGATCGCGTTCCCTTCACGCACGGCCCACTCGATCCGCGCCCGGACGACCTGGCGGAAGGTACCGTCGAAGTCGTCGGGGACGTGCGCCGCGAGATAGGCCCGGTCGGCGCGCGAGAACTTCCGTCCGGGCTCGAGGAAGTCGGCCATATAGAGCGCGCGGCCGACGCGGCCCCACCCCGCGTGCCCGACGGTGTGCCAGCGGACGGCGTCGAGCAGCTCCGACCGCCGCTCGCCGCGCGAGGCGAGGAGCGCCGCGGCGGCCGGGCCGTGCAGCATCTCCGCCGGCATCCCCGGGACGTTCGCCAGCGCCCGGAGCTCGTCCTCGGGCGCGTCGCGGAGCGCGTCGTGCAGCAGGCCGGCGTCGCGCCAGGCACGTGCTTCGTCCTCGCCGATCCCCATTGCCACGCCCCACTGCTCGAGCAGCGCGGTCACGCGGGCGATGTGCGCGCGGCGCTTCTCGCCCACCCGCGCCCACGCCGGGAGCGACAGGGCCGCCGCCGTGTCCGGAGTCATGCCTCGTCGCCGAGAATGATGTTGTCGATGAGGCGGGTGGCGCCGACGCGCGCCGCGACGAGCGCGACGCTCGCCGCGCTCGCGCGCGCGACCGGCTCGAGCGTCGCCGGGTCCACGAGCGCGAGATAATCGGTGCGGATGCCCGGCTCCGCGTCCAGCTCCCGGCGGCCGGCGGCGAGGAGCGCCGCCGGGTCGCGCTCTCCCGCGCGGAAGGCGCTGCGCATCGCGAGGAGGCCCCGGGAGAGCGCGAGGGCGCGGCGCCGCTCCTCGGGCGAGAGGTAGACGTTCCGGCTCGAGCGGGCGAGCCCGTCGGGCTCGCGCGAGGTCGGTGCGACGACGATCTCGACGGGGATGTCGAGGTCGCGGACGAGCGCGCGCACGAGCGCCGCCTGCTGGTAGTCCTTCCGGCCGAACACCGCGAGGTCGGGAAGGACGATGTTGAAGAGCTTCGCGACGACGGTGAGGACGCCGGTGAAGTGGCCGGGGCGCACGGCGCCTTCCCACCGCTCGTGCAGGCGCTCGGGGACGACGGCGACCGCGCGCCCGTCGGGCGGATACATCTCCTCGACCGCCGGCAGGAACACGAGATCGGCCCCCCGCGCGATGGCCTTGGCGGTGTCGCCGTCGGCGTCGCGCGGGTAGCGCGTGAAGTCCTCGCCGGGCCCGAACTGGAGCGGGTTGACGAAGATGCTCATGACGACGAAGGCGGCATGCCGCCGCGCCTCGTCGACGAGGCCGAGATGTCCCTCGTGGAGCGCGCCCATCGTCGGGACGAAGGCGACGCGCGCTCCCCGGGCGCGCGCCGCGGCGACGGCGGCGCGGACCTCGGCGATGCGCACGGCCGTGCGCGGCTCAGAAGCTGTGCGCGTCATCCGGATAGGCGCCCGACCGGACCTCGTCGCCGAAGCGCCGGAGAGCGTCGCGCGCGTCCGCGGCGAGGTTCGCGTAGCGCTTGAGGAACTTCGGCGCGAAGCCCTCGTTGAGCCCGAGCAGGTCGGGGAGGACGAGGACCTGGCCGTCGCACGCCGCGCCGGCGCCGATGCCGATCGTCGGGACGCGCACGGCGTCGGTGACGCGCCGGGCGACCTCCGCCGGGACGAGCTCGAGGACGATCGAGAAGACGCCGGCCTCCTCGAGCGCGCGCGCGTCGGCGACGAGGCGCGCGGCCGCCTCCTCCTCGCGTCCCTGGACGCGGAAGCCACCGAGCGCGTGGACGGACTGCGGCGTGAAGCCGACGTGCCCCATCACCGGGATGCCGCAGCGCACGAGGGCGCGGACGGCGGCGAGGATCTCCTCCCCCGCCCCCTCGAGCTTCACGGCCTGGGCCCCCGTCTCCTGCATCACGCGCCCGCAGTTGCGGAGCGCGTCCTCGGTGCTGACGTGGTACGTGAGGAAGGGCATATCCACGACGAGCAGCGCGCGCGCGGTGCCGCGGCGCACGGCTGCGCCGTGATAGATCATCTGGTCGAGGGTGACGCGCAGCGTCGTCTCGAAGCCGGCGACGACGTTGCCGAGCGAGTCGCCGACGAGGATGATGTCCACGCCGCTCTCGTCGCAGATGCGCGCGAAGAGGACATCGTAGGCCGTCACCATGACGAGCTTCTCGCCGCCTTTCCGGCCGACGATGTCGCGGACGGTCACGGGGCGCGGCGCGCGGTCGTCGCGTCGGGATTCGCTGCTCACCGCTGGCGGATCTCCTCGAGCTCGCGCCGCCAGAAGTCGCGGCGGGGCAGCTCCGGGTGCGGGACGACGAGCTCCGGCGTGCTCACCTGCTGGCGCTCGAAGAGGACGATGTCGAGGTCGAGGGTGCGCGGGCCCCAGCGCGCGCCGCGCACGCGGCCGGCGTCGCGCTCGATGCGGTGGAGCTCGTCGAGCAGCGCGCGCGGGGCCAGCGCCGTCTCGACGGCGACCATCTGGTTCAGGAAGGGCCCCTGCTCGACGGGACCGAGCGGCGCCGTCTCCTCGACGGCGCTCTCGGCGAGGACGCGCGTGCCGGGGAGCGCGGCGATCGCGGCGCGGGCGCGCGCGAGGTGGGCGTCGCGGTCGCCGAGGTTGGAGCCGAGCGCGATGTAGGCCACGTCACGCACCGCGGTCGCGGTCCACGACGACTTCGGCGTGCAGCAGCGGGCCCGCGAGCGCGACGTGCGGCTTGCGCACGGCGACGCGGGCGCGGCGCACGCGGGGATCGAGGAGCACGCGGTCGGCGATGGCCTCGCCGACCTCCTCGAGGTAGCCGAGCTCGCGCGCGATGGCGCCCGCGGCGGCCTCGTACAGCGCGCGGTAGTCGATCGCCTCCGGCCCGGCGCCGAGGCGCCCGGCCGGCCAGACGGTGAGGTCGATCTCCACGGGCTGCGGCAGCTCCCGCTCGTGCGGCAGGATGCCGACGCGCGCGTGGAAGCGCATGCCGCGCAGCGAGATGGCGTCGCGTGTCCGCACGGCGGGAACGTAGAGGCGCAGGGGGTCGGTGTCAAACGCTCGCGGCGCGGCCGGCCGGTGCGCCGGCGTGGAGTCGCGACGCGTCAGCCGACGCTCGTCAGCCGGCGCGTCAGGTCGGTCAGGTAGACGGCGACGTTCCGGAGCTCGTGCGTGGCGCCCTCGAGCTCGCGCAGCGCCGTCGCCTGCTCCTTCGCCGACGAGCTGACGTTCTCCGCGCCCGTGCGGTTGCGGCGCGAGATCTCCGCGATCCGGGCGACGCGCTCGCGCAGGCGCGCGAACTCCGTCTCCTGGTCGCGAGACGTCGCGGCGATGCGCTGCGAACGGGCGAAGCTCGAGGCCGTCGTCTGGACGATGAGGTCGAGCGCGCGCAGCGCGCTCTCCGACAGCGTCTCGACGTCGCTGACGACCCCCTGCCCCCGGTCCATCTGCGTCGCGATGCGGCGCATCTGCTCCTCGAAGCCGAGGACGATGTCTCCGGCCTCGTCCGACGCCTGCGCGCTCTGCTCGGCGAGCTTGCGCACCTCGTCGGCGACGACGGCGAAGCCCTGGCCGTGCTCGCCGGCGCGCGCCGCCTCGATCGCCGCGTTCAGCGCGAGGAGGTTCGTCTGGTCGGCGAGCTCGCGGATGACGCTGATGAACTCGGTGATGCGCCGCGTCGTGCGGGCGAGGCCATCCATCTCGCTGGCGCTCTCGGCGACGAACGCCTTCGCGCTCACCAGCCGGTCGATCGCCGTGGCGATCGTCTCGCGGTGCTCGGTCGCGATCTCGGTCGCTTTCTGGCTCGCCGCCGCGGCGTCGCCGCCGTCGCGCACGACGCCGACCGTCTGGTCGTGCAGCACCTGGGTGACCTCGAGGCTGCGGCCGACCTGCTCGCTCTCCTCGGCGATGCCGCGCGAGATGTCGGCGATCGTGCGGGCGACGTCCTCGCCGCCCCCGCGCAGCGCCCGCGCCGACTCGATCAGCGTGCCGAGCTGGCTCGTGACGCGGTCCACGGCGTCCATCAGGGGCTGCCGCAGGTCGTCGATGTGCATCGTCGTCGCGAGCTGCTGCCCGAAGCGCCGGATGAGCGCCACCTCCTTCGAGGCGTAGGCGTTCCGCTTGTGGTGCTCGAGCTCGAGCAGGCCGACGTTGCGGTCGCCGAAGCGGAGCGGGATGACGACGAGGCTCCGGGCGTTCGGGCTCACGCGCTCGACGCGCGCGTCCTTCGCCGCGTCCGTGACGATCACCGGCTCGCCGGTGTCGAGCGCGAGGCGGCGGATCCGCGCGCCATCGGGACCCGGCTCGCGCGGCGTGGCGAGGAGTCCCTCGTCGGTGCGATAGACGAGGCGTAGCCCGCCCGTCTGGAGCCGCCAGATGCGCAGGTCGCGCCAGTCCACGAGGCGATGGGCGAGCCGCTCGATGCGGCGGAACGCCTCCCCGAGGTCCACGTCCGAGGTGACGACCTGCTCCATCGCGTGGATCTTGTTCAGCTCCTCCGCCGCGATCGACTCCTCGAGGATCCGCTTGATCAGCAGCCCGCCGAAGAGCATCAGCAGCGCCATGATCGCCCAGCCCCATCCGCCGAGGCTCTGGATCGTGAAGAGCGCCACGGTGATCGCGCCGACGCTCGAGAAGAAGCCGACGACCTCGTAGCGCACGATCAACGACCGCTCCTCCGCCTGCAGCTTGTTCCGCCAGAGGAGCGTGAAGTAGAGGAGCGCGCGGCTGAGGATGTAGTAGCCGACGAGGAAGAGCGCCGCGGCGGGCACCGCATCGACGGTCAGCTCACCGCCGTTCGGGATCCCCGAGTTGACGATGATCGCCGCGTAATAGCCGTACGCCGAGAGGAGCGCGATCGTCTCGCGGCTCGCGTTGATCCAGCCGACGCGCGCCGGCTTGCGGAGCGCGATCCAGTCGGCGAAGAAGAGGCCGGCGTAGAGGCCGATCGCCGTCTGCGTGAGGCCGCCGATGAGCGCACCCCCGACGGCGACCATCGGGATCAGGTTCAGCGTCGAGTACTTCGTGAGCGGGATCTGGAGCGCCCGCAGCGCGAAGGTGAGGGCGAACGCGGCGAGGATCGTCGGCGGCGCCCCGACCCAGCGCCCGTCGATGCCGAGGGCGGCGGCGAGCGCGACCGAGCCGAGCGCCGCGACGCTCCAGCCGTACCAGTTGATGAGCCGGTTCATGGCGCGACCTCGTCCATCGCCGCGCGGAGCGAGCGCACGAGCGTCGCCGCCGCCTCCGGGCCGTCCTCCGCGGCGCGCACGAGCGCGCTGCCGACGACGACGCCGTCCGCCATCCGCGCCACGGCGCGGGCCTGGTCCGGCGCGGAGATCCCGAAGCCGACGCAGATCGGGAGGTCGCAGACCTCGCGCAGCAGCGAGACGGTGCGCGGGAGCTCGGGCGGGAGCTCGGTCCGCGCGCCCGTCACGCCGAGGCGGCTGATGAGGTAGACGAAGCCGCTGCCGTGGCGCGCGATCTCCGCCATGCGCTCGCGCGGCGTCGTCGGGGCGACGAGGCGCACGAAGGCGAGGGGCCCCGCCGACAGGCGCGACTCGAGCGCGGGGTCGCCGCCGACGGGGAGGTCGGTGACGAGGAGCCCGTGGACGCCCGCCTGCGCCGCGCGCTCGAGGAGGCCCTCGCCGGCGTGCAGCACGGGATTGAGGTAGCTGAAGAGGACGACGGGGATGGAGAGTCCGGCGCGCGAGACGAGGTCGAGCGTGCGGTCGAGCGTCATCCCGGCGGCGAGCGCGATCTGCGAGCTGGCCTGGATGACGGGTCCGTCGGCCATCGGGTCGGAGAACGGCACGCCGACCTCGAGGATGTCCGCGCCGGCCTCCTCGACCGCGCGCAGCGTCTCGAGGGAGCGGACCGGGTCGGGGTGGCCCGCGGTCAGATAGGGAACGAGCGCCCTTCGCCCGCGCTCGCGCAGCGCCGTGAAGCGCCGGGCGATCGCGTCAGACGAAGTAGTCGCCGATGCGGATGCCATACCGGTCGGGGTCTGCGGTCTTGATGATGGTGCGGGCGAACTTGTCCGATCCCGGCTGCTGGATCCCGAGGTCGACGAGGTGCCCCGGGTGCAGGACGTTCCCCTTGTCGTCGCTGACGATGCGCACGATCGGCCGCGAGATGAGGTCGGGGTTTGGGTTCGCCGCGTGGACGAGCGCGAGCTCGAACGTGTCGAGCACGACGCACGTGCCGACCGGGTAGATCCCCAGCAGGTTGATGAACGCCTTCACGACGACGGGGTCCATCCCCCGCCGCGGGTTGTCGCGCATCTCCTGGAGCACGGCCGCCGGCGAGAGCGGATTCGTCTGGTAGGAGCGCCGCGAGGTGGCCGCGTCGAAGCCGTCCGCGACCGCGACGATCTTGCTGAAGATGCTCATCTCCCGCGGGCGGACGCTCCGCGGGTAGCCGGTGAGGTCGTGCTTCATGTGGTGCTCGTAGGCGACGACCATCGAGCGGTACGGGAGCTCCTGCTGTCCGCGCATCTGGAAGAGGGAGAGCACGCCGTACCACGGATGGGCGGCCATGAGCCGCCACTCGTCGTCGTCGAGGCTCGAGGTCTTGTTCAGCACCTCGACGGGCACGCGCGACTTTCCGATGTCGTGGAAGAGCGCCGCGAGCCCGAGGTCGTACAGCTGCAGCTTGCCGAGGCCGAGACGGCGGCCGAGCGCGACCGAGAAGATGCAGACGTTGACGCTGTGCGTGAACGTGTACTCGTCGTAGTCGCGGATCGTCGTCAGCCCGAGCAGCGACGTCTCCTCGTTGAGGATCTGGTCCACGATCCCCTGCACGACGCGCTTGATCTTCTTGATGTTGGGGCTGCGCCCCATGCGCACGGAGTTGATGACCTCCTTCGTGACGGCCACCGACTGCGAGTACGTGCGCTTCGCCGCCTCCTTCGCCTTCTCGCGGAACTCCTGCTCGTCGTCCTCCTGCGACTGCGAGAGCTCGAAGACGACGACCTTCGCCTGCTCGAGCTTTCCCGTCAGCTGGTGGAAGCGCGTCTGCGCCTCCTCGCGCGCCGGCGCCTGGAGCAGCGAGAGGAGGACCATCCAGTCGCGGACGACCGGCTCCTGGTGCAGCCGCAGCGCCCCGACCCCGGCCGCGCGGAAGACGGACAGCAGGTGGCTGAAGCTCGCGTAGTTGTCGAGGTCGAGGCGGAGGCGCGTCGCGTTGATGAAGATGAACTCGCCGGAGAGCCGGAACTCGAGCTCGCTCTCCCGCGTGAGGATCTCGCGCGAGATGACGACGAGGTCCTCGAGCGCCTTCTGCACCGCCGCGTTCTCGATCGGATAGAGCTTGATCGCGCGCATCGCGCCGTAGCAGGCGGTGATGAACGTCCGCCCCGCCTTCCGGATGTAGCCGTCGCCGCCGAGCTCGGTGAAGCTGGCGGACGACGCGCCCTGCGAGGCGCCGCCGGGCGCGGTCACGAGCCGCTCCTCAGCGCGCGGCTCACGGCGTTGCGCACGAGAACCTCCTTCTCGGTGGTGGCCTTGCGCAGCGAGTCCGTCGCGATGCGCGACCCGATCTTCCCCAGCGCCATCGCCGCGCAGGCGCGCAGCTCCGGGTCCTCGCGGCGGCCGAGGAAGCCCTTGCCGTTGAGGATGTCGTCGAGCTGCGGGACGCCGGCGTCGCCGCAGAGCGCGCCGTAGAGCTCGAAGACGGCCATCTTCTCGGTGAGGTTCGCCTCGCGCAGCGCCTTCCCCTTCACGACCGCCTCGATGCGCGGGAGGACGGGACGGTACTTCCGCGCCGTCAGGGCGCGGATCGCCGCGAGGCGCACGTCGCGCTCGGCATCCTCGACCGCGCGCTCGATCACCTGGAGCGCGCTCGGCGAGCCGATCTCCGTGAGCGACGTGACCGCGGCGAGGCGCGCCGCCGCGTCGTCCTCGGTCATGATGCGCAGCAGCGGCGGCACCGCCGCCGCCGTCTTCAGGTCGCCCGCGCGCCGGATCGCCTCGTGCGAGACGACGGGGTTCGGGTCGCCGATCAGCTTGACGAGGTCGTTCGTGTGCGCCGACGCGAGCCGCGCCGCGGCCGCCTCGAGCATCGGCCGGAGCGCCGCGTTCTGCAGCTTCCCGAGCCAGACGAAGACGACGGCGAGCGCGGACGGGCGCAGCTGCTCGAACAGCTCGCTCAGCTCCTGCTGCGGCGGGAGCTCGGCCGCCTCGTCGAGCGCCTGGAGCAGCTGCGCGAGCGCCTCCGGCGCACTGAGGCGGTCGGGGATCGCGCGCAGCGCCCGCGCGTGCGCGGGCGTGATCTCCCGGCCGCGCTCCGCCGTCGCGAGCGCCTCGCGGATGAGCAGCGCGACGGTCGAGAGCTGCGCCGCGGAGAGCAGGTGCAGCATCAGGTTGTCGACGATCGCGCAGATCTCGTCGCGGACCTTGTCGTCCGTCTGCTGCTCGAAGACGTCGAACAGGATGGCGACGACGTTGCGGCGCAGGTCCGAGGCGTACTCGGCGCGCACCGCGTCCGTCAGGTACTGCAGCTCGTTCTCGTCGAGGAAGTACAGTGTCGAGTCGAAGTCGTCGAGGCTGACGACGCCGGGGCGCGCCATCTCCGGCGGCGCCTCCTCGAGCGCCTGCGGCGTCGCCTCGGCGGGCCGGCTCTCCGCCGGCAGGCTCGTGTCCAGCGGCGCCGTGGACTCGACCGTGAGGTCGACGAAGCGGTAGCGCAGGTTCAGGAAGTCCTTCTCCCAGAGCATCGTGAGCAGGTCGTCCTGCTCGGGCGCCGCGTTGCGCGAGCGCTGGACGATGTCGAGGAGCCCGACGACCTCCGACTCCTCGAATCCGCGCTGGACCACGACCTCGCGGATGCCGTCCTTGAAGAAGAGCCACGGCAGACTGTCCGTGGACTTCGTCGCCTCGACGAGCACGGGGACGTCCGACCAGCGCAGCTCCGTCTCCGTCACGGAGAGCTGGATCTCGTCGGTCTGCGCCCAGATCGCGAGGAAGGACTGCCGCAGCGCCTCGATCGCGCGCAGGTAGATCGGGTTGTT
>DASUSM010000109.1:0-4578 GCA_036375115.1 Gemmatimonadaceae bacterium | reverse complement strand
CCGGTCCTCCGGCCGTCGGCGTCGAAGCCGGCGTACACGCGCTCGAGCCCCGCGCCGCCCGCCCCGGCGGGGAGCGCGCCGACGAGCGCACCGTCGTGCAGCCAGAGCGTGTCGGCGCGCGCGGGCTGCCGGAGCACCTCCTCGATCGCCGCGCGCAGCACGCCGGCGCGATGCGCCTCGATGCGCGGGAGCGTCCAGCCGTAGGCGAGGACGATGAGCAGACCGGCGAGCGCGCCGGCGCCGCCGAGCGTGACGAGCAGCCGCCACGACGGCACCTGCGGCGCCTCCAGCACCGGAAGCGGCGAGCCCGCACGCGACTCCGCGTGCACGGTCGGCGACCCGCCGGCGCTCATGCGACGATCCTCGCGCGCGCGGCGCCGAACCGTGTCGGCTGCGTCGCGCGGTTGATGAACGGGACGAGCGCGTTCATGAGCAGGATCGCGTACATGACGCCCTCGGGGAGGCCGCCCCAGACGCGGATGACGACGACCAGCAGGCCGATCCCGATCCCGAAGAGCCAGCGTCCTCCCTTCGTCACCGGCGCGGTGACCATGTCCGTCGCCATGAAGACGGCGCCGAGCATCAGTCCGCCGGAGAAGAGCATGAACGGCGCGGACGGGTAGCGCTGCGCATTGGCCAGGTGGAGCACCGCGGCGAACGCCGCGACCGTCGCGAGGATGCTCACCGGAATGCGCCAGTCGAGGTAGCGTCGCAGCGCGAGGTAGGCGCCGCAGACCAGGACGAGCAGCGCCGCCGTCTCGCCGAGCGAGCCGCCGGTGGTGCCGAGCATCAGATGGTCGAGCGGCGTCCCCGCGCGCTCGAACTTCATGAGTCCGAGCGGCGTCGCCGCGGTGATCGCATCGGTGCTTCGGGCGCTCATCAGCGGGAGCGCGAGGTTGTCGCCGCGCAGCGCCCACCAGCTTCCGCCCGCGCCGGCCGCGCCGACGGCGGGCCAGGTCGTGATCGCCACCGGAAACGCGGCCTGGAGGAACGCGCGTCCGAGCAGCGCGGGGTTGAAGACGTTGTAGCCCAGACCGCCGAACAGCAGCTTTCCGAAGCCGATCGCGAACGCTCCGCCGAGCGCCGCCATCCACATCGGGAATCCGGCCGGGAGCGTGAGGCCGAGCAGCAGCCCCGTGATCGCCGCGGAGCCGTCGGCGAGGGTGCCGCGACGCCCGAGGAAGTGCTCGGTGAGCACCGCGCCGGCGACCGATGCCCCGACGACGAGCAGCGCGCTCGGCCCGAAGAACCAGGTCGCCGCGGCGAGGATCGGCATCAGCGCGCCCACGACGTTCCACATGATGCGCGGCACGCTGTCGCGCCCCCTGAGGTGCGGTGATGCGGTGACGACGAACGTCGTCTCGCGCCCGCGCTCCCGCGCCGCGGCCGGGCTCACGCCGCCCCCCGTCCCGCCGCCGCGGGCGCCGGCGCCGGCGGCCGGCGCCGCAGCGACGCCTTGCTCGCCTGGAAGAGCTGTGCGAGCGGGATGTTCGAGGGACAGACGTAGCTGCACGAGCCGCAGAGCATGCAGTCGGCGAGGTGCTCGTCCTCCATCTGCTCGTAGCGGCCGACGCGCGCCAGCTCGCCGAGCAGCGACGGGTTCAGGAACATCGGGCAGGCATCGAGGCAGCGCCCGCAGTGGATGCACGGCATCCAGTCCTCGGCGCGCACCTCGTCCCGGGTCAGCACGACCACGCCCGTGGTCCCCTTGAGGACCGGGACGTCCGGGTCGCGCTGGGCGAGCCCCATCATCGGACCGCCGAAGAGCACCTCCGCCGCGTCGTCGGTGAGGCCGCCGCAGAACGCGAGGAGGTCGCGCAGCTTCGTCCCGACGGGGACGATCAGGTTGGCCGGGCGCCGCACGCCGCGCCCGCTCACGGTGACGATCCGCTCGACGAGCGGCAGCCCGGTCTCGAAGACCTCGGCGAGGGTCGCCACCGACCCGACGTTCTGCACGATCACGCCGACGCTCGCCGGCAGCTTCCCCGAGGGCACCTCGCGATCGAGCACCGACTTGATGAGCATCTTCTCCGCGCCCTGCGGATACTTCACGGTGAGCGGGAGCACGGTCACGTCGAGATCGCTCGGACGCGCCCGCTCGAGCGCGGCGATCGCGTCCGGCTTGTTCCGCTCGACGCCGATGATCGCGCGCCGCACGCCCAGGGCGTGCATCATGATGCGGACGCCGAAGTGCACGCGCTCCGGATACTCGACCATCGTCCGGTGGTCGGCCGTGAGGTACGGCTCGCACTCGGCGCCGTTGACGACGATCGTGTCGATCGTCGCATCCTTCGGCGGCGTGAGCTTCACGTGCGTCGGGAAGGCGGCGCCGCCGAGTCCGACGACCCCCGCCTGCTGCACCGCGCGCAGCACCTCCTCGCGCGAGAGCCCGTGCCAGTCGGGGACGACCCGGGGACGGGCGACCTGCGCCGAGTAGCGCTCGACGCGCAGCCGCACCGCGGGGCACATCGACCCGTCGGGGTGCGGCCACCAGTCGACGTCCGACACCCACCCGGCCGCGGACGCGTGGATCGGGGACGAGACGAAGCCATCCGCTTCGGCGAGCAGATCGCCGCGCTCCACGTGGGCGCCCTTCCGCACGACGAGCCGGGCCTGCTTCCCGGCGTGCTGGCGCAGCGGCAGCACCACCTCGTCCGGATACGGCATGCGCCGGATCGGAAGGTGTGCCGTGAGCTCCTTGTGCTCCGGCGGGTGGACCCCGTGCGAGAACCCGAAGGATCCCGCGCGGCGCGCCAGCCGGGTCAGAAGGCCTGCGCCCGCTTCAGCCATTTGTCGAGGTCCTTCTCCTTCGGGTTGAGCGGCGTTCCCGGGTGGATCGCCGCGACGGGGCACTTCTCCGCCGCCTGCACGAGCTGCGCGAACGTGCCCGCGGTCGGGTCCTTGATGTAGGCCCGCTTGTCCGCGTCGTAGGCGAACATCTTCTTGTTCAGGTTGATGCACTCGTTGCACGTGGTGCAGCGCTCGGAGTCGATGGAGGGCTCGATCGCGACCGTGTCGCTCGCGGCCGGCGCCGGCGCGGCTGCGGTCGGCGCAGCTGCGGTCGGCGCGGCTGCGGTCGGCGCGGCTGCGGCCGGCGCCGTCGTCACCGGCGAAGCCGGGACGGGCGCCGCCTGCGGCGGCGCGAGCGATGCGTTCGGCGGCGCGAGCGGCGGCGCGAGCGGGACGCCCGGCGTCGCGAGGGGGCCGCTCGGCGGCACCTCCGCGGGCGTCAGCACCGGCAGCGCCGCGAGGAGCTCGCCGACGGAGCGCTTGCCGCCGTCGGAGCCGCGGAGCAGCGCCTCCGCGAACCGGCGCGCGATCGCCGCCGGGTAGCTCGCCTGGATCGCCGCGAGCTTCCCCTCGTACTCGCGCCGCGCCTCGTCGAGCTTCGCCGCAAACTCGCCTTCGATCGCCTCGGCCACGCGCTCGCGCGTCGCCGCCGGCACCGCCACGCCGGCCAGCTCGCGCAGCTGCGTCCAGTGCAGCCGACGCTCCTCGGCCAGATGCACCATCTCCGGCGACACCGTCCACCGCTCGAGCCTCCGGTCGTCGCCGAGCAGGTGGATGAACGGTGTCTTCCCCTCGCGCTCCCCGCGCGCGAGCGCGAGGAACTCGTGGAACGGGACGAGGTCACCCTCGCCGCCCGCGGCGCGGGCGAAGTGCTTGCGGAAGCGCCCCTCGGTCGCGGCCCAGTCGGCCGTCGTGAGCGGAAGCTCCATCGCGGCGGGGGCCCCGCTCTCGTCCACGTACTCGAGCGTGTACGTCGGCCAGTCGTCCTCGGGCGACGGATTCCCCTCGAGCGAGAGGCAGTCCGTCCACGAGCTCCCGGCGTCCGGATCGTACGTCAGGAACGGGAAGGCCCGGCTCTCGAGCGCGAGCCGCGCCGCGTGCCGCGCGAAGTCGTCGCGGAGCCCGTGCTCGACGGGACACGGCGTGTAGATGTTGAAGACCGCCGGACGCCGCTTCTGCAGCCCCTTGAGCACCCCGGCCATGAGGTGCGACGGCGACGCCTGCGACGACTGGTGCACGTAGACGCCGCGGTGCGCCATCGCGATCAGCGCCAGCTCCTTCCGCACCTCCGTCTTGCCGTGCTGCGCCGGACCGTACCACGCCATGTCCGACACCTGGCCGGTGAACCCGCTCGTGCACGCCTGCCCGCCGGTGTTCGAGTAGACCTGCGTGTCGAGCACGACCACGCGGATCGGCTTCCCCGACGCCATGAGCCGCGAGAGGTTCTGGAAGCCGATGTCGAGCATCGCGCCGTCGCCGCCCATCGCGACGATCGGCGGGCAGAGCGCGAACTCCTCGTCGGTGAAGCCCTTCCAGTCGAGGTCCGCGAGCTCGCGCTCGGTGCGCTCGGCGTCCCACTCGCCGTCGAGCAGCGCCTGTGCGCGGCGCACGGCGACGAAGCCGTCGGCCATCTTCCGCATGTGCCCCTCGAACACGCCGATGGCGAGCGACGGGCTGTCCTGGAAGAGGTGGTTGGCCCACGGGATCGGATACGGGTTGTAGGGATAGGTGCTCCCCCACACCGAGGAGCATCCCGTGCTGTTCGTCATCGCCGCGCTCGCGCGCCCG
>DASUSM010000108.1:0-19372 GCA_036375115.1 Gemmatimonadaceae bacterium | reverse complement strand
CGTGATACTCCCAGAACTTCCCCTGGTCGTTCGCGCACGCCGCGGCGAGCGACGCGTTGACCGCGTTGCGGTGCTGCGGGAGCGGGAAGTCGTAGAAGCGGAAGCTCGCCAGCCCCTGCTCGACGATGCGCGAGCGGATGTCGGGCTCCGTGATCGTCGCGAAGCGCTCGCAGGCCGGGCACTGGAAGTCGGCGAACTCGAGGATCTGCACCGGCGCGTTCGGGTCGCCGAGGAGGTAGCCCTCCGCCTCGCCCGGGGTGAGCGCGGGATCGACCGTCGCCACGCCCGCCGACGGCCGCGTCGCGACGTAGACGATCGCCGCCGTGCCGACGAGAGCGATGAGGGCGAGCGCGATGTAGAAGGGGCGCCGCGATTCGTTCCGGCGCCGCGCCTTCACCACTCCGGGTCGTCCTCGTCGTCCGGCGTCCACTCGCTTCTCTCCCATGTCGGATCGTCCTCTTTTTTCGCTTCCCGCACGATGCGCCGGTTGTCGGCGATCTCGGGAGTGTCGTAGGTGGCCCGCACCTCGTAGTGAAACAGCTCGCTGCGGATCTCGCCGATCAGCCGCATGAGCTCGCTCGCGTGCGGGAGGAGCTGTCCCAGCTCGTCGAGCTCGCGGATGCGCGCGGCGAGCGCCCGCAGCAACGCCTCGAGATTGCGCGATCGTCCTTCGTCGTACGTCTGATCGGGCTGGTCCGGCATCGCGGCGGTCTGTGGCGGCGGGGAGGCGGGGGGCGGCACGGACGAGCGCCGTGCGCCCCCATCTCGACAGGCGCGCCGGAGTCGTCGCCGCACCCGGGGAAAGAAACCGAAGTGACGGGGCGATGCAAGCGATGTGCGCCCTTGACCGGCGCGCCGGGACGTGAGAGCATCCACGCGCGCCGCCCGCCCGCGGACCACACCGGAGGAACCCATCGACGCCGATCTGCTGCGCATCCCCGCCGGTCCGGGCGCCGTGCACGTCGCGCGGTACGGGTACGGCGGCTCCCCCGTCGTCTTCCTGCACGGCTTCGGGACGTCGAGCTTCCTCTGGCGCGAGATCGCGCCCGTCGTCGCCCTCGATGGGCACCTCGCCCTCGCGATCGACCTCATGGGGCACGGCGAGTCCGACCGTCCGCTCGACGTGGATCTCGGCATCGCGGCGCAGGCGGAGTACCTCGACCACGCGCTCACGGCGCTGCGCGTCGCCCGCGCCGCGGTCGTCGGCATCGACCTCGGCGGCGCCGTCGCGCTGCGGCTCGCCGCCACGCGCCCCGAGCGGGTCGACCGGCTCGTGCTCGTGAACAGCCTCGGCTTCGAGGACGCGCCCGCCGGCGACGTCCGCGCGGTGCAGGCGGGGACGGCGCGCTTTCTCCTGCGTGTCGCGCGCGGCGTGCTCGGGGCCGCGCCGCTCGTCCGGACCGTGCTCGAGGGGAGCGTCGCCTCGCCGGACGCGATGCCGCCGCGCCTCCTCGCGCGCTACCTCGCTCCCTTCGCCGGAAAGGACGGCGTCCGCCACCTCCTCGCGCTCGCGCGATCCGTGCGAGCACAGGACGTGCACGAGATCGACCCGGCGGCGATCGAGGCGCCGACGCTCGTCGTCTGGGGCGAGGCGGACCGCTGGCTGGACGACCGCGCGCCGGATCGCCTCGCCGGCGCCATCCGCGGCAGCCGGCTCGTGCGGCTCCCCGACGTCGGACGCCTCGTGCCGGAGGAAGCGCCGGACGCGCTGCTGGAGGTGCTCCTCCCCTTTCTGCGCGGTGGAACCGATTGACGTCGGGGCGGTTACGGAAGAGGCGCGAGACGTTGCCGAGACATCGCCAGCGTACCGCGTGCACATCCTCGCCCGGACGATGCTGCCGGCTGTGATCGGGCTCACGAATCGGTTATATTCATACGCTGTCCGTCTTCTCTCACCCTCTGACCAGGATTCATGTCCAGCAAGAACAATCGACGTCGACCCGTCGCCGCCCCGACTCCGTTCGAGGAAGCACGCGACGAGCTGTTCCAGCACATCATGCGGTGCGGCGTGATCGGCTCCGCCGAAGAGCATCAGGCCGAGTGGTTCGCCGACACGATGCGATACATGAGGGAGCGCTATCCCGAGCTCGACGATGCGCGGCTCACGGAGCTCCAGACGCTCGGCGAGCGCTTCTGCCGCCCGGCGAAGGCGCAGGCCGAGACGGCCGACGCGGCGTCCGCCGCCTGACGGCGGCGCCGGTCCCCGGCACCAGGCTCAGCGCACGGCGCGCCACGACGCTCGGCACGGCACGCACGACGCGCCGGCATTCGCGGCATTCGCGGCATTCGCCGCGGCAGGTCGATCGGTACGACGCGACGCCCCCGCACGCCGGGGGCGTTTCTGCATCCGTCGGCACCCCTTTTGAACAGCTCGGCGCCGTACCGCACCGACTGCCACGGACTGCCACGGAGAGCGCATGAATCCGGACGACCACCGCGAGGAGCTGCAGCAGGCCCTCAATCCGCACCGCGACGAGGAGCGCCGGCGGAACGCGGACGAGATCGCGCTCCGGCTGCGCGATCGACTCATCGAGGTCGACGGAAGCGAGGAGCCGGACGACCTCGCGACGCTCATGGAGGCGGTCGAGCAGTTCGAGGCCGCGGTGGAGCTGCGCGGCGGCGACCTCATGGTGGATTCACCCCGCTCCTCCCGTCCGGAGACGCCGGGCTTCGTGCTGCCCCCCCGCCGCGACGACGAGTCGCTGCGCGGCTACGCGCTGCGCATTCGCGACGAGGCGGAGCGGATCGACCCGAGCGCCGGCTCGCGCACCCCGCCCGGCACGATGCCCGGGATGGAGGCGGACGCGGACCTGCAGTGAGCCGGGGAGGCGCTACCGCCTCCCCGCCCGCGTCCGTCGGACGACCACGCCCACTCTCGCCCCATCGCCGAGCCCCAGCTCGGCGGCGAGCGCGTGTCCGCCGCGAGCGCGTCCCTCGATGCCGACCGCGATGACGAGCCCCGCGCGCCACCCGTCGCCATCGATCCAGCCGGCGCTCACCCCCGCGCCGCCGTACACGCCCCAGCGGCGCTCGCGGAGCGGGTCGAGGAGAAAGCGGACGAGGCCTTCCGCTCGCGCGCTCCCGCGGGCCTCGCCATCCGCGCGCGCGGCGCCGCCGCCGACGATCAGCGCCGCGCGGGCGTACGTCCCGAGCGGCACGACCCCGCCGAGGCCGAGGTGCAGCCGGTCGCGCGCGCCCTCGATCGCGTCGATCCGCAGCTCCGGCAGCACGCGCGGCGCCGTCTCGACCGCGCGTCCGGACGACGACGCGACCTGCCCGCCGAGCGCGGCCGGCGCGAAGACGAGCGCGAAGAGAAGCGCGATGGCACAGCGCCCGGAGCGGCGACCGTGACGCAGCTCCCGTCCGCCGAGCGCCGAGCGCCGAGGGCCGAGCGCCACTCGACCCACCCGCATCGCGCGCCTCGCACACCCCCCCCTCACGCCGGCGGCCGCTCCCGCCACAGCGCCCGCGTGTAGTCCGCGATCGCCCAGACCGACGTCGCGACGACGGCGGCGACGAGCGGCACGACGAGGCGCGGCGCGAGCGAGAGCGCGAGCAGCGTCGCGAGCTGCAGCACGGTGACGATCTTCCCGGCCCATCGCGCGCGCAGCTCGACGCCGCGCAGCCAGGGTACCGCGCGCGCGACGAGGAATCCGACCGCCGTCGCGAGGTCGCGAACGAGCAGGGCGTAGTACTGCGCGACGCCGAGCGATCCCTCGACGAGATGCGTGGTGATCGCCGTGAGCACGAAGAGGCGGTCGGTGACCGGGTCCAGGATCGCCCCCCACCGCGTCGTCAGGTGGGTGCGACGCGCGATCCATCCGTCGAGGAAGTCGGAGGCGCCGGCGAGCGCCACGAGCGAGACGCGCCACGACGCGTCGCCGGCGAGCGGGTACGCGGCAGCGAGCGCGATGCGAGAGAGAGACAACGCGTTGACCGCGGCGAGCAGCGCCCGACGTCGCATGGGCGAATAGTACGGGCGGCGCCGTCGTCTTGCCAGCACATTCGGCGCCGCCTAGCTTGCCCTACCCCCCACGGTGGAGGCCCGATGGCGGTCCTGACCCATCTGCTCCGCAACGTCGCGATCTTCAAGGATCTCGACGACGGCGAGCTCGCCCGCGTCTCCGAGGTCTGCCGCGAGCAGCGGTTCACGAGCGGCGAGTACATCTTCCGCGAGGGGGAGTCGGGGAGCCGCCTCTATCTGATCGTCGAGGGCGAGGTGCGCATCAGCCGTGACGTCCCGGGGAGCGGCGAGGAGGCGCTCGCCGTCCTGAAGCCCGGCACCGTCTTCGGCGAGATGGCCGTCTTCGACCGCACCGAGCGCTCGACCGACGCGATCTCCTCCGCCGAGACGCTGTGCATCACGATCGCCCGCTCCGACTTCGAGCTCCTGCTCGACTTCAACCGCGACCTCGCCTACAAGGTGCTCTGGGCGATCGTGCGCCTCCTCTCGGCGCGGCTGCGCTCGACGAACGACTCGCTGCGGTCGTTCCTCGCGATGAGCATGTTCTAGCCGCTGTGGCGTCGCCCTTCACGCACCTTCTGGCGGACTTCGTCGGCGTCCCCGCGCCGCAGCTGCGCGACCCCGCGGCGATGAGCGGGCTGATCGTCGCCGCCGCCGGCGCCGCGGGGTTCGCCTCGCTCGGCGCGCCCGTCATCCGCCAGACGCTGCACGACGGCTGCGCCGGGCTCCTCCTGCTCGACGGCTGCCACATCGCGCTGCACGGCTTTCCCGAGCGCGAGCTGCTCCTGCTCGATGTCCTCGCGCCGACCGAGCGCGAGGCCCGCAAGGCGGTGGACGTCTTCGCGCGCCGGCTCTCCTCCGCGACGCTCCGCGTGGAGGTGCGCGCCCGCGGATGAGGGAGCCGTTCCTCACGGCGTTCGTCGCGCTCTCCGCCGTGATCCTCCTCTGGGACATCGCCGTCGCCGCGCGCATCGCACGCAAGCGCAACGCGCCGCCGGCCTTCGCCTTCCTCTCCGCGCTCGTCGGCCTGCTCATCGCGCCGGCGCTCCTCGTCGCCCTCGCCAGCGCCTCGACGCTCCTCGGACGCGCGCTCCAGGCGACGGCGTGGATCTGGCCCGCCGTCATCGTTCTCGCCGCGGTGCAGGCGATGTGGGCGGCATCGCGGCGGCTCGTCGCCCCGCTCGTCGCCGCGCCGATCGCGCTGTACAACATCATCCTCGCCGCGAACGCGGTCGCGTCCTACGCGATCTCGCGTGGCGCGGAGATCCCGGCGTTCCTCCTCGCGCTGCGCGCCGCCGATGCGAGCGCGCTCGCCCTCGCCGCCTCGCCGACCGCGCTCGGCGCGCCGTTCATCGTCCACATCCCGATCCTCTCCCCCGCCCTGCCGTCGCAGTGGCGCCTGACGATGATGTTCCGCGGCGTGCTCGCCGCCGTCGCCGCGGGGTGGAGTGCGCTGATCCTCAGCCAGCTTCCCATCGGACGGCAGGCGGTGGCGAGCTACCGCCCCTACGCCGATGCGCTGATCCAGGAGCGCCCCGAGGGCGACTTCCGCGTCGGCGTGCGACTCTTCCCCACGCTCGGCGGCGGCCCGCCGCCCCTCGCGCTCCGCAACGATCGCGCGACCGCCGACACGCTCCGCGCCGCCGTCGTCGCCGTCGTCCTCGCGCCGGACGGCACGGGGCCGATCGCGCTCGACTCGCTCGCCCGCTCGCTCGACGAGCTGCGGCGCGGCGGCGCGTGGCTCGTCGTCGCCCTCGCCTATCCGACCGAGGTCGCCGCCTTCGCGCGGCCCCCGCGCCGGCTCGACATCGACCGCCGGCTCCGCGCGGTCGATCGCATCGCCCGCCGCCTGCGCCCGCACGTCATCCTGCCGGCCTACGAGCCCTACGGCGCCGCGCGACGCGCCGTCGGCACCCTTCCCGTCGAGGAGTGGCAGCGCTATCTGACCGAGGCCGCGCGCGTGGCGCACGAGGCGGACCCGCGCGTCGGCGTCGGCGTCGCCGCGTCGAGCTTCGGCCCGCGCGACAGCACGCTCTACGCGTGGGCCGCCTCCGCGGACTCGCCGCTCGACGTCGCCGGCTTCGGCTTCCAGCCGTCGCGCGCCGGCGCGCGTGGCCTCGAGGCGCAGCTCGCCGCCGCGGAGCGCTGGATGCGCGCGTCCGGCTCGACGAAGCCGCACTGGGTCTTCAACGCGAGCGGGTATCCCATGTCGCACGGCGAGCTCGCGCAGGAGCGCACGCTCTGGCGCGTCCTCGCCTGGGCCACGAACCAGCCCCTCGTGCGCGGGATGATCGTCGGCGACGCGGGCGACTACGACCGCATGTACGGCCTCCGCGCCCCCGACGGACGCCTGCGGCGCGCGACGTTCTCGCTGGCGCGGGCGATCCGCCGCCTGCGCGAGCACGTCGAGGCGGCGCCCGCGGGGTGAGCGCTCAGACCTCCCGGCCGACCCCGCGCACCACGCCCTCCACGCGGCGCCCCTCGTCGAAGTACCGCCGCGCCACGCGCTGCACGTCGTCGGGCGTCACCCCGCGCACGCGCTCCTCGAACTCCGCGAGCTCGCCGAGGCCGCGGCCGAGCAGCCAGGCATCGACGATGTCGCCGAGCACCGCGCCGCCCGACTGCTGCCGGATCGCGTGCGTGCCGATCGCGTACGTCTGCGCCTGCCGCAGCTCCGTCTCCGACACCCGCTCCTTGCGCAGCTTCGCGAACTCCCGCAGGAGCCCCTGCCGCGCGACCTCCTCCTTCTCCGGCGACGTCGCGATGTAGGAGACGAAGAGTCCCGCCGCGCGGCGCTCGCTGGCGAACGCCTGGACCGTATAGGCGAGCGACTGCCGGTCGCGCAGCTCGTCGAAGAACCGGCCGCCGAGTCCGCTCGCGATCCCGGCGATCAGGTCGGCGACGTACCGGTCGTCGTCGCCGCGCGCCGGCGCGGGGAAGGCGAGCGCGATCGCCGTCTGCGCCTTCTCGCGCGACTCCGCGGACTGCGTCGGCTCGGCCGGCCACGGCGCATCGGCGATCGGCGTCCCCTCGCGCCACCGCAGCTCGGCGAGGTCGCACGCGGCGAGCGCCGCCACCTCGTCGGGGTCCCCATCGCCGACGTAGACGAAGACGCTCGGCGCCTCCAGCAGGCGCGACCGGTGCCAGTCGCGGACCTCGTCCGCGCGGATCGCCGAGAGCGAGTCCTCCATCCCCGATGCGGGGATGCCGTAGGGGTGCCCGCGGAACGCCGCCTCGGTGAGGAGACGCATCGGGTACCGGTACATGTCGTCGCGCAGGTGCGCGAGGTCGGCGATGGCGAGCGACCGCTCCGTTTCCAGCGCATCGTCCGGGATGGTCGCGTGCTGCGCGACGTCGGCGAGGAGGTCGAGCGCCGCGCGCGCGTACTTCGACGGCACGGAGATGGTCCAGCCGAAGCTCTCCCCGGCGAGACTCGGCGCGATGCTCCCGCCGAGCAGCTCGGCGTCCTCGGCGATCTGCTGCGCCGTCCGCCGGCGCGTCCCCTTCACCGCCGTGCGCACGAGCAGGCTCGTGATCCCCGCGCGCTCGGCACTCTCCTCGCTCGCGCCGCCGAGCGCGAAGACGCCCAGATAGGCCACCGGCGCACCCGGGACGGCACGCACGAGCAGCGGCACGCCGGACGCCGTGCGATACACGCGCACGCCCGCCTCCTCGCGCTCGGCGCGCGGCGTCGGCGCGCTCACCCCGCTCGGAGCGGCGGCGCGCGGCGGCACCGCCGGCAGGGGCTCCGGCCGGTCGCGCTCGAGCAGGCGCCACATCGCGTCCGTGCTCTCGGCGAGCGCCGGCGTCCCCTCCGGACGATAGACGACGATCCCCGCGCGGTCGGGCGAGAGGTAGCGCTGCACGACCTCCGTCACCTGCGCCGCGCTCGTCGTCACGAGCCGCTCGAGGTACCGCTCCCCGAGCTGCCAGTCGCCGAGCGCCTCCCATTCGGCGATGTGGTTGGCCTGCCCTTCCATCGTCTCGAGCCGCCGTACCCAGCGCGCCTCCATGATGCGGCGCGCCCGGTCCAGCTCGTGGACGCCGACGCCGCGCTCGCGCAGGTCGTGCACCTGGCCCCACGCCGCGCGCGCCGCGTCGGCCGCGCGGCCCGGCGGCCCCTCGGCGTGGATGGCGAATACCCCGAGCTCCGTCGGCGTGTAGTTGAAGGAGCCGACCGACGTCGCGAGCTTGCGCTCGCGCACCGCACGATAGAGCCGCGACGCGCGCCCGGCGCCGAGGACCGTCGCGGCGAGATCGAGCGCGGGGGTGTCCGGGTGCATCGTCGGCTCGGTGCGCCAGCCCATCCCCACCTGCGTCTGCTGGATGTCCCCCGACCATTCGCGGCAGCGGAAGCCGCGGCGGTCCGGCTCCGGCGGGCCGGGCGCGCGCTCGATCGGCGCATCGTCCAGCGCGCCGTAGAGCCGCTCGACGTGCCGCATCGCGTCGTCCGGGTCGATCGCGCCGACGATCGAGAGGATCGTGTTGCGGGGACGGTAGAAGTTGCGGTAGAAGCGCACGAGCTGCGCCCGGCCGAGCGCGCGCAGTCCCGCCTCGCGCCCGATTCGCCAGCGCCGCATCCGGTGCCGGTCGAAGAGGAGCTCGTAGAGCGTCTCGAGCGTCACCGCCGACGGGTTGTCCGCCTTCCGCTTCGCCTCCTGGATGATCACCTCGAGCTCGCGCGCGAGCTCCTCCGCGTCGATCACGGAGTTGGCGTAGGCGTCGGCCTGCACCTCGAGGCCGGCGAGGAAGCCGCTCGCCGGCAGCACCGTGTAGTAGCTCGTGTGATCGTAGATCGTGCCGGCGTTCAGGTAGCCGCCGGCGGCCTTCGTCTCGCGCGAGATCTCGCCGACGCCCCGGCGCTCCGTCCCCTTGAAGTACATGTGCTCGAGGACGTGCGCGATGCCGACGATGTCGTCGGTCTCGTCGAAGTAGCCGGCCTTCACGTAGGTGACGACGGCGACGACCGGCGCCGAGTCGTCGCGGCGGAGCAGCACCGTGAGGCCGTTCGAGAGGACGGTGCGATGGACCGTGGACGAGTCGAGCCCCGGCAGGGGCTCCGAGGGAAGCGAGGCGGTCATGGTGTCGCGTCGAGGGACGGTCCGGCGCGCCGCGGCGCTCAGGCGGCGAGCGGGCGGTAGCGCAGCACGATCACTCCGAGCAGGAAGCAGACCGCGCCGTAGGCGAGGAGGTGCACGAGCGGCTCGGTCGGCGGCGGGACGCCCGCGACGAGCGCCTGGAACACGTCGTCCGTCCGCCAGGACGGGGGGAGCGCGGGGGCGACGAGCCGCGCCCACCGCTGGCCGCGCAGCGCCAGCTCGTGCGTCACCACCCCGCCCGCCCAGAGCGCCGACGCGACGAGCCAGTCGAACCGGCCGAGCCAGGAGACGGACGCGCTCGAAGCGAGGAAGATGATCCCGCCGAGCGCCACGAAGTAGAGCAGCACGTACCCCGCCGCCCAGATCGGCGTCGGGATGCCGAGGAGCCGCGCGAGGACGTGGAAGAAGAGCAGCGTGATGACGCCCAGCGACAGTCCGTTGATCGCGTACGACTGCGCGTAGTAGGCCGGCGCGGACACGGGCTTGGCGAAGTGAAAGCGGAAGTACCCCTGCCGGAGGTCGGTGGCGACGATCCCGTTCAGGGCGAGGATCGTCCCGAACAGCGCGACCTGCGGCACGATGCTGCGCCACAGGGCGACGGCGAGCTGCCGCAGCGCCTCGGGACCGAGCTCCCCGCGCATCCCGGCCATCGCGCCGTAGGTGAGCCACCCGAAGAGCGTGCAGATGACGAGCACGGGGATGCCGCGCTCGAACAGGTAGTCCCGCGCCTGCCAGGGCGCGTACCGCGCCAGGATCCGGGCGCTCATCGTCCGTCACCTGCCCCGTCTCCGACCGCCTCGCGGAAGTGCCGCTCGAGCGCCGAGCGGGTCGGCACGACCGAGGCGACGAGGGCGCCGCGCGCGACGACCGCCGCGAGGACCCGGTTCAGCTCCTCGAGCTCGACGTCGCGCAGCTCGAACTCGCCGCGCCCGAGCGCCACGGCGCCCGGGTGCACGGCGGGGAGCTCCTCGACGCCGCGCGCGACGACGATGCGATACGTCGCCCGCCCCGTCGGCGCGTCGACGCCGGGGACGACGATCCGCTGAAGCCGGCCGCGGTCGAGGATCACGACGCGGTCGGCGAGCCGCTGCAGCTCGTCGAGGTTGTGCGAGGCGATCAGGATCGCGCGGTCGGGACGGCGCAGGGCGGCGACGATGTCGCGGAAGCGCTGGGTCCAGAGCGGATCGAGGCCGTGCGTCGGCTCGTCGAGGACGAGGATGCGCTCGTCGCGCAGCAGCGCCTGGGCGAGCCCGAGCCGCTGGAGATTCCCCTTCGAGAGGGCGCGGACGCGCTTGTCGCGGTGCGGCGCGAGCCCGAGCTCGTCGACCGCGCGGTCCACCCGCGCGCGCACCTCCCGCTTCGGGACGCCGGCGAGCGTCGCGTAGCGTGCGAGCGCCTGCTCGGCGCGCCAGCGCGGGTTCACCGCGACGAGCTCGGAGAGGTAGCCGATCCCGTGCCGCTCGACGTAGCGCCGCGGCGGGAGCCCATCGATCCGGACCTCCCCCTCGGTCGGCGCGAGGAAGCCGAGGAGGAGGGCGATCAGGGTGCTCTTCCCCGCCCCGTTCGGGCCGGCGATGCCGAGGATCTCCCCGGGGACGATCTCGAGCGTGAGGTCGTCGAGGGCGCGGACCGGGGCGCGGAAGAGCGGGCGGTAGCGCTTGCCGGCGCCCCGGAAGACGATCACCGCGGGATGGCCGCGCCCGGCTGCTGGATCATCCCCTGCTGGAGGAGGGGGACGGTGCAGGCGCTCCACGGCCCGTCGCCGGCGCGCTGGAGGAACGACTGCGCCTCCTGGAATCGTCCGAGCCGCGCGAGCGCGCAGGAGAGATAGCCCATCGACGGCCGGTCGCCCGGCTTCGCCTGAATCGCGCGCACGTAGAAGTTGCGCGCGAGGTTGTTGTCCCCGCGCACGAGCTGGAGGCTCCCCATCTCGCGGAGCGCATCGCCGTTCGTCGGCTCGAGCTCGATGGCGCGCGTGATCTCGCGCGTCGCCGTGACGAGGTCTCCCTGGTCGCGCGCGATGCGGCCGAGATAGAGGTGCGGCGCCGCGGCCTCCGGATTCTCCCGCGCGGCCCGCGTGAACTGGCCGACGGCGGCGTTCGGCGAGCCGCTGCCGAACAGCTCGCGCCCACTCGCCATCGCCTGCTCGTACGCCGACGGGCGGACCACGAGCAATGCGGCGAGGCCGATCGCCGCGAGCAGGAGGACGGCGCCGGCGACGACGAGCCAGGAGCGGCGCCGGCGCTCCGCCGGTGCGGCGGGCGGGATCGTCGCGGCGAGCGGCTCCGGCGACGCCGCGTACGCGGCGGCCGGCGCCGCGGCCGATCCGGCCGATCCGGCGGCGAGGCTCGACTCGAGCGAGCCGAACGCGTCGCGCGCCGCTTCCGCGTCCGCGGGGGTCGGCCGGTAGTCGGTGCGCGAGGCGCGCGTCCGGGCGTCGAGGAAGCGCACGAGCGTGTGCGCCTGGTCGATCGAGATGAGCTGGCGCTGCCGCAGCTCGTGCACGAGCGGCTGGCCGGAGAGCGCGGATCCCCCGAGCAACGAGCGGAGCGCGGTCTCGACCGCGCTCCACCCCTCGATCAGATCGGCCGCCACGTCCTCGGGGTGTCGATCGACCTCGAGGCGCACGATCGCCGGCCGCGCCTGCTCGAGAGCCGCGAGCGCGGCGCGGCGGTCGGCGGCGTTCATCGGACGATCGTCAGCAGTCCCGCATCCGCGCTCGCGCGCAGGAAGCTCTCGGCGTCGTGCGTGGGAATCGCGCGACCGGTCGAGCGCTCCGCGCGGCGCGCCTCCGTCGTCATGAATTCCTCGAGGGACCGCCCGGCGAAGGCCGCGTTCGCGTCGCGCATCGACCGCACGATCTCCTCCCAGGTACCCTCGAAGCGTCGCCCCTCGCGGATGATGCTGTGTCCGGCGCCGTCCTCGTCGCGCCCCGACGCGAGGTCCGAGAGGAGCGCGCCGAAGAGCTCGAGCTGCTGGCGCGTCGTCCCCGACTCCTCCGACTCCGCGGCGCGCGACTCGATCTCGGCGAGGAGCTCGTCGATCGGATCGAGCTCCCCGGTCAGGTCGCCGATCCGCGACTCCCACGGCTTCAGCTCCGCGTCGTCCTCGCGCGCGCCGTGCAGCGTCTTCTTCAGCTCCACGAGCCGCCAGATCCCGAGCTCGTCCCAGTGATCGTCGGGCGTCGTCCGCTCGAAGTGGTAGAGCGAGGCCTCGTAGTCGCCGCGGTCGTACAGAATGTTCGCCAGGTAGACGCGCGCCTCGGCGTGCTCGCCATCGAGGCGGAGCGCCTTGCGCAGCGTCGTGATCGCGCCCTCGTCGTCGCCGAGCCGGTGCTGGGCGTACCCCACGCACGAGATCGCCTCCGCCGATTCCGGCGCCTGCTCGGCCGCGACCTCGAAGAACTCCTTCGCCTCGGCGACGAGCCCATCGCGGAACAGGGCGCGCCCGATCTGCATCATGAGCTCGATGTCGTCCGCGTAGCCGAGGTCGAGCGTGCGACGGAAGCAGCGCAGCGCGCCCTCCTGATCGCCGAACTTCATCAGCGTCTCGCCGAGTCCGGCGAGGGCGTCCTCGTGCTCCGGCTCGAGGACGAGCGCTTCCTCGAAGCTGCGGCGCGCCCAGGCGAACTCGTCGCGGGCCAGCCGCGCATACCCCAATCCGACATGCAGCTCCACCGACGTCGGATAGAGCGAGAGTCCTTGCCGAAGCACGGCGAGCGCCTCGTCGTACAGCCCCTCGTTGTAGAGCTGGTGCGCACGCTCGTCGTACTCCTCGGAACTCAGGAAAGGGGTCTGCATCGTTCGAGGATCCTCCGTCGCATGAGGGCTACGCCAATTGTACTATCCCGACGCGCGGGAGTTCAACCACTCCCGCTGGCCTGCCGCGACCGCACCATCGTCTCCACTACGTCCAATCGCATCTCCCGCGCCGCGCGCGCGCGAGGGCTCCATCTCGCGGACGCCCGCGTGCGGCCGGGAGTCACGGGGGAGCGAGCGAGACGGCGATCTCCGCCGCCAGGGACGCGTTCGCCTCGAGCAGCGCCAGGTTCGCGGCGAGCGAGCGCCCGCCCGTCTCGCGCTCGACCGCCGCGAGGAGGAACGGGGTCACGCCGGCGCCGCGCACGCCCGAGCGGCGTGCGTCGTCGAGCGCGCGCGCGACCGCGCCGTCGACGAGATCGCGAGGGAGCGCCGCGCCGGCCGGCGGCGCCTGCACGACGAGCAGCGCCCCCGGCCGCCCGAGCGCCCGCTCCGCGGCGAAGATCGCGGCGATCGCCGCCGCATCGTCGGCGCGCGCGGGCACCGGAAGGCCGGTGGATGCGGCGAAGAAGCCCGGGAGCTCGTCCGTCCGATAGCCGACGACGGCGACGCCGAGCGTCTCCAGCCGCTCGAGCGTCGCGGGCAGGTCGAGGATCGACTTGGCGCCGGCGCAGACGACGACGATCGGCGAGCGCGCCAGCTCGACCAGGTCCGCCGACTCGTCGAACGCCGGCTCGCGATGCACGCCGCCGATGCCGCCGGTGGCGAAGACGCGCACACCGCCGAGCCGCGCGAGGAGCAGCGTGGCGGCGACGGTCGTCGCGCCATCGGCGCCGCTCGCCATCGCCTGCGCGACGTCGCGCGCCGACACCTTGCGGACTCCGTCGCGGGCGAGGAAGCGCTCGAGATCCTCTCCCTCGAGCCCGAGCGTGGGAACGCCGCGCACGACGGCCGTCGTCGCCGGCACCGCGCCGTGCGCGCGCACCGCGTCGGTCATTCGACGCGCGGCGTCGCGATTCGCGGGGATGGGGAGCCCCTGAGCGATCACCGAGCTCTCGAGCGCGACGACCGGACGGCGGTCGCGCAGCGCTGCGGCGACCTCCGCACTGCAGCGCGCGGGAGATGGGAGGGGCACGGGGGGCAAGTGTACGGCGGCCGGAGACGGGGCGCCAGGGATGCGGGGAAGAACGATCGAAGGGGAGGTCATCCCGTTCCGGATGCCTCCCCTTTCCGATCGTGCGCCGACGAGCGCGCGGCGTCACATGGGGATCGCCTGCACGAGCAACCGGTCGGGCGCGGCGCCGAAGTAGCGCACCGGCCAGCACGTCGTGAGCGTCAGCGTCGGTCCCTCGGTGTCGAAGAGGGCGGGCGCGCCGGCCTTCACGACGCGGCGCGCGACGATCACCCAGCTCGTGCGCCCGCGAAGCGTCTCGACCTGGAGCGTGTCGCCGACCTCGATGCGCGCGAGGGGGCGGAAGTGGCGGTCGCGATGCGCGGAGATCACCGAGTTGCCACGCTCGCCGGGGAGGACGCTGCCCGGCAGGTGCCCCGGTCCCGCGTTGAGCGTCTCGTCGTCCACGCCCTCGACGATCACCTCGTCGAGGCCGATCGAGGGGACGACGATCCGTCCGACCGGCGCGCCGAGGGCGTGCCCGGCGGGCTGTCGCTGCTCGAGCCGCGCGATGCCGTCGAGACGCGCCTGGCGCGCCTCGATCGCGGCCCAGGCGGCGCGCGCTTCCGCGCGCGCGATGGCGCCACGCGCGTAGCTCGTCCCGGCGAAGGCCAGGAGGAGCACGCCGACGGCGAGAACGAGCGCGCCGAGCTTCCTACGCACGCGGCCGGTAGAGCAGCGCGCCGCCGATCCCCGCGGCAATCAGCCCGACGAGGGTGAGCAGCGGGAGCGGCGTCGCCGTGTCCGGCGCCGGGGCGCCGCTGGCGTAGCGGAGCGTGGACTCCCCGGGGCGCGCGGCGAGCTCCGCGCTGTCCATGACGACGTCGCCCGCCGACTCGACGGCGACGATCGTGTCTCCCTCGGCGGCCGCCTCGGCGGCGACCGAGTCCACCCACTGCTGCATGCTCACGATCTGGAGCGTCGCCGCGGAATCGGAGCGCGCGGCCTCGGAGGCGGCCTCGACGGCTGCCGCCTGGCGCTCCGGGGGTCGAACCACCGTCGTGAACTGCGCCGCGGCGCCCGAAGGCGCGGCGGCGACGAGCGCTAGCGCGCAAAGCCCGGCACGAACCAGCACGAGAAAGCCCTCCGGTCGAATCCATTGAGCGGAGGGCATTTCGCGTACCACCGAAAACGGACGCTCCCCCGCCGGATCGGGCGGGCTCTGCGGCGGACCCTGCGGCGCCGGCGCCACGGCCGCGCTGCTACCGCACCGCTACCGCGCCGCTTCCGGAACGGCCCAGGCCCGCACGATCGCCTCCCCCATCCGCGCCATCGTCACCTGGGGCTCGTTGTCGAGCACCCAGCGGGTGTCCGCGTTCTCCTTGGTCAGGACGCAGGCGACGACACGCCCGGAGAGGTGAAAGAGCCCGCACTCGGTGCGCACGGAGTCGGTCGCCCCGGTCTTCCGGGCGGCCCGCACCCCGCCCGCGTGGCGGTACAGCATCTGGTAGTCCTCGTTGTGCTCGAGGATCTCGAGCATCGCGGAGTCCGCGGCGGGGCTCACCGCCTCCCCCCGCGCGAGCAGCTCGAAGAGGCGCGCCATCTCGTTCGGCGTCGTCACGCCGAGCCCGTACTTCACCGAGCTGTCCATCGCCACGCTCGTCGAGCGGAGGAAGGACTTCGAGTGGACCTTCGAGCGCGGCAGCCCGAGCCGCTCCATCGTTGCCCACACGGTGCGGATCCCGACCTTGTCGAGGAGGAGGTTCGTCGCCGTGTTGTCGCTCACGGTGATCATGAACCACGCGGCGTCGCCGACGGTGATGTCGATGCCGTCGTGGAAGAACTGGAGCACCCCCGAGCCCGGCACCTTGTCCGCCTTCAGCACGTGGATCCGGTCGTCGAGCGAGAGGCGCCCGGAGTCCACGAGCGCGAAGGTCGTGACGAGGATCGGCACCTTGATCAGGCTCGCCGTGGGGAAGGGCTCGTCGCCGCGCCGCTCGAGCCGCTCGCCGGTGTCGATGTTGTGCACCGTGTAGCCGACGACGCCGTGATGCGCGTCGGCGAGCGAGTCGAGCGTCCGGCGGAGGGACACGGTGTCGGCGCGCGGATGCGCCGGCACCGCGGCACCGGCGGCGGGCGCCTGGCCCGCGGCGCAGGCGGGAAGCAGAAGGAGGGCGAGCGGCAGGACGCGGACGGTTCGCATGGGTCGAGGCGCGGGGGACGCGGCCGCGCCGGACGGCGCGGACCGGAGGGGGCGAGAACGAGTCAGGTGACGACGGAGGCGCGGCCGGCGTGCTCGCGCCAGCCGCCGCCGGCGAGCGCCTCGTCGATCGCGGCGACGGCGCGCTCGATCTCGTCGTCGCTCGTGTAGAAGTGCGGGGCGACGCGGATCCCCGCGCCGGGCCGGTAGTCCACGACGATGTCGCGCGCGAGCAGCCACTGCGCGACCTCCCGTGCGTGCGGGATGTCGAATGCCACGGTGCCGCCGCGTCGCTCCGGGTCGCGCGGCGCGGTCACGCGGTAGCCGCGCGACTCGGCGAGCGCGACGAGCCGCGCCGTCTGACGCACGCTCTTCGCGCGGATCGCCGCGACCCCGGCCTCGCGGACGATGCGCGGCCCCTCGATCGCCGCGTAGAGCGCGGGGATCGGCGGCGTCCCGCCGAGCCAGCGCCAGGCGCCCGCGGCGTACGCCATCGACTCCTCGAAGGCGAACGGGCGCTCGTGCGCCTGCCACCCGGTCACCGCCGGCTCGAGGCGCGCGCCGAGCTCCGGCCGCACCCAGACGAAGCTCCCGCCCGGCCCGCCGCAGAGCCACTTGAGCACGCCCCCGGTGAGAAAGTCGGCGTCGAGCGCACGCACGTCCACCGGGAGCACCCCGACCGAGTGGTACGCGTCGAGCGCGACGAGCGCGCCGACCTCGCGCGCCCGGCGGCAGATCGCCGCCGCGTCCATGATGTACGCCGAGCGGAAGAGCACGTGCGAGACGGCGACGAGCCGCGTGCGCTCGTCGATCGCGGCGAGCAGCCGGTCGAGGTCGATCCCGACGCCGTCGTCGGACGGGACGACGACGATGCGGGCCCCGAGCCGGCGCGCGAGCCCGTCGTAGACGTAGCGCACGGAGGGGAAGTCGAGCGACGTCGTGACGATCGCGTCGCGCCCGCCGCCGTAGTCCAGCGCCGAGACGATCGCCGCCTGCGCGCTCGAGACGTTCGGCACCATCGCCACCTCCCCCGCGCCCGCGCCGACCAGCGGCGCGATCTCGTCGCCGACCCGCACCGGCATCTCCCACCAGCCGCTCGCCCACGCGCGGACGCCGAGCGTCGCCCACGCCTCGGCGTACTCGGCGAGGCGCTCCGGCACCGCCCGCGGCATCGCCCCGAGGGAGTTGGAGACGAGATACGTGCTCCGCTCGAGGATCGGGAAGCGCTCGCGGAAGCGCAGCAGCGGATCGGCGACGGCGGGGCTCACGGCGTCTCCGGCGCCGTCGCGACGCGGCGGCGCGAGTCGCGGGTGAGGGCGAAGACCGCGGCGGCGGCGGCGAGCACGACGGTCACGACGAGCCACTCGCGCACCTCGGTGGCCCAGAGCAGCGCGGCGATCACGACGCAGGCCAACACGGGGACGACGCCGGCCGCGGGGACGCGGAACGGCGTCGCTCCCGCGGCGCGCACGCCGCGCCGGCGCAGCTCCCACGCGGCCACGCAGCAGCCGGCGTAGAGGAGGAGCGTCGCGATGTTCGCGAGCACGGCGAGCCGCATGAACTGCGTCGTGACGGCGAGCGCCCAGACGATCGCCATCTGGACGACGATTGCCGGCCACGGGGTGCGCCAGCGCGGATGCACCTGCGCGAGCGCGCGCGGCAGGAAGCCGTCGCGCGCGAAGGCGAAAAGGGCGCGGGGCATCGCGAGCGTCATCCCGCTGAGGTAGCCGAAGGTCGAGACGACGGCGCCGACGAGGAGGAGCATCCGCCCCCAGGGGCCGAGCGCGATCTCGGCAGCCGCGGCGAGCGGCGCCGTCCGCACCGCATCGTCGGCGAGCCGGGCGCCGAGCACGCCCTGCACGACGACCTGCACGGCGATGTACAGCACGGTGATCGCCGCCATCGCGATGAAGATCGCGCGCGGGACGGTGCGCGCCGGCTCGCGCACCTCGCCGCTCGGCACGAGCGCGCTCTCGATCCCGGCGAAGGCGAAGATGAGCACGACCGCCGCGCGCGCGACCTCGCCAGTGGCTGGCGGGGACTCGACGGCGAGGTACTCCGGCCGGACGAAGGCCGCGCCGGCGGCGACGAGGAGGAGGAGCGGGAGCAGCTTCGCGATCGTCACGACGACGTTCAGCCGCGCGCCCTGGCGCACGCCGCGGATGTTGATCGCGCAGACGACGACGAAGGTCGCCGCGAGCACCGCCGCCGACGCGCCGCGGCCGCCGATCGCCGGAACGATCCCCGAGAGCGACCCGAGGAAGATCGTCGAGACGCCGGCCGTGGCGAACGTGCCGACGAGCCAGAGCAGGACGCCCGCGAGGAAGCCGACGAACGGGCCGAACGCGACCTCGACGTACGCATACGGTCCCCCGGTCAGCGCGACGCGGCTCCCCGCCTCGGCGATGCAGAGGACGATCAGCGCCATCGCCGCCGCGCAGACGACGTAGGCGATCGGCGCCGCGGCGCCGAGCACGATCGCCATCTCCGCCGGCACGCGGAAGATCCCGCCGCCGACGGTGATGTTGACGATGCTCGCCGCGAGCGCCCACGTGCCGACGGCGCGGACGAGCGAGCCTTCGGCGCGGGCGCCCGCTGCCGGAACGGCCGGCTCCGATGGGGCGGTCACGTCCTCATGCGGATCGATGTGTGATGGCGCGCACGCCGGCGCGTCGCGGCCGGGCTTCCGTCGGAACGCCCGGGACGCGGCGCGCCAGTTGCCGTGCGGGACGACGCGGTCGAAGTTACCGTGGCGCGCCGGGATGCGACAAGGCGCGCGACCGTGCAGGTGAACCCTCAGCGGAGATAGTGCAATGCAAGGCAGCGTGCGGACCCATCTGGCCGCCCTCGTCGCGCTCGTCGTCCTCGCGCCGGTCGCGGGTGCGCAGGAGCTCGCGCGACCGGACGCGCGGGAGACGCCGGCGGCCGTCGCGGCCCCCGCCGCGCCCAGCCGCGACGCGGCGAGCGTCGCCGTGCGCGCGCCCGTCGCCGCCGCCGATGCGACGGTGGGCGAGGGCGCGGTGGCCGCCGCGCAGTTCGGACGTGGCGAGACGCTGATGATCGTCGGCGGCGCCGCGCTGCTCGCCGGGCTGATCATCGGCGACGACGCCGGCACCGTGATCGCCGTCAGCGGCGCGATCGTCGGCCTGTACGGGCTCTACGTCTACCTAGGTACGAACTGACCCCGCCGCGCTGACGGGCGTCGGGACGGGGGGGCGGGGCCGGACGGAGGAAGCGTCC